>DASQDT010000280.1:0-17181 GCA_035634035.1 Pyrinomonadaceae bacterium | reverse complement strand
GCGGCCGTCGGACGCACGCCAAGCGTCCGACGGCCGCGCGCTTTTTTTTGTCGCGGCGCGCGCGCGAAAAGTTTTTGGCGGGCGCGGGCGCGCGGTGGTAAAGTTAGCGGCCCGCACACGAAGCGTCGCGCGGCGCGTCCGCCCGCCCGCGCCGGTGTTGAATTAACCTTACCCGCCCGCTGGATATGGGAAACAGAGAGTTCTGCCTCATCGTCGAAGGCTCTTACCTCAGCGAGGGCGAAGCCGAGCACGCCCTGCGCGACCCGTTCATCGAGGACTGGGTCGAGGAGACGGGCCGCTTCCGCCTGCACAACCTCGGCGACATCGTCTTGACGCCCGGCGTCACGCTCGGCTCGCTCGGCATCACGATGATCGACGACGGCGTCTTCGAGGTCGCCAGCACAGACCCCGAACACCCGCTCACCGAGCACAAGGCGCGCGGCGTGGCCGAGGCCCTGCGCCGCCAAGATATGTTCGACGAGGTCAGCGTCGAGCCGCGCGACGCGGGCGACGAAGAGGGAGACGCGGACGCTTGAGCGCCGCAAAGACGACTCACGATACGAGATTTCAATTCTCGAATCTCAAATTTCAACTCTGAAATCCCAAACGCCTTAAACTTTTTGCCTCCGCCCTTCCGCTCGCGCCGGGGTGTGCTTTGATGGTAGATTCGTCGGACGAACAAACGAAGTCGGTGCTGGCCGGGGGGCGCGTGCGCGTCCTCGTCGGCGACATCACGCGCCAGAAGGTTGACGCCGTGGTCAACGCCGCCAACTCGTCTCTGCTCGGTGGCGGCGGCGTAGACGGCGCGATTCACCGCGCGGGCGGCCCCGCGATTCTGGAAGCGTGCCGCGAGATTCGGCGCACGCGCCATCCGAAGGGCTTGCCGACGGGCGAGGCCGTCATCACGACCGGCGGCGAGCTTCCGGCGCGTTACGTGATTCACACGGTCGGCCCCGTCTGGGGCGCTGAACGAGGGCGCGAGGCCGAGCTGCTCGCCGCGTGTTACCGCAACTCGCTCGCGCTCGCGGCCGAGCACGGCTTGAACACGGTCGCGCTCCCCGCCGTCTCGACGGGCGTCTACGGCTACCCGCGCGAGGAGGCGGCGCGCGTCGCGTCGCGCGCGGTCGCCGCGTTCCTCGCGGGCGCGGCCTCCGCCCCGTCCGAAGTCCGCTTCGTCTTCTTCTCCGACGTGGACGCGGAGGTCTTTTTACGTCACCAAGAGTTCAAGGGAGTGGTCACGAACAAGAATGAGTCAAGCACTGTTGAAGGAGGCCGGGCCGACGTTGAGTGAGAACGATGGGCGCGCCCTACCGGAGACGCTCAAGCCTTTGAGACGCGTCTCTTGGAACTACTGGTGGAGTTGGGCGCGCGACGGCGCGGCCGTCTTTCGCGACCTAGACCCGGAGCTCTGGGAGCGCTGCGAACACAACCCGCGCCGCCTGCTCAGGGAGACTTCCGACTACTCTCTGGCGTGGATGGCGACCGACCCCGCCTACACCGCGCGCGTCGCGCGGCTCGCCGAAGAGTTCGACCGCTACCTGAGTGAGGACGCGCCGACGTGGGCCGCCGCGCACGCACGCAAGGTCACGCGCGAGCGCCCCGTCGCCTACTTCTGCGCCGAGTTCGGCGTGCACAACTCTCTGCCGCTCTACTCGGGCGGCTTGGGCGTGCTCGCGGGCGACCACCTGAAGTCGGCGAGCGACTTGGGGCTGCCGCTCGTCGCCGTCGGCCTCCTCTACCACCACGGCTACTTCCGCCAGCGCCTGACGCGCGACGGCTGGCAGGCCGAAAGCTACAACGAGGTGAACCTGCCCGACCTCCCCCTGCGGCTCGTGCGCGAGGAGAACGGCGCGCCCCTCCGCGTCGAGCTTTCGGTGCGCGGCCGCCGCGTGCTCGTGCAGGCTTGGCGCGCGGAGATCGGCCGCGTCACGCTCTACCTGCTCGACACGAAGATTGACGAGAACGACGGCATCGACCGCCTCATCACCGGCCACCTCTACGGCGGCGACCGCGAGACGCGCTGCGTGCAGGAGATGGTCTTAGGGATAGGCGGCGTGCGCCTGCTGCGCCGCCTCGGCGTCGAGCCGCACGTCTTTCATCTGAACGAGGGCCACTCGGCGTTTCTCACGCTCGAACTCGCGCGCGAGCTGACCGAGACGGGCGAAGCGTTCGACGCGGCGGCCGACGCCGTGCGCTCGCGCTGCGTCTTTACGACGCACACGCCGGTCGCCGCCGGTCACGACGAGTTCAGCGCGCAGCTCGTCGAGAAGTGCTTCGGCGAAAATTTCTGGCAGTCGCTCAACCTCTCGCGCGAGGAGTTTCTGAACCTCGGGCGCGTCACGGGGGGCGACGAGCGCGAGCCTTTCGGGCTCACGCCGCTCGCGCTCCGGATGTGCCGCTCGACGAACGGCGTCAGCCGCAAGCACGGCGAGGTGTCGCGCGAGCTCTGGCTGAAGATGTGGCCGGGGCGCGCCGTCGGCGACGTTCCCATCACCCACGTCACGAACGGCGTCCACGCGCCGACGTGGGTCTCGCCGCTCCTGCGCTCGGTCTTCGAGCGGCACGTCGGCGAGGGCTGGGCCGAAGTCTTGCGCGACCCCGAGCGTTGGGCCTCGAAGGTCGACGCCATCCCTGATGAGGAGTTGTGGCGCGCGAGCCGACTGCTCAAGCAGAGGCTCGTCGCCTTCGTCCGCGCGCGCACGCACCACCAGCGCACGCGCGCGGGCGAGTCGGCCGAGTTCACCGAGGCGGCGCGCACGATGTTCGACCCCGAGGCCCTGACCATCGGGTTCGCGCGCCGCGTCGCGGCCTACAAGCGTTGGGACTTGATTCTGACCGAGCCCGACCGCCTCGTGCGCCTCTTGAACGACCCGGCGCGGCCCGTCCAATTCGTCTTCGCCGGCAAGGCGCACCCGCAGGATCAGGAGGCGAAGCTCATCCTCCAGCAGATCGCGCTCTGGAAGCTCGACCCGCGCGTGAGCGCGCGCGCCGTTTTTCTTCAGGACTACGACCAAGAGATTGCGCGCCAGCTCGTGCAGTCCGTCGACGTGTGGATGAACGTCCCGCGCCGGCCGCTCGAAGCGTCGGGCACGAGCGGCCAGAAGGTCGCGATGAACGGCGGGCTGAACCTCTCGATTCTCGACGGCTGGTGGCCCGAAGGCTTCGACGGGACGAACGGTTGGGCCGTCGGCGACGATTCTCCGCAGCCCGAAAACCCGGAGGCGCAGGACAGGGCCGACGCCGAATCGCTCTACCGCACCATCGAGACGCAGGTCGTCCCCGCCTTCTACGACGGGCGCGACGAGCAGGGCGTCCCGCGCCGCTGGACGGAGATGATGAAGCGCGCCATCAAGACGCTCGCCCCGGCCTTCAGCAGCGACCGCATGGTGCAGGACTACGTCAGCGACATCTACGAAGGGTGAGCGGGCTAGAGCTGAATCCAGTAGCGCGAGATGGTCTTGCCGGTGCGCTCGGAGACGGCGTGTGAGTCGAAGACGCCGCCGCACTTCTCGATGACGCGCGCCGACGCGACGTTGTCGGCGTCGCAGGTGAGCAGGACGCGGCCGAAGCCCAGCGCGCGGGCGCGTTCGAGCGTGAGGCGGAGGATGAGCGTGCCGTAGCCTTTGCGCCGCTCGGAGGGGCGTATGTCGTAGCCGACGTGTCCGCCCTCGCGTTCGAGCAGGGCGTTGAGTCGGTGGCGTATGCCGCTGCGGCCGACGACGCGCCCGCCGGCGACGAGCCAGAACATATTGTAGGGCACGCGGTCGGGCGCGAGGCCGACGCCGCGCGGGGCGTCGAGCAGAGCTCGCAGGTGCGCGTCGAAGTCCGCGAGCGGCTCGTCGTAGCGGGCGTCGCCCGCCGCGCGCCACTCCTCGGCCATCGCGAGAAACTCCTCGCGCAACTCTTCCGTCGGCTCCACCAGCCTCGCGTCTTCCGCGCTCATGCCGACAAGGTTAACACGCGCGCGGCGCAATTAAAGTCCGGCCTTCAACCGAGTCTCTTCAATCGAGTCGCTTCAATCGAGTTTGACCTTTAAGACGACGTGCTCTTTGAGCCGTTCGGGCGGCGGGAGCTTGCCTTCGCGGTCGAACGCGCCCCAACCGCTCGCGGCGACGTAGTAGAAGGTGTCGCCGACGACGACGCCGAGCGTCGGCTCGTCGAACAAGGGGTTGTTGGCCTCGACGACGGCGACGGACGCGACGGCCGTCCGCTCGTCGTCGAGAAGGACGCGGACGACGCGGTGCGGGTTCGTGCCGTTCTGCACGGCGACGAGCGCGCCGCGGTGGGAGTAGAGTCCGTCGATGCCGAGCACGGTCGCGTCCGGGGGCGCGGGAAGTGGCGTCAGCGTCTTCGACCGAAGCTCTAAGGCGAAGAGGCCGCGCGCGTAGTCGGCCAGAAAAAGCTTGCGGCCGTCCGGCGAAAAGTCGAGCCCCTGCGGCGAGGCGAGGCGCTCGTCTTCGAGAAACAACTCAAGCTCGTCGCGGGCGCGCGTGATGCGGTAGACGGCCGGGCTGAGTGAGTCGGTGACGTAAACGTCGCCGTTCGGGTGGACGGCCAAGTCGCCGAAGCCGTGCTTGCGCGGCGCGTTCGCGAGCGGGTAACGCTTCAGGAGTTTGCCGCCCTTCAGGTCGAACTTGTAGACGGCGGCCGCGCCGTCGTCGCGCGCGTCGAAGTCCGTCATCAACTTGTTCGCGTTGGCGGCGACCCAGAGGTGACGGCGGCGCGCGTCGACCTTCATCCCCAGAACGCTCAGAAGCCCCTCGCGCTCCCCGGCGAACTCGCGCGCCTCGCCCTTCGCGTCGACGCGCAGAATCTTCCGCCGGTAGGCGCTGCTCACGTAGAAAACCTTTTCGGCCGGGTCGTAGGCCAACCCTTCCGCGACGAGCCCGCGCTCTTTGAGGACGAAGCCGACGGTGCTCCGGCCCGTGTGCTCGCGGTTGGCGGCGAAGCGCCGGAGCGCGGCCTTGAACTCGTCGGTGTCTTTGATTGAGTCGAAGTCCGCGTCGCGCTCGGCCGGGTAGTAGAGGCCCATCGAGGCGACGCGCGCGAGCAGGCGCAGGGAGTCGGCGCGCTGGCCCGCGAGCGCGTGCGCGCCCGCGAGGTTGTAGAGCAGGCGCGGGTGTTCGGGACGGAGCGCGACGGCCGCGCGCATATTTTCGAGGTAGGCCGAGTAGTTCTTCTCGCGGTGAGCCTTAGCCGCCTCCTGCTCGTAGAATCTCGCGTCGCGCTTCGCGCCGTTCTGCCGCGCCGTCGCGAGCGTGAAGGCGAGCAGCGACGCGAGCGCGAGCGCGAAAAGCGCGCGCGTGGTGGCGGCGCTCGCGCGCCGCGCGTGGTCTCTCGTCATCGGGCGATGATGACAAGGCGGCGGGCGGGCGTGAAGCGTTTTGTGACGAGCGGGACGCTTTCGGTTACCGCACGGACGAAGCGGGCGCGGCCGGCGAGCGCGCGGGGAAGAGGAACTTGAGGACGCGTCCGGCGCGCCGGGCCCAAGCGGCGTCGGTGTGCTCCGCGCCCACGTCCTCGAAGTAGGCGAGGTCGCCGTCGAGCGTCCAGCCCTTTTTGACGAGCTCGTCGCGCAGGCGCCGCGCGTTGTGATGCATCTCGCGCCCCTCGGCAGTCCCCATGTCGAGCCAGATGCGCGTCGCCGGCCGCGACTTCAAAGACCTGACGCTGCGCAGGATGACCATGTCGTCCCACCAGACCGACGGCGACATGACGGCGAGGCGGCCGAACGCCTCGGGGTGCTTGAGGCCGACGTGGAGCGAGACGAGGCCGCCGAAGGAGACGCCGCCGAGCGCCGTGTGCTCCGCGCCCGCGAGCGTGCGGTACTGCGAGTCGATAAGGGGCTTCACCTCCTCGGCGAGCATCCGGCCGAGTCGGTCGCCCTTGCCGCCGCCCGTGCCGAGTATGCGTGTGGGCGTGTACTCGTCCGTGCGCATCGCCTGCGAGCCGCCGTGCGGGACGCCGACGATGATGAGCGGCTCGATCTCGCCGGCCGCGGCGAGCGCGTGCGCCGTCTCGTCGATGCGCCACGCGGCGAAGACGGTCGCGCCGTCGAGCATATAGAGGACGGGGTAGCGTCGCGACTCGTCGCGCGCGTAGCCGCGCGGGAGGTGGACGATGAGCCGGCGCTCTTTCGGAAGGAACTTCGACTTGAAGCCCGCGTGGACTCGGAACTCCGCCGCCGCCTCGCGCGGCGGCGACTTCTGCCGCGCGGACGCGGCGACCGCCAGACACAAGAGGGCGGCGACGGCGGCGGCGAGTCTGTGCGTCGCGTGGCGCGGGAGAGTCATTTCGGGTGAGTGCGCGGGTCAGGCGGCCGTCGCGGGCGCGCTCCAGATTTTGTGCAGGATGCGATTCTTGCCGTTGCGCTTGGCGGCGTACATCAGCCCGTCGGCCGCGCGCAGCATCTCGTCGAGCGAGGCGGGCGGCACGTCCCACGTCACGACGCCGAGGCTGAAGGTGACGGGCCAGCCTTCGGCGCGCGCCGCCTCCGTCAGTTGGCGACGGACGCGCCGGATGACGACCTCGGCCGCGCCGCCGTCGGTCTCCGGCAGGAGCACCGCGAACTCGTCGCCGCCGAGACGCGCGACCACGTCGATGGTGCGCACGCTCTCGCGGATGGTCTCGGCGACGACTCGCAGCAGGCGGTCGCCCGTGCTGTGCCCGTCGCGGTCGTTGACGAGCTTGAAGTCGTCAACGTCCATGTAGAAGACCGTGAAGGGCAGGAGGTTTCGGCGCGCGCGGTTGATCTCGGCCTCGGCCGCCTCGGCGAACGCGCGGCCGTTGAAAGCGCCGGTCAGGTAATCCGTGCGCGCCAGCTCGCGCTCCTTCTCGTGCGAGCGCTTGAAGGCCGCGACGACGAGCGTCAGCGTGACGATGAAGCCGAGCGTGACGGCCGCGTTCCAGAAGGGCACGGCGCGCGACGAGTAGTGGTCGGAGGTCAACTCGGCGACGACGAACCACGTCAGCCCGACGCACGCGCACATCAGCAGCCCGGCCCGCCGGCCGACGAACCACGCCGTCAGAAAAACGGGCGCGATGTAGAAGATGAGAAAAGAGACGTCCGGCCCCGAAAGGTAGTTTAGGACGGCGAGCGCGGCGACGACGAGGAGCGCCACGGTCACCAGAAAAGCCTTCGACCTCCGGCCGAGAATCTCGATGGCGTTCAATTTCTTCAAGCGTTCACCTCGCACGGGCGCGAGACGCTTCCGCTCTGGCGGGAGCAACCGGCAGGGAGATCGACGATTGGGGGCGCGTCGGAAGCACCTTCTGAAAACCTCCCGGAGACTTAAACGCTCCGGCCCTACTCTTTGTTGACGGATTTTTAACCCGCGTTGCTCGCCCCGCCCGGCGAAAAAATTGGACGGCCGCGCGGAAAGGCGTGCGGCCGGGGCCCGCGCGGCGCGTTGTGAATGAGGGGCGCGCGGGCTAATATCGAGGCGTCAAGATTTCCGAATTCATGGCGAAGGGTTGACCGATGGGTAAAGGATTCAACGAGGTCGCCGACGCGGGCGCGTTGGACGGGCTGGTCGAGCGCTCGCACGAGGCTCCCGTCCTCGTCTTCAAACACAGCACGACGTGCCCGATTTCGGCGGCGGCCTACCGCGAGATGTCGCAGGTCGGCGCGGCCGTCGCGCTCGTCGTCGTGCAGCAGGCGCGGCAACTGTCGAACGAGATCGCGCAGCGCACGGGCGTCGCACACGAGTCGCCGCAGGCGCTCGTTCTGCGCAACGGCAAGGTCGTCTGGTCGGCCTCGCACTGGCGGGTCACGGCCGACGAGGTCGAGCGCGCGCTGCGCGAGAACGCCTGAGCACTTTTTATGACTGACTCCGTAGCGCCGCGGCGCGGCCCGGCGGTCGAGCCGCGCGAGATAATGCAGGAGGGCGACGCGCGCGTCCGCGTCACTTGGGCGGACGGGCGCGAGTGCCGCTACGCGGCGGCCAAGCTGCGGCGCGCGTGCCCGTGCGCGCGGTGCGTCAACGAGTGGACGGGCGAGAGGGTCTTGCGGCCCGAGAGCGTGCCCGACGATTTGACGATAGCCGATGTCGATTTGGTCGGCCGCTACGCGCTCAACTTCCGCTGGAGCGACGGCCACGACGCGGGCATCTACAGCTTCCGCCTCCTGCGCGAGCTGTGCGAGCGAACGGACGATTGATGACGAAGAGGATTCTCATCGTCGAGGACGACGACGACACGCGCGAGCTGATGCGGATGACGCTGGAGCGCAGGGGCTACGCCGTCTCGACCGCGCCCGACGGCGTCGCCGGCTACGAGCTGGCCGTCTCGGAGCGCCCCGACCTCATCGTCACCGATATCCAGATGCCGGCGGCCGACGGCGTCCACCTCGTCCGCCGCGTCCGCGACACCGACGCGATCGCGCGCGTCCCCATCGTCGTCACGACGGGGACGAGTTTCGGCAACGCCGCCTACACGCTCGCGCAAGGGGCGGACGCCTACGAGCCGAAGCCGATCGACCCGGCCGCGCTCGTCGAGACGGTGAGACGCCTTTTGGCCTGAGCGCGGTTTCTGGGATAATGCCGCCGACCAGACACGGGAGCGCGGGCGGACGGGGACGAGGGGGAGCCTTGTGATGACGGAAGTCGTGGGGTGGGTCAGCTCGGGGATACTCATCCTGACGCTCGCCAAGCAGGTCTTCAAGCAGTGGAAGGAGGGTTCGAGCGAGGGCGTCTCGAAGTGGCTCTTCGTCGGCCAGATGGCGGCCTCGATCGGCTTCACCACCTACAGCGTGCTGACGGGCGACCCCGTCTTCATCGTCACCAACTCGATACTCCTGCTCAACGCCCTCGTCGGCCTCCTCATCGTCCTCCGCCACAGGAGGCGCGAGCAGAGGCAGGGCTAGGACTTCGGTTAACGGCTATCGCTAACAGCTAAGGGTTGACGGCTTCACTTATGAACGAGAGAGACTTTTTCGACGAGCGGCAGGAGACGAAGCGCGCGAACTTCTCCTGCCCCCACTGCCGCGAGCGCAACGACTACGACGTGCGCTGGCTGCGCCGCACAAAAAAGCACCAGCCGCCGCGCGGCATGAACGAGCAGCAGCGCGCGCAGTTCTCGAAGGCGCGCGACTACATGGTGCGCGTCGACGACACGCTCAACTGCAACAACCCGCGCTGCCGGCGCCGCTTCGACATCCCGAGCCTTCAGACGGTCGTCTTCATCTGACGAAGGAGCAGAGAACGCTAATGGACGAGTTGATTAAGCAGGTGGCCGAGCGCACGGGCATCGGCGAGGACAAGGCGCGCACGGCCGTCGAGACGGTCTTGGGCTTCCTCAAGCAGCGTCTGCCCGCGCCCGTCGCGGGGCATCTCGACGGCGCTTTGAGCGCGGGCGGTCAGGGCGGCGCGCTCGGCGGCATCGCCGACCGGGCGGGCGACGCGCTCGGCGGGCTCGGCGGTATGTTCGGCGACAAGAAAGAGTAGCCCGCTCCGAAGTAAAAACGGACTCCGCGCCCTCCGCGGATTCTTCGCGTCCTTCGCGTTACGGGATTTTGTAGCGCCAACGACGCCGGGAATCCGCGGAGGGCGCGGATTTTTTTGTGTGGGTAACCACACCGGGCGCTCGCGGCTCGCAACCCGCGCGGGCTGTTGGCGCGCGCGTGTCGGCCGGCCCCGTTCGCGCGCACAATCGCACGCGTGAACGGAGGAAAAAATATGCGACTCAGCGCACGACTCGCCGCCTTCGCGCTCGCCATCGCGACGGGCTCGGCCATGTGGCACGCCCTCGCCGCGCCGACGCAGGACGCGCACGACAGCGCGGCCCTCGTCACCACTACGAACAGCAACGTCGCCGCGGAGACGCCGCGCCGCGCCGCGCGCGCGCGCGGCGAAGAAGCGCGCGAAGCGGGGGCGGCGTCCGACGCGGCCGCGGCGGTCGTCACGGCCGACACGGCCGGGGCTTCGGCGGCCGACGAGCCGCCCGCGCTCAGGTGGTCTGAAGAAATGCAGCAGCCGTGGGGCACGGCCCGCGTGACGCGCGTCACGCAGCGCGAAGGGTCGGCCGCCGACTCGGCCGTCGTCGCCCGACTCCGGCTGCCCGCCTACGACTCGGCCGAGATTCTCGACTGGACGCGCGACCGCCTCAAGGTCAAGTTCGCGGCCAACAAGGATGTCGAGGGCGGCACGCGCGAGCGCGACTACGTCGGGTGGGCCGACTGGGGCGCGTTCAAGCCGGGCTCGCTGGCGCTCGTGCTCGACTCCGAGAGCGGCGAGGTCGTCGCGCGCGTGCCGCTCGCCTCGAACGTCTCGGCGGCCACCTTCTCGCCCGACGGCCGGCGCGTGCTCTTCCACGGCGAAGGCTCGGCCGTCGCCTACGAGGCGAGCACGAAGGACTACCGGCCCGCGCGCACGCTCGAAGCGAGCGCGACCGGGGGCTTCGGCAGGTTCTTCTACGGCGCCGACGGCGAGCTGCGCGTGCCCCTCTGGCGGATCAGCTACGACGACTCGGGGACGGTGGCGCAGCAGGATCTCGAAATCATGAGCGTTGGCCGGGGCGCCGAGCCGGCCCGAGCGCGCGCCGAGCCGAAGGCCGCCAGCAAGTTTCTCGTCGCGCCCGAAGGCTCGGTCGCCGTCGTCGTCCGCGCCGAGTCGGTCGCGGACGCGTGGGGCGCGACGGGCGGCGGCGACGCCTCCCTGCGACGCGCGCACGTCGAAGTCCTCGACCTCGACACGCTCGAAGCGCGCAACACCTTCGCGCTCTACGGCGCGGACGCGCCCGACGAGGCGGGCGAGATCGCCCTGAGCCGCGACGGCACGCGGCTCTACGTCAAGGCTTCGGCCGAAGGGGCGGGCGTCGTCGTCATCGACACGCGCTCGGGCGTGCGCGAGCGCGAGATTCCGCTCGGCGAGAGCGCGCGCTGGTCGACGCTGCCTTCGTCGACGGTCGGCGAGTCGTTCCTGATGAGCGTCTGGGATGAGAACGGCGAGCAGGGGAGCGTGTGGCTCGGCGGAGAGAAGGCGGTCGCGGCCGAGCCGGGGATAGACCACGCGGTCGAGACGAACGGCGCGCGCTACGCCATCAACTCGCAGGGCACGCAGCTCCTCAAGCTCGACGAGAAGAACCGCGTGCGCGAGAGAATCAAGATTGAGCGACCCGACCTCGGTACCGCGGCCGACGCCGACCCCGACACCGAGCTGGTCGTCTACGGCGTCACCGCCTCGCCCGACGGCAAACACCTCATCATCTTCGTCGGCACGCCCGAATGCGGCTGCTAGGTTCCCGCCCCCGAAAGGGGAGGCCGGGGGCGAATCGAACCCGCCCCTTACGGCCTCCCCTCCCTCCTTATTTACTGACGATGCTCAGGTCGAACCCCCCGTAGATGACGTAGGCCATGAAGGTCGTGTCGCCGTTCCGGAGAAAGCCCTGCCGCGTCTCGCGCAGCAGCTCCGGCAGAGAGGTCGGCTGGCCGCGCGCGAGCCTCTCGCGCAGGGATTTGTAGAAGAGCTTGCTGAACTCCGCCGCGCCGCGGTCGCCGACGGGCCAGAGCGCGCCGATGTAGCCGCCCGCGCCCGCGTTCAGCAGCGCCGTCACCCAACTGTCGTCGAAGACGAAGTTGGCGTCGGGGCCGATCTGCCCGACCTCGCAGGCGTTGAAGAAGAAGAAGGAGGAGCTGCGCATCGACCTGTCGGGCAAGTATGCCTCCCACGTCTGCGGGTCGAGCTCGCCGTCTTCGAGGCTGATGACGTGCTTGGGTATCGTCCCGCCCTTCACCTTGCCGTGGCCGGCGAAGTGGATGATGGCCGGCGGGAAGTCCTGCGCGATCATCCTGAAGGTGCTGATCTGCCCCGGCATCCGCATGAAGCCGAACGATTCGAGCGCCCGCAATTCGTCGGCCTGCGCCGGCAGCGGGGAGTTCTTGTAGTCGGGCGCGACGACGGTCATGGTTTCGAGCACGAGGGGCGAGGGCGGCGTCTCGTTCCCCGCGTCGTCGCGGACGATGTGCCAGCGGCTGACGGTGAACTCGATGCCGAGCAGCCCGCGCTTGCGCCCCTTCTCGACGGGGCGTATCAGCTCCCACGGGAGGCTCGGGTCGTTGGTGTAGACCTGAATCGTCTTGAAGCCGCCGTGCGGGTCATTGACCCGCTCCCAGAACGCGTCCTTGAACTTCCGCGGGACGTAACGCTCGTAGAGCATCTCGCCGAACCCGTTGAGCGTCGCCTCGGCCCTCTCGCGCGGGGTGATGGAGCCGCCGCCGCCCGCGGGCGTCGGGGCGATGACGTCACGCGTCCCCATCTGGGCCAAGTCTTTGAAGTTGGCGGCGACGCGGTCTCTCAACTCCTGTCCGGGGTCGTCGATCAGATCGGTGACGAGTTTGGAGCCGGTCGCGACGACGAGCCAGACTTTGCCGGGCGTCTCTTTGAATCTCTCGTACCGCACGGTCATGTCCGGCCCCTGCGCGTTCGGGTCGAACTTGGCGGGGCGGTCTTTCGCGTCGCCGGCCGGGGTCGGCGTCGGCGTCGGTGTCGGGCGCGGTTCGGCGGCGTCCGAGAAGCGGGCCGGGAGAAATCCGGCGGGGCGGAAAGTATGCGGGGCGGCGTCGCCGGGCGAATCGGCGTCTCGCCTCCCGCGCCGCGCCGGGGCCATGACCGTGACGGCGCGTTTGATGCGGCCGATGTATTTGCTCCCGTGCCAGAGCGTCGCGTAGAGCGTGCGCTCGCGTTGCGGGGCGTCAATCTTTTCGGGTATCAGCGAGAAGACGGCCTCATCGGAATCGCCGTGGCGCGGCAGCACGAAAGAGGAGACGTCGCCGCCGCCGGATGCCACTTTGAAGCCGTCCGCCAGCAGGCTGACCGTGATCTTCCACCTCTCCGCCTCGGGCACCTCGACGGAGATCGCGCCGCTCGGCGACCCCTCGACGTCGGTCGCCGCCGACTTGCGTACCGTGTTCAGAGAGACCTTCACGTCGAACCGGACGCCGACCTCCACCTTCGGCGGGGCGTCCATGTGCGGGTAGCGTTCGAGCACCACCCGCTCGGGCCGCGGCGTGGGCCGAGGGGTCGGGTACGCCGACGGGGTGGGCGTGGGGTGCGCGGCCGTCATGCCCCCGTGCGGCGAGGCGAAGACGAAGTCGCCCTGATTGAGATAGGGGTCTCGAATCTTGCCGTAATGCGGTCGCTGTCCGCTGCCCGAATAGCTCGGCACGGTGTCGCGAAGAAATTCGCCCAACTCCGTGGCCGTGATGTACGAGTCGAGATTCAGGTCGGCCTCGCCCCGCAGCGCCTCAAGCATCATGATGGTGAAGACGCCGGGTTTCAGCCCGGAGCCCTTGCCGGCGACGATGAACTGCCGGGACGGGCGTGCCGTCATGGAGCTTATCGCCGCGGGCGCGCCCCGCGATTCGTAAAAAAGGGTCGACACCGAGAACTCGCTGTCGAAGATGAAGAGCGCGTGTCTGGTACGGAGCAAGCGCGCGTAGGACTCCAGCGCGCTCAGGTTCAGCGCCTTCTGCTTGAAGCCCGCCGGGTCGGGGACGGGGTGCGGGGCGTCGACCGGCACGAAGTAGCCGGCGTCTTCGTCGTAGCCGGCCCGCGCCGTGTGGCCGTGGCCGGCGAAGTAGAAGAGGAGGCGGTTGTTCTCGTCTTGGCCGTAGGCTTTCCTGAACGAGTCTAAGGCGCGGTCGAGGTCTTCGGCATCAGGGTCAAGGAGGAGCATGACCTGAAAGCCGTGCAGTATCTCCAGCTCGCGGGCGACGCGCTCGGCGTTCGTCCTTGCGGAAGGCAGACTCGGCCAGCCGCTCTGATAGTTACTCGCCCCGACGACCAGAGCGTAGCTCCTATCGTAGAGCCTCCGCTCCACGCCGTCCGTTTTGATGGTCAGGCTGGCCGAGGCGCGTGACGGCGGGTCTCCCTGCCGCGCGCCCGCGAGGAAGGGGGGAAGACATAAAAGGCCGACGACGAGCGAGAGGTAGAGGGCAGGTTTCATTTCGACACCGGCGCGGGCGGAGAGCGAGTCTGAGGAGGCCGAGTTGCGTAAACCGGCAGCAAAGGACTGCCGGGGCGGTTTCCGGCAAAGCATATGCGCGCCCCCGGCCGAAGTCAACGGCCTCCCGCGACGGGCCGCGGCCCGCCGGCGCGGCCCGACGCCGACCGTCAGACCGCGCCGTAGCGCTTGAGCTTGCGGTAGAGCGTCGAGAGGTCGATGCCGAGGATGTTGGCGGCGCGGGCCTTGTCCTGATTGACGGAGGCGAGCGTCTCAAGGATGTGGCGGCGCTCCACCTCTTCGAGCGTGGGGCGGAGGCCGTCGGGGTCGCGCGTCGTCTGGTGGCCGACGGCGGCGTCGCGGACGCGCGGCGGGAGGCTCGCGGCGTCGATGCGCTCGCCGCTCAGGGTGAAGGCGCGCTCGACGGCGTTCTGAAGCTCGCGGACGTTGCCCGGCCAAGCGTAGTTGATGAGGGCCGCCATCGCGTCCGCCTCGACGGCCTTCTCCGTCTGACCCTGCCCGCGCGCCGTGCGCATGATGAAGTGACGGACGAGCAGAGGCACGTCCTCGCGACGCTCGCGCAGGGGCGGCAGGTGAACCTCGATGACGTTCAGGCGGTAGAACAAGTCTTCGCGGAAGCGGCCCTCGGACACTTCGCGTTCGAGGTCGCGGTTGGTCGCGCAGATGATGCGCGCGTCGAAGCGGACGGGCGCCGACGCGCCGACCGGCGTCACCTCGTGCTCCTGCACGGCGCGCAGAAGCCTGACCTGCGTCGCCGGGGAAATCTCGCCTATCTCGTCCAAGAAGACCGTGCCGCCCTCGGCCGAGCGCAGGAGCCCCGCGCGCGCCGCGACCGCGCCCGTGAACGCGCCTTTGGTGTGGCCGAACAGCTCCGACTCCAAAAGCGTTTCGGGGAGCGCGCCGCAGTTGATGGCGACGAAGGGCCGCTCGGCGCGCGGGCTGTTGTGGTGGATGGCGCGCGCGACCAACTCCTTGCCCGTCCCCGACTCGCCCTGAATGAGAATGTTCGTGTTCGTCGCCGCGACCTTCTCGACGAGGCGGAAGACCTGCTGGAGCACTTCGGACGTGCCGATGATTTCGGAGAAGCTGTAGCGGCGGTCTAACTCGCGCCGGAGCGCGCGGTTCTCGCGGAAGAGTGCGCGCTGCCGGAGGGCGTTGCGGACGGACTGAAGGAGGTCTTCGTTGACGAACGGCTTGGTGACGTAGTCGTACGCGCCTTTGCGCAAGGCGGCGACGGCCGAGTCGACCGACGAGTAGGCCGTCATGACGACGACGAGCGCGTCGGCGTCGATGTCCTTGACGCGGTCGAGGAGCGTGAGGCCGTCCATGCCTGACATCCGTATGTCCGTGAGCGTGACTGCCACGTCCTCGGCGGCGAAGACTTCGAGCGCCTCCTCGGCGGAGGCGACCGCGCGGACGCGGTAGCCCGACTCTTCCAGAAGGCGCACGAGAATCGAGCGCATCAGCTCTTCGTCCTCGGCGATGAGGACGAGCGGCGGGGTCGTGTTCGCGGTCGTGTTCATCTCGTCACTCTCGTCGCGACGTCGCGCGGCGCGGCGTCCGGCGCGGCGTCCGTCGTCTCGCCCGACTCTTCGACGGGCAGCGTCACGCGGACGACCGTGCCGCGGCCGTTGCGCGGCGCGGCCTCGATGCGGCCGCCGTGCGCGGTGACGATGCCGTAGCAGACGGCGAGCCCGAGACCCGTGCCCGTCGGCTTCGTCGAGTAGAAGGGGTCGAAGACGCGCGGCAGAGTCTCGGGCGCGATGCCGCTGCCCGTGTCCGACACCTCGACGACTACCGAGCGGGCGTCGTCGCCGAAGCGCGTCCGCACCTCGACGCGCCCGCCCTCGGGCGTGGCGTCGCGCGCGTTCAAAAGCAGGTTGAGGAAAACTTGTTGGAGCTGGTCTGAGTCGGCCGAGACGCGCGGGGCGCGCTCGTCAAAATTCGTCACGAGTTCCAGACGCTTGAAACTCTTGTCGAAGCTCGCGAGGCGGACGGCCGCCTCGACGACGCGCCGCACGTCCACCGGCGCGCGCTCGGTCGTCCGCGCGCGCGCGAACTCCGTCATGTCGCGCAGGACGCGCGTGATGCGCTCGACCTGCGTCTGGACGAGCCGCAGCATCTCGCGCGCCTCCGGCTCGCTTTCGGGCGTGAGCGGGCGCGACTGAAGAATCTGGATGAGCGACGAGATGGAGGCCAGAGGGTTGTTCACCTCGTGCGCGACCCCGGCGGCGAGCGTGCCCGTCGCGGCCAGCTTCTCGGCGCGCACCATCTGCTCGCTCATGCGCCGCAGGCGCTCGATGTCGTCGGCCATCTTGCGGCTCATCTCGTTGAACGAGGCGGCGAGGAGTCCGACCTCGTCGTTGCTCTGCAACTCGACCTGAGCGCCGTAAGCGCCGCCCGCGACCTCGACGGCCGCCTCGGTCAGGCGTCGGAGCGGTCGCGAGATGATGCGTATGACGAGCGCGACGAGGATGAGGTTCGGCAGAAGCGCGGAGACGACGCTGAAGACGAGGTAGCGACGCCAAGCCTCCTCGGTCTGCGCGCTGAAGCTCCACCAGACGATTGGCACTTGCAGGAGCGCGAAGCTCACGACGGCGACGGCCGCGATGGCGAGCGCGACCTTGTAGGCGATGGGGAAGAGGCGGAACTGGTCGAGCGCCGATTGCAGGGAGAAGAGTTTGAAGCTCGTAATCGCGTAGGCGTAGACGACGACGCCCGCGAGGACGAAGACCGAGCCGACCGGAAGCAGACGGTAGTCGCCCGCGAGCGGCAGCGCGACGTTGGCCGCCGTCTTCAAGACGGCCGTGATGACGAGCGCGCACAGGATAGCGCCGAGCTGTCGGCCCCAGAGCGTGCCGCGGTAGCGGCGGTACTTGCGGTAGAGGAGGGCGAAGGAGTAGGCGAAGATGGCGTAGACGTAGAGGCCGAAAGCGTAGGCGAGCGGCGTGAGGCTGATGCGGAACGCGTCGCCGCGAAAGCCGACCTCGTCCCACAGGAGTCCGGCGAAGGCGGCCGGGGCGAGCACCGCGCCGGGCGCGAAGAGTACGGCCGCGCGTCGCCACGGCACGGGGTTGTCTTCGGGGAAGACCCACGCGAAGACGGCCAGCGCGTACTGCAAAAGGAGCGAGAGCACGAAGCTCGTGGCGGCCCACAGGGAGGCGAGCCGCGCGCCGCCGCCGCCGAAGCCCCAGAGCGCGATGTCCTTGACCGTCCAGAGCG
>DASQDT010000279.1:0-6353 GCA_035634035.1 Pyrinomonadaceae bacterium | reverse complement strand
CGCGCCCTCGCGCAGTCCCGACGCGCCCGCGTTCGGCGACGACGCCGCCGCGCCGTTGTTCTCGTCCCGCGCCGGCTTGACCTCCCTGACCTCGGGCGCGTGCGCCGGCGGGGGCGCGCCCGACGCCGGCCGGCGGAACGCGCCCGCGTACTCCTCCGGCGCGGCCGGCTTCGGGGCCTCCGGCGCGGCCGCGTTCGCGTTCACGTTTTCGTTCGGGTCGGTGTTCGCGTCCGCCGCCTCGCCGCCCGGAGTCGCCTCGAATTTCTCCCCGCACTGCTGGCAGAAGCGTCCGCCCGCGCGCACGGACGCGCCGCAGGCCCGACAACGGCGTGAAATCTCAGGAGTCATAAAGGCGGTGGCGAGTGGCGCGCGACGAGTGACGAGTTAAAGACGAGGTTTTCAAACTCGTCGCCCGTCATTCGCCGCTGCTTTTTAAATCCTGTGCATCGCGTTGAAGAGGTCTTCGCGCTGCGCGTAGATGCGTACGCCGAGGCGCTCGCCCTCGTTGCGGAAGCGCTCCTTGAGCTCCGACGCGTTCTGCCCCGCGCGCGTCGTGTCGGCGATGATGACCATCGCGAACTTCCCCTGCACGACCGTCTGGTTGATGTCGATGATGCTGCACCCGGCCTCGGCCAACACCTGCGCCACCCCCGCGACGATGCCCGGATGGTCGACGCCGAAGACCGAGACGACCAGACGGTCGGGCGACCCTTCGGCCCGCGTCGCGCCCTCGCGCAGTCCCGACGCGCCCGCGTTCGGCGACGACGCCGCCGCGCCGTTCGACGCGACGACCGGCTCGATGGAGCGGTAGATGTCCGTCACCAGAGCCTCGACCGTGCGCTCGTCGGCCTGCGCGCCCAGACGACCGTAGACGGCGCGCGTGATGCGGTAGATCAACTCTTCGTTAGCCATTCGAAAGCAGCGACGGGTGACGGGTGACGGGTGACGGGCAAGAAGTCTTTGACCTGCCGCCCGTCACTCGTCACCCGTCCGCCGCATTGTCAGCGTCTGCCGTTGTCCCCCGGGCGCAGCTCGCGCGCCGCCTCAAGCAGGTCGCGCGACTCGGCCTCGTTCAAGTCGATGCGGTCGATGATGCCGACGACGGCGGCCTCAATCGACATCTCCTGATTGCCGAGGGCCGAGCGCGCCGCCTTCCCGTAGGCGCACATGACGACCTCGCCCACGCCCGCCCCCAGACGGTCGGCGACGACGACGACGTTCTTCGTCGGCTCCTTGTCCAGATCAATCGGGTGGACGATCAAAAAACGGACGCCCTCCAGATCGGGCGTCTTCTTCGTTGACCAGACCGTGCCGACGACTTTGCCTAGAAACATAAGGGACGCTTAAGCCTTCGCGAAGACCTCGGCGGCCTCGCCCATGTCACGCGCGGCGGGCGTGATGATGGTGCGCGCGTTGGTGTAAATCTTCTCGCCCTTCTGGATGGCGCGGCGCACGTCGTCCTCGCAGACGAAGTCGACGGCCTTGCGCCCGTTGCCGTTCGCGACGCCGCCCGGCTGAGCCGCCGGGGGCTGCTGGGTCGCGGGCGCACTCGGCGTCGGAGTCGGGGCCGTCTGAGAGCCGTTGCCGCCGCCCGTCGGCGCTTGCGCGGTCGGCGCGGCCTCGGGGTGCGGCGCGGCCCCGCCCGAGTGCGCGACGCGCTGCGGCTCGATGTCGACTTCGGCTTGGACGTAGGTGTGCGGCTGCGCGACGGGCAAAGGCGACGACGAAGGCTGCGGCGGCGAAGAAGGCCGCGCGCCCCCGCGCCCGCCGAGGAAGCGGTCGACTATCTTCGCTATCTCGTCGCGGCTCACGCCGCCCTGCGCGCCGCCCGCGGCCAGCGCGGGCTGTGGCGTCGCGGCGGCCGGAGCCTGCGCCCCCGCGCGCGCCGGGCGCTTCGACGGGACGGCGCGCGTCTCGAAAGCGACGCGCTTGATGTCCATCAGGTGCCACGGCGAGACGTTGTCGGACGTGACGTTTCCGCCCCAAGAGCCGCAGCCCAGAGTCATCGAGGGCGGGAGCGCCGTCGAGAATCCGATTGCGCCGTGCGTCGTCGGCGAGTTGACGATGACGCGCGAGGCCGGCATCTCGACGCCGAAGGCGCGCGCCGCCTCGCGCGAGCTCGTGTGGATGCCCGCGGTGTGGCCCATGCCGCCGTATGAAAGAATCTCGAAGCAGCGCGCCGCGCCGCGCTCCAAACCGTCCTCGACGTAGAAGGCGAGAATCGGCGACAGCTTCTCCATCGAGAGCGGGTACTCGCGCCCGACGCCGCCGACCTCGGCCACCATGCAGCGCGTCCCCGGCGGCAACTTGATGCCCGCCATCTCGGCAATCACCTCGACGTTGCGGCCGACTATCTTCGGGTTCAGACTCCTCTGCTCCGTCGCGACGACTTTGGCGAGCAGGTCGGCCTCCGCGGGCGAAAGGAAGTGCGCGCCCTGCGCTTCGAGTTCAGCGCGCACCTGTTTGGCGACGGGCGCGTCGGCGACGACCGACTGCTCGGAGGCGCAAATCGTCCCGTTGTCGAAGCACTTTCCGGTCAGGATGTTCTGGACGGCCGTGGGCACGTCGGCGGTTCTCTCGACGAAGACGGGGACGTTGCCCGGCCCGACGCCGAAGGCCGGCTTGCCCGAAGAGTAGGCCGCGCGGACGAGGCCGATGCCGCCGGTGGCGAGGATGACGGCCGTCTGCTTGTGCTTCATCAGGGCCTCCGTGCCCTCGATGGTGGCCGTCGTCATGCACGCGACGGCCTCGGCCGGCAGTCCCTCTTTGACGCCCGCCTCGCGCATCACGCGCGTCGTCTCGCCTATGCAGCGCGCGGCCGAGGGGTGCGGGCTCAGGACGATTGCGTTGCGCGACTTGATGGCGATGAGGATTTTAAAGATGGCGGTCGAGGTCGGGTTGGTCGAGGGGATGATGCCGGCGACGACGCCGCGCGGGCTGGCAATCTCCATCACGTCCTTCGTCTCGGAGATCGTGCCGACGGTGCGCAGTCCTTTGAAGAAGTTCCAAACGTCCTCGGCGGCGAAGCGGTTCTTCTCGCGCTTGTCCTCGGCGACGCCGTAGCCCGTCTCCTCGACGGCCATCGCGCCGAGGCGGGCGGCGTCGGCGAGTGCGGCGCGCGCCATCGCCTCGCAGACGCGGTCGACCTTCGCCTGATCGAACTTCGCCAGAAGCGTCTGCGCCCGGTGCGCGGCCTCGACCATGTCGCGCGCCTGCTGCACCGACACCAAGTCTTTCCCAATCTCAGCCGCCATGACGAACCTCCGAGAAGCCGTCAGCAATCAGCCACCAGCCGCCAGCTAAAGACTAAGGGGCCGAATGCTGACCGCCGGCCGCTATTTGCTTCTTTCCTTGTTGTTCTCGCGCGCGCCTTGCAGGGAGCGGCCCTGATCGCCCTCGCTGAGCTGGCCGGCGGAGCCGCCGCCGCCGACGGCGCGCTCGTCAGGGCTGTAGCCCGTGCGGCCGTTCGTGGGCAGGACGCGCTCGACCTCGGTGTGGGGGCGGGGGATGACGTGGACGCTGATGAGTTCGCCGACACGGCGCGCGGCGGCCGCCCCGGCGTCGGTCGCGGCCTTGACCGCGCCCACGTCGCCGCGCACGAAGATGGTGACGTAGCCCGCGCCGATGTACTCCTTGCCGAGCAGCTGCACGTTGGCCGCCTTGACCATCGCGTCGGCCGCCTCGACGGCCCCGACGAACCCCTTGGTCTCGACCATTCCGAGTGCTTCGAGAGGCATTTTTTTAAGTCCTCGCTTCTGATGGTTGTAGAAATTAAAACTGCCCGCGATTCTCTGGCCCGTTTGGCCCAACCGTAGCACCGCGCGAGGCAAAGTTCAAGACGCGCGCATCCTTCTGAGCGGGCGAAGTTTGACACGTCTCGGCGGCCGCCATTATATTGAGCCAACGGAAGGGGTTTCGCGCGCCGCGCCCGGCCCGCCGAAGGGGCGCAAACCGCGGCCGACCGTCGCGTGAAGAGGCGAGCTTGCAGACGAGCAACCCGCGGTGAATTCAAAAACCTCTGACCAGACTCTCGAAGGCTCTAGGCGGGACGAAGGGGCGGACGGTTCTCTCGGCCAGCAGTTGCGCCGCGCCCGCGAGTCGCGCCAAATCTCGCTGCGCACCATCTCCGACCAGACGCGCATCACGATGCGCCACCTCGAAGCCATCGAGGCCGACGACTACAAGAACCTGCCGGGCGGCATCTTCAACCGCAGCTTCATCAAGGCTTACGCGCGCGCCGTCGACTTCAACGAGCAGCGCGCGCTCGACCTCTACGCGCGCAGCTTGCGCGAGCGCGGCGACCACTCCGACGACGTGGCCACCTCGCCGCAGCGCTCGCGCGTCTACATGGACGGCGAGACGGGCCGCTCGCCCGCGCTCACCTTCGCCATGTCGGCCCTGCTCGTCGGCATCCTCTGCCTCGGCATCTACGCGCTCTACCGCGGCTACGTCAGGCGCTACGGCGGCGAGCGCGCCGAGAACGCGCCGCAGCAACAGCAGCAACAGCCAGCGCCCGACGCGGCCTCGCAACAGCCGGCGCAAAGCTCCGAGGCGGCCGCCGCCGCCCCGCCCGACCGCCTGCAAGTCGAGTTGCGCGCGCGCGACAAGTCCTTCTGGGTGAGCTGGCGGCCCGACGACGAGAAGCGGCAGAAGGGGCGCATACTCAGCCCCGGCCAGCCCGAGCCCGTGACCGTCGAGCGCAACCTGCTGCTGCGCGTCGACAAGTCGAACGCGCCCAACCTCGAAGTCGTCATCAACGGCCAGCAGGCCCGCCTGCCCACGGACGCGGCGGGCAGCGAGATCGAGCTGGTCATCACGAAAGACAATTACAGGCAGTTTCTTCCTTAGCCATAATGATTACGAACGACCTTCACGAAGCCCTGACCTTCGACGACGTGCTGCTCGTCCCCGCGCGCTCCGACGTTCTCCCCTCGGAGGTCGACACGTCGACGCTCTTCACGCGCGGCATCTCTTTGCGCATCCCGCTGTGCTCGGCCGCGATGGACACGGTGACCGAGGCCGCGCTCGCCATCGCCATCGCGCAGCAGGGCGGCATCGGCGTCATACACAAGAACCTCTCGGTCGAGCGTCAGGCCGAGGAGGTGGACAAGGTGAAGCGGTCGGAGTCGGGGATGATCGTCGACCCCGTCACCATCCGCCACGACCGCCCCGTGCGCGAGGCGCTCGCCGTCATGGAGCGCTACAAGATTTCGGGCGTGCCCGTCGTCGACGAGGACGGGCATCTGGTCGGCATCATCACCAACCGCGACCTCCGCTTCGAGACGCGCTTCGACATCCCCGTCTCCGAGGTGATGACGCCGCAGCCGCTCGTCACCGTCCCCGTCGGCACGACTCTGGAAGAGGCCAAAGTCGTCCTCCAAAAGCACCGCATCGAGAAGCTGCTCGTCATCGACGGCGACAAGCACCTCAAAGGGCTGATTACGGTCAAAGACATTCAGAAGGCCATCCGCTACCCGCACGCCGCCAAAGACGACTTGGGCCGCCTGAGGGTGGCGGCGGCCGTCGGCGCGACGGGCGACTTCGCCGAGCGCGCGGCCGAGCTCGTGCGCGCCCGCGTCGACTGTCTCGTCGTCGACACCGCGCACGGCCACTCGTCGCGCGTCGTCGAGGCCGTCAAGGAGATCAAACGCCGTCACCCGGACACGCAGCTCATCGCCGGAAACGTCGCGACGGGCGAGGGCACGCGCGAGCTGATTAGCGCGGGCGTCGACGCCGTCAAGTGCGGCATCGGGCCGGGCTCGATCTGCACGACGCGCGTCGTGACGGGCGCGGGCGTGCCGCAGATAACGGCGATTACGAACTGCGTGCAGGCGGCGCGCGGGTCGGGCGTCCCCGTCATTGCCGACGGCGGCGTGAAGTTTTCGGGCGACGTGGCGAAGGCGATTGCGGCGGGCGCGGACGTGGTGATGATCGGCAGCTTGTTCGCGGGCACGGAGGAGTCGCCGGGCGAGCTGATACTTTTTCAGGGCCGCTCGTTCAAGGCTTACCGCGGGATGGGCTCAATCGGCGCGATGCGCGAAGGCTCGCGCGACCGCTACGCGCAGGAGAGCATCGAGGTCGAGTCGAAGCTCGTCCCCGAGGGCATCGAGGGGCGCGTGCCTTACAAGGGGACGCTGGCCGACATGGTGACGCAGCTCGTCGGCGGCCTCCGCGCCGGCATGGGCTACACGGGCTGCCGCACCATCCGAGAGTTTCAGGAGCAGACGCGCTTCGTTCGCATCTCGGCGGCCGGCCTCAAGGAGTCGCACGTCCACGACGTGATCATCACGAAGGAAGCGCCCAACTACCGTCTCGAATAAGTAACACGACGCGACGCGCGCCGACGGCCGCCG
>DASQDT010000278.1:0-22060 GCA_035634035.1 Pyrinomonadaceae bacterium | reverse complement strand
CCCGGGGCCAGCGTGCCGGTGAAGCGCCAGCGGACGTGGCGGACGTTGCGATTGTAGCCGGGCGGCTCTGTGCCCGCCGCGGCCGGCGGCGTCGTTGACCAGTTAGTGCCGTCGGCCGAGTACTCGACGGTGACGGCCGTCAAGCCGCTGCCGAGCGTCGTCGTCGCCGAGCCGAGTTTGAAGTCCGTCTCGGCCGGGATGGGGTCGCTGATGGCGAACTGCTGCGCCCCGAGGTTGCCGC
Organism: Pyrinomonadaceae bacterium; assembly: GCA_035634035.1. Lineage (GTDB taxonomy): Bacteria > Acidobacteriota > Blastocatellia > Pyrinomonadales > Pyrinomonadaceae > DASQDT01. Next base: position 21,819 of record DASQDT010000278.1, on the reverse strand, counting down.
TGTTCGAGTAGTTAATCGAGTAGGTCAAGTCCGTGCCCGGCCGCTGCGTGCCGTTCGGGGTGACGGCCTTGACGAGCGGGACGTTGGGCGGCGTCAGCGCCGTGATGTTCTGCGTGCTGCGGGCGGCCGCGTAGTCGCTGCCGTAGTGGTAGCTGCTCCCGGAGAAGTCGTAGATCATCGAGTTGAGCGTCGCCGTGCCGCCGCCCACGATTCTCACCGTGTAAGTCGTGACGAGGTCGCCGCCCGCCTTGCCGCCCGAGTAGTTCGACGGGCCGACGCAGGAGCGGTAACTCGCGCTCAGGGGGTTGTTGTCCCACCCGCACGCGTCGGCGTAGATTTTGTTATTCGTCCCGCCGCCCGGGGCGGTGTAGGTGGTCGAGATCGAGAGCACCTGAAAGATTGTGTTCGGGAAGCTGAGGAAGCTCTCCAACTGCTCGTAGCCGCCGGTCGCGGTCTTGGCGTTGACCGTGTAGGTGTAGGTCTGCCCGACGACGACCGACGACGGCCCTGAGATGTTCTGCGTCGAGTTGCGGTTCTGCGAGACGAGCTGCTCGACGTAGATTTCGCGCGGCGTCGCCGTCGCGTAGGTGGGCTCGCCGTCGGCCGTGATGTTGATGTGGTAGCGGCGGGCGGTGTGGTAGGCGGCCGTCGTGCGCGTGACGACGACGTTGAAGAAGACGTTGGTGCAGCCGCCGACGGCGAGCGTGCCTAGCGAGACCGGGTTCTGCCCCGTCGTGCTGATGTAGATGTTCGAGCTGTCCCAGACGAGCGTGCCCGTCAGGTTGGTGACGGGCGTCGCGCCCGTGTTGCAGACGTAGACGCCGACCAGAAACATATTCGGGCCGGAGTTCACGTCGTTGCTGTCAAGGCCGATGACGTTCCACGTGACGGGCGTGACCGAGAGCGAGGCGTGGGCCGCCTGATAGCAGGCGAGCATGAAGACGAGCGCCGCCGCGACGCGCAGCGCGCGACCGCGCGCGCACGCGTGGGCCGCCCCGCCCGCCTCAGTCCTGTGCGTCCCAGACAGTATCAAGGGAGTTCACCTGCCGCGCCTTCGTCGCGCGCCCCGTCAGTCCTGCGGGGCGTCGGGCGTCGGGCCTTCATTCTTCGACGCGGGCGCTGCGCTCGCGCCCGACGCGGGCTGCGCGTTCTCGCGCGGCGTGCCGAAGAGGTCGAAGAGGTTCGAGAGTTTAGAGGAGATGGTGAAGTAGAAGCCGCTGCGGTTGCGGACGAAGGAGTCGGCGACGGGCTCTCGCGCGCCCGTCCAGTTGTAGCCGCCGCCCACGCGCAGGTCGGGCAGCACCCAGTAGCCGACCTCCGCGCCGTAGGAGGTGCGGCGCGTCCCCGAGGAGACGCCGAAGATTTGGCGCGTCTCGGCGGCGAGGTCGAAGTAGCGGCCGACGCGGTAGGAGGCGCGGCCCTGCATGAGGTATGTGAGTGCGGAGACGCGCGCCAGCTCGGGCGTGCCCGTGTCCGAGAACTTCAACGCGAAGCGGCCGTAGAGTTCGAGGTCGCGCGTCAACTGATAGTAGGCGTCGGACGAGAGCACGTCGGCCACGTCGCGCGTGCCCGGCTTGCCTTCCGCGCCGTCCTGCGCGACCGAGCGCCGCGTGTAGCTAAACAGCAGACCGAACTGGTCGGTGTGGAGCGGACGCCACGCGAGCGCGGCCTGCGCGCCGAGCGCCGAGCTGCCGCGGCCGCCGAAGCCCGACTCGGCGAGTTGCAGGCGGGCGAGCGTGGTGACGTTGTCGCCGATGCGCCCGGCCGCGCCGAGCGTCAGAACGGAGCCGCGGCCGCCGCGGTCGCGCAGCTCGTAACGCGCCGTCGTGCGGAAGCCGTCGACGGGCGTCCACTGGATGCCGGCGTGCAGGGCGTTGAAGCTCTGGCCCGCGCCCGCGAGGTGGAAGCCGCGCTCGTAGCCGAGGTCGAGCGCCACCTCTTTCGTCAGCGCGAAGCGGTTTTGCAGGCCGATGACGGCGAAGCTGTCGGAGCCGTTGACGCCGTTCTCAAGCTGGTAGCGGCTCGTCAGGTTGGCGTAGCGCCAGAGCTTCGTCTCAATGCCGATGGCCGTCTCGCGGCGCGCGCCCGAGACGGCGAAGCCCGACACGTCGCCGATGGGCGTGATGGGCGCGGACGCGAGGCGCTGCGTGAAGAACAGGCGCGTGAACTGATTCCACTGGTAGGTGGCGGCGAGCGTCGTCTGGTTCGGGTAGGTCGGGTCGGCCTCGCCCAAGTTCTGCTCGCGCTTGGCTGAGATTTGCAGCTTGTCGGTCGCCTGCCACTCCGCGCCGACCGTCAGGAGGTTCGAGTCGGTCTCCGTCCCGGCGCGCTCGTCCGTGTAGCTGCGGTGGTCGAGGCCGACGCCGACTCTCAGGCGGTCGCCGAGGCTCTCCGTCCAGTGCACGGAAGTCGTGAAGCGGCTGTTGAAGACGTTGGCCGTGCGGTTGCGCTCGTCCATCAGGCCGAAGCGCAAAAGCGACGACGGGCGGATGCGCATCTCCAAAGTCGCCTCGGCGCGGCGCGCGCCCGGCGTGACGGTCGCGCCGAACGGATTGAGGAAGCCCTCGTCGGCGCGCGCGTAGGAGGCGCGCAGGCGCATACCCTTGTAGGGGATGGGCTGGTCGAGTTCGACGCGGTAGGCGTTGCCGTCGTTGCGCGTGTCGGCCGAGCCGTCGAGGCTGAAGAGGTTGCCGCCGATGACGGCGCGTCCGCGGCTCGTCGCCCACTCGAATTCGAGCGAGCCGCCCGCGGGCAGCTTCTTCTCGCCGTCGATGCCGCCGACGACGAACGTGCCGAACTCGCCCTGCCGCTGCTGCACGAGCGACGCGCCGACGCGCAGGCCCATCGAGTCGATGTGCTGGACGCCGCGCGCCGCGTAGACGGCCGACGCCATCCCAGCGCCCGCGTGCTCGTAGGTGACGACGACTTGGACGAGGTTCAGGGCGTAGTCGAACGCGGAGACGGGGCGGAGGAAGAAGATTTCGCCGGTCGTCGCGTTGAGGTTGTAGTCGACCGAGCGCACCAGCGGCTCGCGCGCGAGGATGATCTCGGGGTTGCGCCGGTCGCGCACCTCGATGACGACCGTCTCGGAGCCGGGCAGGATCTCGCCGTGGGAGAGGCGCGCGAGGCCGAGCGCGCCGCCGGGCAGAACGTCGCGCGCGAAAGAGGTGTCGGGGCGCGCGCCCGCGACCGAGACGTAGTCGCCGCGCGAGTTCTCGACGTGGACTTTGACGCCCGTCAGACGCCGCGTGTAGGAGGCGAGGCCCGCCTGCGCGTTGGCCGTCTCGAAGTCGCCGAACATCATGTAGGAGCGGCCGCGGTCGATGCGCGCGTAGAGCTTCGAGTTACTCTGCGCGTCCTCGAAGCGCGTGGACGAGTCGCCGAAGAGCGGGTAGGCGCGCTCAAGCGGGTCGAGCTGGAAGAGGCGGTCGCGGCCCGTGCGGTTCAAGGGGCGCTGCGAGTCGTAGGCGAGAGTCAGGAGGCTGCCGGCGAGGAAGCGCCCGCGGTAGAAGAAGGCGATGCGGCTGCGCACGTTCTCGTCCGAGTTGTTGACGGTCATCTCGGGCGCGGCCTTGCCGACCGAAACCTCCGCGAGGCCGACGAGGATCGACGGGCGAAGCTCGGCCGTGATTCTCAACTCGGAGTTGGCCTCAATCGCGCCGGTCGTCGCGCGGACTTCGACCGCGCCCGGCGCGTTGTCGGTGACGAACTCGACGACGCCCTCGCCCGCGGCGAGCGTCACGACGCGCCGCGTCGCGTTCGCGTCCTCGGCGTGCTCCTTGAGCGCGGGCGCGTCCCCGCCGTCCTTCAAAACCTTCTCGGCGTCGGCCGCGGGTCTCGCCGCCGTCGCCGCGCGCAACAGGCGGCCCGAAGAGACTTCGAGCGCCACCGCGCCGTCGGCCGCCGGGTGTCCCCACTCGTCGTAGGCGCGCACGCGCAGCAACGTGGAGTCGCGCCCGCCCGCGCTCAACTGCGTCTTGTCGGCGACGATCTCAAGACGCTTCGCCGGGCCGCGGCCGAAGGCCGTGAGCTCGACCGTCTCTGCGGGCGCGCCCTCGGGGCTGACGGCCGTGACGCGGACGCGGTTCGGGCCGGGCCGGACGTTGATGCCGACGAAGTGGTAGGTCGAGACGTTGTTCTTGCGGTCGGCACGGCGCTCGCCGATCTTCGCGTCGGACACGCGCTCGCCGTTGACCTCGACCGCGACAGACCACTCGTGGAGGACGCGCGCCTGAATCTCAAGCGCCGCGCCCGTGACGACCGAATCGTTCACGGGCGAGACGACGCGCACCGCGCCGGCCGCGACCGGCTCGACCGTCTCGTTCGACTCGATCTCGTAAGTCCCCGCGCCGAGCGCCGCCGGGGACGACGCCGAAGCGACGCCGTTCGTCGCGCTACCGTTCGTCGCCGCCCCGCTCGTCGTGACGCCGTTCGTCGCGTCGCCGTTTGACGCGCGGCCGTTGCTCGTCGCGTCGCCGCCCGGCGCGCCCGGCGTCTGCGTCCGCACCGCGCCGCTCTGCGTGAAGCTCGATGATGCGGGCGCGGCCGAGTTGTTCGACGCCTCTTCGCCGCCGACGCCCGGCGCGCGCAGCGCGTAGTTCTGTCTGAGCAGCGAGCCGCCGCCGAGCGGCGTGCGCAGGAGCCGCGTCCAGCTCACGGCGTCGCGGCGGCCGGAGTTTGCGAGCGCGTAGCCGGGCGGGAGCGTCAGCGGGTCGAGCGAGACGACGTGCGAGCCCGAGCCGACCGAGGGGAAGTTGTACTGACCGGCCGAGTCGGTGATGACCGACTGCCCGTTGTTGAGGTAGAGGCGGACGCCCGCCAAGCCCCGCTCGCCGTCGTCGAACTGCCCGTCGGCGTCGGCGTCCTCGAAGACGCGGCCGACGATGACCTGCTGCGTCGAGAAGACGCCGAGGCGGACGCGCACCGACGCGCGCGCGGGCTCGGTCGTCAGGCGCTCGCCCGTGCCCGTGATGACGGCCGAGGCGGTCGCCGAGTTGACCTGCTCGCCCTCGCGCGCGTTCGCGCCGACGCGCACGCGGTAGGTGAGTATCGCGCGCCCGCCCGCGGGGAGTCGGCCGAGGCTGAAGACTATCTCGCCGCCCGCGCCGACCTGCGGCTCGACGGGCCGCGCGGGCGCGGGCGCCATCTCGACGCGCGCCGAGCCCTCGGCGTAGTGGAAAGAGGGCGGGAGCACGTCGCGCACCGCGGCGTCGGTGAGCACGGCGTCGGTCGCGTTGTGCACCTCGACGCGGTAGGAGACGACGTCGCCGACTTCGGCCACGGGGCGGTCGGCCGACTTGCGAATCTCGATGGCCGAGTTCTCGAACATCGGCACGTTCAGGGCGAAGGCCGCGAGGCGCGGGATGAGCACGGTCTCGGTCGTCAGCTCGAAGCCCCCGGCGCGTGCGACGGGCATCCCGTCGAGCGCGCGCACGGCGAGCGTGAAGAGGCCGGTCGCGTCGGGCGGGATGACGGTCACTTCGATCATGCGCGCGCGGAAGCCCTGCGCGGTGACGTTCAGGAAGTACTTGGCCGACTGCCCCGCCGGGTTCAACTGCTCGGGCGCGAGCACGAAGCTCCAGCGCCCCTGCCCGTCCGTCGAGAACGGGTTCGCGTTCGCGTCGTTCGGCGGCGAGCCGACGGCGGGAAGCGTCAGGAGTTGTCCGGTCGTCGAGTCGGAGACGAGAGCGACGCGCGCGCCCGAAATCAGTGACGAGCCGCCCGAACGCCCTTCGTAGACGAGGCCGTAGGGGTTGACGACGGCCGTCGTCGTCGTCGAGACGGCGGAGGGCGCGTTGTCGGCCGTGACGACGGCCGTGTTGACGACGCCCTCGCCCGGCGCGACCTTCGAAGAGACGCGCGCCTGAAACGCCAGCTCGACCTTCTCGCCGACGCCGAGCTGCGCGACGCGCACCTCGAAGCGGCGGCCGGCGACGTGGCCCTCGTCGGCGTCCTCGGCGTCGGTCAGAGAGCGCGTGCCCATGCGCAGGGAGTTCGCGACGTATTCGAGGTTGTCGGGCAGCTCGTCGCGGACGACGACGCCGCGCGCGGTCACGTCGCCGCTGTTGCGGAAGGAGATGGTGTAGTTGAGCGTCTGGCCGTGCGAGGCCGTGACGCGCTCGCGCGCTTCGACGAGCTTGACGGGCGGCTGGTTCGGGTCTGTCGGGGAGGTGAGCACCGCGCCGCGGCCGACCGCGTTGATGATGGTGCCCGCGTCTTCGACCGCGCCGTTGACCGTGCCCAAGACGCTTGAGCGCGCGTTGATGGAGATGTTGACGTGCGCGCCCTGCTGGCTCGCGTGCGTGTCGAAGACGGCGACGACGCCGACGCAGCCGCCGCGCGGGAGGCGCGGGCTCAAGGTCTGCGCGAGCGTGATGGCGCGGTCGCCGTCGGTGAGCGTGCCGGAGTTGTCGAGGTCGAAGTGGAGCGAGACGAGCGCGGCCGGCGCGGGCGTGACTTCGGCGCGCGTCAGCGTGTAGAGGTCGGGATTATTGCCGGTGTTGCAGACGCGGAACAGGCGCGTGACGCGCTCGTTCGGCGCGACCGTCGCCGACGGCTCGGTCTCGTCGGGCGTGACGGCCAGTCCGGCGACGGCGACGACCGTCACCGTCACGTCGGGCGAGACCGTCCGGTAGCCCGTGCCCGAGGCGTCGGAGTAGACGGCCTCGGCGCGGTTGGAAATAAGAGTGCCCGCCCCGCCGGTCTCCTGCGCGCTGGTGCTCGGGAGCAGGCGCGCGGCGCCGGCCGTCGCGACGAGAATCGCGGCGGCGAGCGCTAGAGAGAGTCGACGGGGGCGGGCCGAGATGAACATGAACGTTGCTCGGTTGCTTCTGAGAGAAACGGTTGACTGTGGGCGGCGCGCGGCGGGCCGGAAGAGAACCTCCCGGCCCGCCGGCCCCGTCCGGCTAGTTAATCAGGCGTCGGAACGAGAACGTCCCCGACTGGCCCGGCAGGAGCGAGCTGTTGACCGCGTCGGTCAGGACGGTCGAGGTCACGAGGTTGTCGCCCGTGATCGTGCCGCCGCGCGTGTCGGTCGCCTGATTGATGATGTGCGACGTGTAGGTCGCCCAGTTGTTGGTGTTGCCGGGGCCGGGCGTCCCGTCCTCGGTGATGGTCAGCGACGTGACGACGAGCTGCACGCAGTTGGTGCCGGCCGTCGGGTTGGCGGGGTCGCCCGAGTTGGAGATGTTCGTGTACGTGATGGCGTACCACAGCTCCGCGCCGGGGACGGCGTCGTCCGGGCCGGCGTCGTCAGACCCGTTGCCGTAGATGGTGTTGTTGACGACCGTCACCGTCTTCTGCAACCGGAGGAAGCCGGTGTAGAGGCGGTCGATGGTGTTGTTGCTGCTCGTCGCGGTGTTGGCCGAGGTCGCGCGGATGGTCGTCGCGTACCCGTTGAGCACCGGCGTCCCGGCCGGCGCGGTGACGCGGACGGTGATGTTGGCCTGACCACCGTAGGCGATGGCGAGCGAGACGCTGCCTCCGCTCGTAACGTCAGTGAAGTTCACGCCGTCGGTCGAGATGGCGACCGTGAAGGTCGGCGGGACGACCGGCGCGGTGAGCGTGAAGGTGTCGTTGGCGTTGCCGGTGTTGCTCACCGTGTTGGTGAAGTCGACGATGGCCTGCGCGCCCGACGGGTCGTTGTAGCCGAGCCCGGCGACGACGGCCGGCGCGACCGTCTTGTTCGTGTAGTCATCGTTGTTGCCCGTCGGGCCGACGGCCCCGGGGAAGCCGGCCGGGCCGATAAGGACGTTGCCGACCGCGACGAGCGTCGTCGGCTGCTGGTAGCCCTGCGTCAGCGAGAGCGCCTCGTCCGGGTTGGGCGCGACGCCGCGGCGCGGCTCGTTGAAGTTGGCGTTCTGGTCGCCCTTGTTGGCGATGGCGTCGCCCGACTGGTCGGTGAGCGGCGCGCTGTTGTTGTTGCGGCCGAACGCCTCGCCGATGCCGTAGATGTGGTTCGACGCGTTGATGTCGGTGCGCACCGTCAGCACGAGGTCGAGCCCCGTGAGGTTGAAGCCGACGCCGAGCGTGTTGCCGTTGTTGATGCGGAAGGCGACGCGCGTCGTGCCGCCGATGACGGCCGGCGGCGTCGTCGTCCACGTGACGGCGGCCGACAGGGGCCCGCTCGCGGGCGGGTCGCCGGGGCCGGGGTCGTTGCCGAGCGGCGAGGTCGAGTAGAGCACCGTCACGCCGGCCGGGGGCGCGGGGACGGACGAGAGGTTCGTGCCCGCCGGGACGGGGACGACGACGAAGATGCCCGAGTTGACGCCGCCGGCGGCCGGCGCGCCCTGAAGCGTCTGCTGGCGGACGGGGCGGTTGCCCGTGCTCTGGATGCCGAGGCTGTAGGTGATGTTCGAGCCGAGGGCGACGGGGCCGGCCGGCACGGTCATCGAGACGAGCAGCTGCGCGTCGTTCTCGACGACGGCCGAGGCGTCGCCGACGGCCTCGCTCTCGCCGTTGACGGGGTTCGACCCGCCCGAGGAGGTGCGCACCTCGTTGGCGTTCGGCGCGGCGACGGCTTGGTTGTCGCCGGTCGCGTCGCCGAGTTTGACGTTGACGACTTGGCCGGGCGTGGCCGTGCCGTTGACGGTGACGCGGACGACGACCGTGATGGTGTTGCCGGGCGCGGTGCGCGTCATCAGCGCCGAGGTCACGGGGCCGGCGTTAGTCCAGATGTCGGTGTCTTCGCTCGTGTCGAAGCCGTCGCCGTCGACGTCGATGCGCGCGCCCGCGATGGCCGCCGGGCCGAAGACGCGGACTGACGCGCCGCCCGTCAGGAAGAGGGCGCGCGTCGAGAAGTTGCTGCCGTTGGTGACGGTGAAGGAGAAGTCGGTCGTCTCGCCCGAGGTGACCGCGCCGTGCGAGCCGCCCGTCCCGTTGGCGTCGTCGGGCGTGATGGCGAGGCCCGAGACGTTGGCGACGGTGACGGTCACGGGGTTGGAGACGGTCGAGTAGGTGTTCGTGCCGTCGGAGTAGGAGGCCGAGGCGGTGTTGCTGATGGTCGTGCCGCCGGGCGTCTGCGCGCGCGCCGGCCCGAGCACGAGGCAGGCGAGCGCGGCGAAGCCGACGAGCGCGCGCCAGAGGCCGCGCGTGGCGGTGGGGGATATTTTCTTATTCATCTTCGTTCCTCTCAAAATCTGTCAGGCGGGATGAGGCTTCGGGTGTGTGCGGAGGGAGCTTCGGTAAGGAGTGTGTCCCGCGACCGCGCCACCGCTTTCGCCGTCTACTTGACGCGCACCTTGTAGGAGGCGCCGAGGCGGCCGCCGGAGGCCAGCTCGTCCTTCCACTCGTAGCGCACCTGCGTGTACATCGAGACGGGCGCGGGCTTCTGCCGGACGGTGCCGTCGGCTTGGCGCTCCTCGATGATCGGCTGCGTCGAGAAGGTCTTGCCGCCGTCGATGGAGTAGGTGACGGTCGAGCCCTTCTCGGCGACGGCCGAGTCGGCGATAAAGGCGGTGCCCGTCGGGATGTCGCCGACGGCCTTGTACTCGCGCGCCGCGCCCGTGCCCACGTTGACCGAGGTCAGGCTCCAGCGCAGGACTTCGCCGGGCTGGACGGACTCGACGCGGTCTAGCGGCACGGCCTCTTCGCCGCGCTCGACCGCTCCGGACAACGCGATCTTGACCTCGGGCCGGCCCTGCGAGCCGCCCGAGGCGATCTGCCTCTGCGCGAGCGCCGCCACGCCGCCGGCGACGACGAGCGCGAGCGCGACGACCGGCAGCAGGCGGATTTTTCTCTTGAGCGTGTTCATGTTCATCTCCTTAAATTGACTTGCGGGGTGCAAGGCTGGTTGAGGTTCGGGGTCGTTCGAGGGCGGGCTCCAAGCGCGCGTTCGGGTTCGCGCCTGAAGGGTCTCGGTCAGTCCGCCGCGCTTAGTGCTCGACCATCACGGTCTGCTCCTTGAGCGCGCAGGCGACGGCGTACATGAAATCTTTGACCCGGACGGGGCGCGGCAGAACGGCCGCGATGCGCGACTGCGTGGCGACGCGCATGATCTCGGACGGGCGGTCGTGGAGCGCGATGACCGAGGTCTGCGGCGCGATCTCGCGCAGCGCCTCGACGGCGCCGGCGCGGCCGAAGCCCGCCATGTCCAAGCCGACGGCGATGAGGTCGTAGCTGCCGGCGGCGGCCGCTCGCAGGACGTCCATCGTGTGACGGCACGTCTCCGCCTCGTGCCCCGCGGCGCGCAGCGCCTCGACAAGGCGCTCGGCCATCGCACGGTCGTCGTCGCAAATCATCACACGGGCCATCGGCTTAAATCCTCTGCTCTCCCCTGAGGGTTCGTACCGCGCGCCGGGCGCACGCGGCCGCCACACACATCTCAACTCCCGTGCCGCTTCCGCCGGGCACGCGAACGAAGTCGCCAAGTGGTGAAATGATTTAACTTGCGGACGGGCGTGGGGGGTTCGGGGGGACGCGCGCGCGGGACTTCGGCCTGCCGACTCTGACAGACGCGCCTGACAAAACGTCAGCCGGCGGACATTTTGTCAGCCTAAGAGTCTTCGGTGGCGAGGGCGGTCGAGGAGGCGTTGGTCTCGTACTCGCGGAGCTTGCGGTAGAGCGTGCGGGCGGAGATGCCGAGGACGACGGCGGCGCGCTCGCGGTTGCCGCCCGTCTCGCGCAAGACGCGGAGGATGTGTTGACGCTCTAACTCTTCGAGCGTCGTCGGCGAGTCTGACGAGGCGTGCGCGGACGTGTCCGATGAAGTGTCTGAAGTCGAATCCGTTGACGACGCTTCCGATGAGCCCTTATGCCTCTGCGCGGCGGCGGGCAAGACCTGTTCGGCTTCGAGCGTGTCGGAGACGGTGAGCGCGGCGGCGCGCTCCAATGCGTTGCGCAACTCGCGCACGTTGCCCGGCCAGTCGTAGGCTTCGAGACGCGTGCGCGCTTCTTGCGAGAGGTCGAGCGCGGGGCGCGCGAAGCGCTCGCGGTAGAGCGAGAGGAAGTGCTCGACGAGCGCGGGAATGTCCTCGCGGCGCTCGCGGAGCGGAGGGACGTGGAGCGAGATGACGTTCAGGCGGTAGAAGAGGTCGGCGCGGAAGCGGCCCTGCGACACGTCTTCGGCGAGGCGACGGTTGGTCGCGGCGATGACGCGCACGTCGGCCGAGCGGTCGCGCGTCGAGCCGACGCGGCGGAAGCGGCCCTCTTCGAGAAACTGCAAGAGCTTCGCCTGCGTCTGCGGCGGCATCTCGCCGACTTCATCTAGAAAGAGCGTCGAGCCGTCGGCCGCCTCAATCAGGCCGCGCTTGAGCGCGGACGCGCCGGTGAACGCGCCCTTCTCGTGGCCGAAGAATTCCGACTCGAATAAAGACTCGGGGAGCGCCGCGCAGTTGACCGTAATCACCGGCTCCGCGCCGCGCGGGCTGCGCGCGTGGATGAAGCGCGCGATGACATCCTTGCCCGTCCCCGACTCGCCCGTGATGACGACGGTCGAGTCGGACTGCGCGGCCGTCTCGGCCAAGGCGACGAGCTCCTCCATCGCGCCGCTGCGGTAGACGAGCGCGGGCGCGTCGTCGCCGGCCGGGCGCACGACGGCGTCGCGCAGGGAGGCGTTCTGGCGGACGAGCCGGCGCTTCTCCTCGGCCTTGCGCACGACGGCCTCGATCTCGTCGAGCGTCGAGGGCTTCGTCAGGTAGTCGTAAGCGCCGTGGCGCATCGCCTCGATGCCGGTCGTCAGAGACGTGTCGGCCGTCAGCATGATGACCTCGGGCGGGTCTTCGAGCTTGCGTATCTCGCGCAGGGCTTCGAGGCCGGAGAGGCCGGGCATACGGATGTCTAAGAGCACCACGTCGAAGTCGGCGTCTTTGAGGACGCGCAAAGCCTCTTCGCCGGAGGCGACCGGGTGCGCGTCGAAGCCCGACAGAGAGATCTGCTCGGCGACGACCTTGCGCAGCACGGCGTCGTCGTCAACGACAAGGACGCGAATCTTTCGGCTCATACGGAAGCGGCGAGCGACGTGCGCAGAGAGCGGGTTCGCAAGAGCGTCGGGAGCGACATGATACCACTTGTCGCGCGCGCGCGGTCACTCTTTGCGCGTCAGCGCGCGTCGGGCGCGCGGCGCGGAATCCAGAGGCGGAAGCGGCTCCCCGCGGAAGGCTTCGACTCGGCGGTGAGCGCGCCGCCCAGAGCTTCGGCGAGCGTCAAGGAGATGGCGAGCCCGAGCCCCGAGCCCTGACCGGGGTCTTTGGTCGTGAAGAAGGGGTCGAAGATGCGCGCGAGAGTTTCGTGCGGGATGCCGGGGCCCGTGTCGTCGACTTCGACGAGGACGCGGCCCGCGTCGATCGCCGTCCGGACGCGCACGCGGCCGCCCTCGGGCGTGGCGTCGAGCGCGTTGGCGAGGAGGTTGTCGAGAATCTGCCGCACCATCGACTCGTCGGTCGCCACGTCGCCGATCGAAGGATCGAGGCTCACCTCGAAGCGGACGCCGCGCTCGCGCCCGCGCTGCTCGAAGAGGCGCGCGGACGATTCGGCGACGGCGTTGAGGTCGACGCTCTCGCGGCGCGCGCGTCGCTGGCGCGACAGGTCGAGCAGGCCGCGCGTGATGGCCTTGCCGCGCAGGGCCTGCCGGACTACCTCTTCGAGGTAGAAATTCCAGTTGCGCTCGGCGGCGAGCGCCGACGCCTCCTGCGAGCCGCGCACGTCGCGCAGCACGGCCTCGGCGCAGGTCGTGATGGCCGCGAGCGGGTTGTTGATCTCGTGCGCGACGCCGGCCGCGAGCTGCCCGACGGTGGCGAGGCGGCGCGAGCGCGCGAGCTGCTCCTGAATCTCGGAGAGCTCCGTGATGTCGCTCCAAGTGATGACGCTCCACAGCGTCTGGAACGTCGAGTCCGGAGTCCGGAGTCCGCCGTCCGAAGTGAGTTGTTCTTTGTCCGAGGCGTCTTGTCGATCGTCGGCAGTCGTCTGTATTTCCGGCTCAAGACTCCCGACTCCCGTCTCCAGACTCGTGAGCGGCGAGACGGTGACGAGGTAGCGGCGTCCGTCCTCGGCCTGCAACTCGAACGCGCTCGCCGTGCGCGAGCCCGTCCCCTGCTTCATGTGGTAGGCGGCGGCGCGCTCGCCGAACAGACGCGCGAACGCCTCGGCGCACGACATCCCGACGACCTCGGTCGGCCCGCCCAAGCCCATCATCTCGGCGGCGGCGAGGTTGCAGCGCGCGATGCGCATCGCGGCGTCGTGGACGATGATGCCGTCGGGGATGGCGTCGAAGGTCTGCTCCCAAATCTTCTTCGCCGTCTCGACCGTCTCGAACAGGCGCGCGTTGTCGAGCGCGAGCGCGGCCATGCCCGCGAGACCTTCGAGCAGGAGTTTTTCTTCGGCCGTGAAGCGGTGAGCGGTGCGGAAGCCGACGGCGAGGACGCCCAAAGTTTCGCCGCGCGCCGCGAGCGGCACGAGCGCGAGGTCGCGCACGCCCTCGGCCGAGTGAAGCGGAAACTCGCTCGCGGGCAGGTCGCCGGCCAAGCCCCGCACCTCGATGATGCTGTCGCCGGCCTCGGCCGCGCGCTCGGCGAACTCGCCGCGCAGGGGGTTGACTATCTCCTGACGCCCCTCGGCCGCGACCGAGCGGAAGCCGCTTATCGCCTTCCACGTCACCGTGCGCTCGTCGAGCGAGAAGGTGGCGACGCCGGCCGTGTCGACGCGCATCACGCGCCGCACCATCTCGACGGCGGTCGAGAGCGTCGCCGCAACGTCGAGACGTTGCCCGCGCTCATTCGCGCCGCGCGCGCCTTCAAAGTCATCGGCCATCGCCCTTTATCTTGCCAGAGTCGCAATAATCCGTCACCTGCAACGAGGCTCTTGCGCCCGCGCGGCGAGGGTCGCGCCGTTTCGCCGCATTTACGCGCGGCACGGGCGTTGCCATTTGCGACGGCGGGGAGGGAGTTTTTTATATGCGAGTTCTGACGAGAGAGGACAGGAAGAGGTTGATTCTGAAGAGGGCTCTAGAGGTCTGCGGCTGGCTCGCCGGCCTGCTCATCTTCGCCTTCGCGACGCACTCGGCTCTGGCGCAAGCGTCCGCGCAGTCGAGCGACCAGCGCGTGACGGTGACCGTCACCAGCGGGAAGACGCCCGAGGAGCGCGTGGCCGAGGAGTACAGGGAGAAAGAGCTGCGGCGTCTGGCCGACGAGCGGCTCGCGCAGGAGGAGGCGGCGCGGCGCGAGGCGTCCGGCCCGAAGGCGCGCCTGCGCGACGCGCGCTCGCTCGCCGTCACGTCAGGCACTTCGTTCTTCGAGCCGGTGCAGTTGCAGAACGAGCTGCTCAAGCGCGACGAGATGGAGCGGTGGGGGGTGATGATCGTGGACGGCTGGAAGCAGCGCGACAGCGTCGACCTCTACGTCGAGATCGACCGCCCGCTCTTCACCTACACGTTCACCTACCAGATCACAGACCGGCGGACGGGCGCGCTCCTCGCCACCGGCAAAGTCACCGCCTTCGACGGCAACGCCGCCGCGCCGAAGCTCGCCAAGCGCATCGTCGAGGAGCTGAAGCGCGCGCGCGGCGAGGACGCGAAGGAAGAGAAGAAGAAGAAGAAGTAGGCGGCGGCGCGCGTCGCTTCGTCGTTCGCGGCGCGCGCGGCTGACTTCTCAGAGGCGTTATGACGAAGATGTTTTTAAGAAGCGTCGTCACGTGCGCAGTCGTCGCGGCCGTCGCGGCGTCGGGCGCGGCGACGAGGACTGCGGCCGACGCCGCGTCGCGGGACGCATACGGCGCGGGCGAAGAGGTTTTAACGGTCACCCCGTTTCGGGAGCGGCGCGCCGGACGGCAGCCGCTAACGGACGAAGAGAAGCTTGAGGTGCGCGAGATGTTAGAAGGATTCATGCGACGGTTCGGCGAGACGCAGGACGTGGCGCCGGCGGTCGAGGAGATGTTCGCCGAGGGGTTCGAGGAGACCCTGCGCGCCGCGCCCGACGCGCGCGCCTTCGAGTTCGTCGGGCGCGACGTGCTCGCGCGCGCGACGAGGGCCGACCTGCGCCGCCTCTTCGTCGCCGAGTTCAACTTCATGACGCTCTCGGTCATGTACTGGATGGAGCAGTCGCGCGCGCGCGAGTTGTCGGGCGCGCTCCCGCCCGCCGTCTCCTCCGCGTGGGACGACTACCCGGCCGAGGTTCTCGAAGTGCTCGAAGGCGACCCGACCTACCACCTCCTGCGCGAGAAGGCCGAGTCGGAAGGGCGCGGCGAGTTCGGGGGCGACGACGCGGGGCGCGCGTTCGACCCGCGGCCCGTCAAGACGCTCTCGCAGATGCGGCGCTGGGCCGCGACGATGGAGCGCGCGAGCGCCGCGCTGCGCCGTCACGCGCCGGGCCTCGGCGTGCTGCGCGCGCTCGAACGCGAGGAGCGCTCCGACGATTGGGACGGCTTCTACACGCCCGACGTTTACGTGCTCGAAGAGCCCGAGTACGGGCTGCCCGTCGGGACGCGCTTGGTGCGCGCGCGCGTCCAAGCCCTCCTCGTCCTACAGTTCCGCCTCTCTCTGGTGCGCGTCGGCGGCCGGATGCAGATCGTCTCGGCCGACGTGGAGGCCGACGGAGACTGAGAAGCAGTGACGAGTGGAGAGTGACGAGCAAGAGTTAACGGCGCGGAGTTAAATAAGCGAAGGCCCGACTACGATAGCCGGGCCTTCGCTTTTTAGAGGACTCTGAACTAGCGACTCGTTTTTAACTCGTCACCCGTCGCTGCTCTTGGGCGCGACGGCGCGGACGCCTTCGGAGACGCCGGCCTCGTACTTCTTGAAGTTCTCGTTGAAGCGGCGCGCGAGGTCGCGCGCCTTCTCGTCGTAGGCCGACTTGTCGGCCCAAGTGTTGCGCGGCGAGAGCACCTCGGACGGCACTTCGGGGCACGAGACGGGCACGCCGACGCCGAAGACCGGGTCGGGCCGCGTCTCGACTTCCGCGAGCGAGCCGTTGAGAATCGCGCGAATCATCGCGCGCGTGTGCTTGATCGACATGCGCTGCCCCGTGCCGTAAGGGCCGCCCGACCAGCCCGTGTTGACGAGCCAGCACGCGGCCTCGTGCTGTTCTATCTTCTGGCCCAAGAGGTCTGCGTAGACGCCGGGGTGCAAGACCATGAAGGGCGCGCCGAAGCAGGTCGAGAACGTCGCCTGCGGCTCGGTCACGCCGCGCTCCGTCCCCGCGACCTTCGCCGTGTAGCCCGAAAGGAAGTGGTACATCGCCTGCTCCGGAGTGAGGCGCGAGACGGGCGGCAGCACGCCGAAGGCGTCGGCCGTCAGCATGATGATGTTGCGCGGGTGTCCGGCGTAGCCCTCGGGCACGATGTTGGGGATCGAAGTCAGCGGGTAGGCGGCGCGCGTGTTCTCGGTCTTCGACGCGTCGTCGAGGTCTGGGATGCGCGTCGCCGGGTCGTAGACGACGTTCTCCATCACCGTCCCGAACATCCGCGTGGTGCGGTAGATGTCGGGCTCGGCCGCCTCGGAGAGCTTGATGACTTTGGCGTAGCAGCCGCCCTCGAAGTTGAAGACCCCGTCGTCAGACCAGCCGTGCTCGTCGTCGCCGATGAGGCGGCGCTCGGGGTCGGCGCTCAGGGTCGTCTTGCCCGTCCCGGAGAGCCCGAAGAAGATGGCCACGTCGCCCGCCTCGCCGACGTTGGCCGAGCAGTGCATCGACATCACGCCGCGCTGCGGGAGCAGGTAGTTGAGGATGGTGAAGACAGACTTCTTCGTCTCGCCCGCGTAGGAGGTGCCGCCGATGAGGACGAGGCGCTGCGCGAAGTCCATCAGGATGAAGGTCTGCGCGCGCGTGCCGTCACGTTCGGGGTCGGCCTTGAAAGACGGGATGTTGACGACGGTGAACTCGGGCGTGTGCTTGTCGCGCCCCTCGTCGTCGTTGATGAACATCGTGCGGGCGAAGAGCGAGTGCCACGCGAGCTCGGTGACGACGCGGACGGGCAGGCGGTAGCGCGGGTCGGCCCCGGCGTAGGTGTCCTGCACGAAGAGGTCGCGCGCGGAGGCGTGGGCCATCATGCGGTCGCGCAGCGCGTCGAACTTCTCGGCCGGGAACTCCTTGTTGACCTCGCCCCAGAAGACCTTCTCCGCGCTCGAAGGCTCGCGGACGATGGCCTTGTCTTTGGCGGCGCGGCCCGTGTGCTCGCCCGTGTCGACCAAGAGCGCGCCGTGCGGCGAGACGACGGCCTCCTCGCGGCGCGCGATCTCTTCATAAAGCTCGGGCGTGTTCAGGTTCCAGTAGACGCCGGCCGAGGGGCGGATGCCGAGGGCGTCGAGGCCCACGTCGCTGCGGCGTCGGCCGTGCTCGCGCGCGCCGGCCCTCTGTCTGGTTGCGGTCATAGATTCTCCTCGTCTTCGATGGTTCGCGGGCCCCGCGCGCGGCCGAAGTAGAGAGCGCGTGACAGGCGCGCGGGCGCTCCCCGCGTGTCGGACGCCGCTGAGACTGCCGGCGACCGGCCGAGGGACGCGCCCCGGTGAGAGATGCCACCTGCTGGTGCTACTCCTGCGCGTTGGAGGCGGCCGACGATTCGGCCAGCTCGCGCAGGGCGACGGCCAAGTCGCGCGCGGCGCGTTCGAGCCGGTCGGCGCACGCCTCCAGCTCCTCCGTGCCGTCGCCCGACTTGGTGGCGACGGCGCGCAGCGCGTCGTCAATCAACTGGCTGAGCCGCTCGGCGGCGGCCTGCGCCTCCTGCTCGGCGCGCGTCAACTGCCGCGGGGTGGAAGTTCCTGTGTTGCTCACAAAAATAAGTGCCGGGCCGTGTATTAAGGATTCGCCCTCGCGAAGGCCGGCCCACGGCCTCTCCTCATTTCGCGCGACGTGGCGCGCTTATTACCGAATTGCGGGGCAACGATTCGGTAAGAGACTTTATCATTAACGACCCGCCCTCGCCAACCCACCCACCCGCGCGCGCGCCGCGACGAGTTCAACACTTCGCCCGCGCCCGTCGTATAATTCGCGCTCGCTAACTCGAAATCTCTTCGGCGACTTTTCGTGATGACGGACACACGTCCGCGGCTCGCGGAGTTTACGGCGCGGGAGCGGCGCATCATCGAGGCGCACCGGACGCCGCGCGCGGTGCAGCGTTACCTGTCGGCTCTGCCCTACAACTGGGAGCGCGAGGGCGGCAGCTTGCGCTCGTTCCGCGAGGTCGTGCGCCGCGGCGAGGCGCATTGCCTTGAGGCCGCGCTCGCCGCCGCCGTCATCCTCGAACAGCACGGCCGCCCGCCTCTGCTTTTGAGCTTCGAGTCGCAGGACAGGCTCGACCACGTCCTCTACGTCTTCCGCCACGAAGGTCTGTGGGGCGCCATCGGGCGCTCGCGCGACCTCGGGCTTCACGGCCGCCTCCCCGTCTTTCGCTCCCTGCGTCAGCTGACGTGGAGCTACTTCGACCCTTACGTCGACAAGACGGGCCGCATCCTCGGCTTCGGCCTCACCGACTTGCGCGACCTCGGGCGTTACGACTGGCGTTTCTCGCCGCGCAACGTCTGGAAGGTCGAGAGGTATTTGCAGGAGCTTCCGCACACGCCGCTGCCCTCGTCCGAACGGCGCTACGAGCGCCTGCACCGCCGCTACCTCGCCTTCAAGGCCCGCCACCCGAACCGCCAGCCCGACTACTACTCCGGACAAGAGTTCTGGATGCTCTGAAAAGTCCCGCGACGGCGAGTTGGAAAAACGCAACGCGCGCTTGACGACGCCGCGACGCGAAACCTCTATCCGTAGAGTCTCCGCCGACCGTTCTCGCGCGAGGTTTTTTTACGGGGAGGGTTCTCATGAAGTTGTCCGAAGGCCGCCGGCGCGCGACGCTCGCGTGCGCCGCCGTGTGTCTGGCGCTCGCCGCCGCGCTCTCGTGCGCGCGCGACTCACAGACGCGGCAAGGCGGCGGCGCGTCGTCGCCAGCGCCGGCGCAAACGCCGCAGCAGCAGGGCGGAGCGTGGAGGCCGGCGCGTTACCAGATCAAGCCGGAAGAGTTGCCGCCGCCGCGCGAGTCCGAGTCGGCGACGAACCCTCCGCGCGTCGTCGCGCGCCCCGAGGGCGCGCCCTTCGGCGTGCCGCCCGGCTTCCGCGTCGAGCCCTACGCCGCCGAGGGCTTCGAGAACCCGCGCTGGATGGTCGAGTCGCCCAACGGAGACGTTTTCGTCGCCGACTCGCGCGCCAACCGCATACAGGTCTTGCGCGACACGAACGGCGACGGGCGTCCCGACTCGCGCCTCGTCTTCGCCGAAAACCTCAACCAGCCCTTCGGCATGGCCTTCCGCGAAAATCACTTCTACGTCGCCAACACGGATTCGGTCGTCCGCTTCGCCTACCGCGCGGGGCAGACGCGCGCCGAAGGGCCGCCCGAGAAGATCGCCGACCTGCCGGGCCGAGGCTACAACCAACACTGGACGCGCAACGTCGTCTTCAGCCCCGACGGGCGCAAGATGTACGTCACCGTCGGCTCGGAGACGAACGTCTCGGTCGAGGCCGAGCCGATGCGCGCGGCCGTCACCGAGTTCAACCCGGACGGGACGGGCAAGCGCATCTTCGCGTCGGGACTCCGCAACCCCGTCGGCCTCGCCTTCCACCCGACGACCGGCGCGATGTGGGCGACCGTTAACGAGCGCGACCAACTCGGCGACGACCTCGTGCCGGATTATCTGACGAGCGTCCGCGACGGAGGCTTCTACGGGTGGCCTTACTCGTACGTGGGCCGTAACGTCGACCCGCGGCGTCTGGAACCGCACGCGGCGGACGGGCTACAAAATCATCCGCGTGCCTTTTCGCGACGGCCGACCCGCCGGGCACTACGAAGACTTCCTGACGGGCTTTCTGCCCGACGACGCGAGCCGCACGGTCTGGGGCCGCCCCGTCGGACTCCTCGTGCTGCGCGACGGCTCGCTCCTCGTCAGCGAGGACGGCAACAACACCATCTGGCGCGTCACCTACCGGAAGTGACCGCGTCGGCGGAGTTGTCATCATCGGCGCAGTCGTCGTCAATCGAGCGCCGCGTCTCACCGCGCGCGCGTGTGGCTTCCCACATTGACCGCGCACGCCCGTCGGACGGAGGATAGAGGCCGACGGTTCGGTTATTTGGTAGAATCACGCGCGCGTCTCCCGGTGGGCCACGGCCGTGTCAATCAAAATCGCCCTACTCACGTTCACGCTACTCGCGCTCGGCGGCTGCGCCTCGTCACGCCCCGATGCGACGGCCGCGCCGCCACGCGCGGTCTATTCGACCGCGACCCCAACCCCTCATCCCCCCGGCCCGCTCGACGGGATGAGCGTCGAAGAGTTCATCAGGACAAAATCGCACGAGCCCGACGCGCAGAAGGCGAAAATGCTGCGCGCGTGGCGGAGCGTCCCCGGCCACGAACGCTACAGGCTCACGCGGTCGGACGATTTCGTGATTCCCGAAAGCGTGCGGCCGGCCGAAACGCCCTATCGCGTGGAGCGACTCGGCGCTTCCTACCAATGGGGCGAGTTCAGCGGGAACTTCGGCGGGAACTACGTGCTGCTCGTCGCCGACGGCGAGAAGACGACGCCCGACCGCTTCGGCGTCCTCCTCCTCCTCGACCGCGACGGCAAGCGCTACGAAGTCCACTGGGTTCGCCGCGACGAGGACTTCACGCCGGGCGCGTCCCTCGGGCGGAGCAGCGGGAACATAAATCTGGAGGCGTGGGACGCGCGCGGGGGCAGGATGCTCTGCTGGATCGCTTGGTCGCGCAGCCAGCGCCGCTTCGCGTGCGAGGCCGTCTGACCGCGACGCCGCGCGAAACCTTATGTCAATCCTGATTGCCGAAGACAACGTCGCGCAGCGGAGTTATTTGCGCGAGCTTCTGGAGCGCGAGTTCTCGCGCCACGCGCCCGTCATCGAAGCGGCCGACGGCGAGGAGGCGACGCGCCTCGCGCTCAAAGAGCGCCCGGAGCTGTGCGTCTTCGACATCCAGATGCCGCGCCTCTCCGGCGTCAAGGCGGCGCGCGCCGTGTGGCGCGAGTTCCCGCAGGCGCGCATCATCTTCTGGACGCAGTTCCCGCACGAGATTTACATCAACGAGATTCGCAAGATTGTCCGCGCCGTCGAGCCGCAGCCGGCCTACGGCTTCATACACAAGAACAACCCCGAAAGTCGCTTCCTGCGCTTCGTCGCCGCCGTCCTCGAAGACGGCGCGGACATGATCGACCCGGCGTTTAAAGACTCCTTCAAGCGCCCGCTCCTGACCGAGTTCGAGGCCGAGGCGCTCTACTACCTCGCGTTGGGATTGTCGAACTGGGCGATTGCGCGCAAGTGCTCACTAAGTCTCCGCGGCGTCGAGAGCCGGCTCGCGACGCTCTACGAAAAACTCTTCGTCTCGACGCCCGAGGGCACGCCCGACGCGGCCTACGACAAGCTCGCCTACAACATGCGCACGCGCGCCTTCTTCGAGGCGCTCAGGCGCGGGCTGCTCAACAGCGACGAGCTTGAGAAGGCGGCCGGCGAGCTCGAAGCGTGGATCGAGCGCGACCGCAAGCGCTTCCTACAGGAGCAGAAACAGGAGGGGCGCTCGTGAAAGCCTTCCGCGCCGCGCTCGTCGCCGCCTGCGCACTCGCCTTCGCGTGCGGCGGCGAGTCGTCACAGAACTCGAACGCCGTCACGACGAACGCGAGCGCGAACGTCAACACGGCGACGAACGCGAACGCCGCGACGCCCAACGCCGACGCCGCGACGCCCGCCGCGAACTCGCCCGCGACCGACGCGAACGCGGCCGCCCCGTCGAACCCGGCCGCGACGCCCGCGACGCCCGCGACGCCCGCGACGCCCGAACGCCCGCGCGCCACGCCGCTCGGCACGCCCGCGCGCGACGGACGGCCGCCCGACGCGGTCGAGGTCGAGCCGAAGCCCCTGCCC
>DASQDT010000277.1:0-18091 GCA_035634035.1 Pyrinomonadaceae bacterium | reverse complement strand
CGCTCTCCGCCCGTGACGCCCGCGCGTTTGACGAAGAGGCCGTAGAGGCCGAAGACGAGGAGCGCCGAGGCGGCGGCGACGGCCGCGCCCTGCGCCCAGCGCGGGAACCAGCGGAGGCTGCGGACTGTCGCGCCGGTCGTGACTTCGGCCGCGCGTGTCGTCGCCGCGTCGCGCGAAGCGTCGCCGTTCCAATCGCGCGCGCGGAACGCGGCGAGGAGCGCGGCCTCGACGCGCGCGTGCTCTTCCGCCTCGCCGCCGGCGCGGGCCAGCGTGCGAAGACCACCGGCGAGCGCGCGCTCGTCGCCGAGTCGCGCGGCGCAAGGCCGGCACGCGTCGGCGTGCGCGCGTGCGGCGTCGCGCGCGCCCGTTTCGACGAGCGCGCCGCGCGCCAGCTCGGGCGCGAGCGTTGCGAAGGTCTGACAGTTCATGCGAAGCACCTCGCTGAGTTGAGCGTCGGCGCGTCGGGCGCGCCCTCCGGCCCGCGCGCCGTCGCGCGCAGACGCTCGACGAGCATCGCCCGACCGCGGTGCAGGCGTGAGCGCACCGTGCCGACGGCGCAGCCCAGAACCTCCGCCGCCTCTGCGTAGCTCATCTCGTGCAGCTCGCAGAGCACGACGGCCTCCCTGTAGTGCGCCGGGAGCGCGAGCACCGCCTGCCGGACGTGCCCCACGGTCTCGCTCCGCGTCAGGTCGCCGAGCGGGTCGGCGTCGGCGACCAAGTTCTGCTCACACGCGCCCCCGTCCTCGCCGTCGTCGAACTGCACGAGCGCGCGCTCCTTGTGGAAGGCGCGCAGCGTCAGGTTGCGCGCGACGCCGTAGAGGTAGGCGGCGAGCGTGCCGCGCGAAGGGTCGAAGTTCCCCGCGTCGCGCATGAGCACCATGAAGACCTCTTGGGTCACGTCCTCGGCGACCGCCTCGGAGCCGCTCATCTGGAGCGCGAAGCGGTAGACGCCGCCCTGCCGGCGCCTGTAGAGCGCCGTGAAAGCGTCCTCGTCGCCCGCGAGCGCGAGCCGCAGCAAGTCCTCGTCCGCCGTCTGTTTGGGAGCTGACATCGAAAGTGTCTTCCGGCCCCGACCCTTCACGCCTGACAACACTATTTCGCCCCGCGCGCGCGAAAAGTTCCCGGTTGATTGGGAAAATTTCGGCGCGCGGGCGTCGTTCAGGGCGTCGTGACGCGGAAGAAGTCGTTGCCGGAGAGGTTGAGGCGCGTGGCGCGCCCGCCCATGAGGGCCTCGAAGGAGACGCGTTCGGGCGACCACGCGGGGGCGGCGGGGCGGAAGACGTTTCCGGAGACGGGCGCGAGTTCCTGCTCGCCGCCGAGCCAGAGCTTTCCTTTCCGCAGGACGACGCGCGCGCTCCCGAACCACGGGCTCTCGCTGCGGTAGTGGCCCACGAAACCCTCCCACTCCTTCGGGTGCGTGAACTCGCGCGCGCCCGCGTAGCCCGCGCCCGCGAACCAGTCCGCGCCGTGCCAAGCCTCGACGACTCGGCCCGCCTCGCGGCCGAAGCCCAAAGTAAAGAGCGCGAAGTCGGCGTGCGGGACGACGAAGCGGTCGGGCGCCGTCTGCTGTAAGACGACGCGCTCGCCCGCGTGCAAAAGCATGAGACGGTCGCCCGCGGCTTCCAAGACGAGCTTCTTACCCGCGGGCGACGTGAAAGTGCCCGCGTAGGCGGCGGCGTTTTTGACGACCTCGGGCGGCGCGGGCGAGGCGGGCGCGGCCGGGAGCTCCTTGCCGGCGAGCGACGCACTTAAAACGTCGAGCGCGTAGCGCGTGACGGCGACGGGGCGGTAGCCGGCGAGGTTGGCGTTGACGGAGGCGAAGGCCGCCACGCCGTCCGTCAAGTCGGCGTAGAAGGCCGAGCTGAAGGCGACCATGCCGCCCGTGTGCCGGACGAGCGCGTGGCCGTCTCTGTCGCTCACCCAGACGCCGTAGGCGTAGTGCGCCGGCTCGCCGCGGAACGGCGCTTCGACCGCGGGCTTGACGAAGAGGCTGAAGCTCTCCTCGGAGACGAGTCGAGAGCCGCGCGCGGTGCGGCCGCGCGAGAGAATCATCGCGAGGTAGGAGGCCATGTCGGCCGGCGTGGAGGCGACGCTCCCGGCGGCGTTCGTCATCTCGACCCACGCCGCCTCGGCCAGAGGGCCGCCGCGAAGGAAGGGGCGGTCGTCGTAGAGCGGCGCGTAGCCGGTCGCCATCCGGCGGCGCGCGTCGTGCGTGATGACGGGCTCGCTCGCACGCATCCCGAGCGGCCGCAGGACGCGCTCGCGCAGCGCGACGGCGAAGGGCCGCCCGTCGATGGCTTCGAGCAGGCGGCCGAGGATTTCGTAGCCGGGGTTCGAGTAGACGAAGTGCTCGCCCGGCGCGTAGGCCGCCCAGATCTCGTCGCCCGGCGCGCGCACGAGGAAGGAGATTCCGCCCGGCAGCCCCGACGTGTGCGTGAGCAGGTGGTGAGTCGTGAAGGGCGCGTGCGACGTTTTAACTCTGAGCCACGGCAGGTAGTCGGAGACGGGGCGGCCGAGGTCGAGCTTGCCCTCGTCGCGCAGTTGGAGGAGCGCGAGGGCGACGAAGGATTTCGAGATGGAGCCGATTTGGAAGAGCGTGTCGAGGCGGACGCGCTCGCGCGCTTTGGTGTCGGCGAGCCCGTGGACGGAGGCGCGCAGGAGTCCCTCGCGGTCGGCGACGGTGAGCGTCATGCCGGGCGCGCCCGCGTCCTTCATGTGGCGCTCTATGAACTCGTCGAGGAGCGCAAACGCCGCGCGGAACTTCAGGCCGCGCTCGGAGGAGACGGAGCTCGGCGTCAGGGTTTGAACCGACACGCGCGACTCGGACGCGCTCGCCTCGGACGCGCCCAAACTCTTCAGCGCGCCGAGCGCGACCGCCGCCCGCGCCCCGCCCGCCATCAACTGCCTGCGTGTCATTCGCTGCGACATCCGGACTCTCCTTCGGACTCTCCTTAAAAGTTTCGCCGCCGCGGACTCCCGTCACTTGTCGATGCGGATGGGCGCGTCGGCGACGGCGTAGGCCATGACGGCCATCGTGGCGACGCAGAGCGAGAGCTCCTGCGGGTTGACCTTGTCGAAGGTGTCGGCGTGCGTGTGGTGGTAGTCGAAGTAGCGCGAGCCGTCAACGTCGAGGCTCGCGCCCAAGACGCCCTCGTTCATGAGGGGGCCGATGTCCGCGCCGCCCCCGTTCGGGTTGATGCGGTCAGACCCGATCGCCCTCAAGAGCGTCGCCAGCTCGCGCATGTCGGCGCGCGACTGCGGGGGCGCCGACTCGGCGAGGCCGAAGCCTTCGGGGCGGAAGACGCCCGAGTCGGACTCGACGGCGAGGACGTGGTTAGCGAGTTCGGCGCGGTGCGCGTCGCGGTAGGCGTTGCCGCCGCGCAGCCCGTTCTCCTCGTTCGTGTAGAGGACGACGCGAATCGTCCGCCGCGGGCGGAGCTTGAGCTGCTTGAGGAGTCGGACGGCCTCCCACACGACGATTGAGCCGCCGCCGTCGTCGTGCGCGCCCTGCCCCACGTCCCAAGAGTCGTAGTGCGCGCTGATAAGGACGACCTCCTCGGGCCGCTCGCGCCCGCGCAGCTCGGCGACGACGTTGGCCGACTCGACGTCGGGCAGGAATTGCGCCTGCATGCGCAGCCGCACGACGGGGCGCTCGCCGCGGTCGTGCATGCGCTGCAGCATCTCCGCGCCCTCGATGGTGAGCGCGGCGGCCGGAATCTTCGGCTGGTCTTCGGCGTAGTTGAGCGAGCCGGTGTGCGGCGTCTGAAGGCTGACGGGGGTGACGGAGCGGACGAGCGCGGCGACCGCGCCGTGGCGCGCGGCGCGCGACGCGCCCGCGCCGCGGTAGCGGACGGTCGCGCCGTAGTTCGTGAAGGGCACGTTGTAGAGGACTATCTTGCCGCGCACCTTCTCGCCGAGCGCGTCGAGCTCGTCGAAGCTTCGGACGACGACGACCTCGGCCGTCACGCCTTCGGGCGGCGTCCCGACGCTGCGGCCGAGGCCGAGCATCGCGAGTTTGCGGTGGACGGGGCTGACCAGCTCGGCCGACTCCTCGCCGCGCACCCAACGCGGAACCATGACCTTCTCGGCGCGCACGTTCTCCAACCCGTCGCGGCGCATCTCGGCAATCGCCCAAGAGATGGCCTGCGCGAGCTGCGGCGAGCCGCTCAGGCGGTGGCCGATGTGGTCGCAGAGGTAGGCGAGACGGCGGTAGGCGGTGTCGTCGGTCAGGGCCGCGCCGATGATGCGCGCGGCCTCGTCGCGGTAGGCGTCGGCGCGAAGGCGCGGCGGCGGCAGGGGCGGCGCGGGTTGTTGCTGCGCGGGCGCGGGCGGCGCGGTCAGTTGCGTCTGCGGCGGGCCCGGCTGACGCTGCGTCGTGCGCGGCTGCGGCGACGGTTGCTGCGCGAGGGCGGGGACGATGAGCGCGAGCGCGAGGGCGGGCGCGAGTCTTCTGCGCAAGGCTTTCTGGCCTCCTGTCGTGGGCGTCGGGACGTTTAAGTTTGTGACGTGCGGGTGTCGCGCTGCGGGCGCGGCTTCAGTTAATCATCTTCGACTCGGCGTCGACGGCGGGCGGCGGGTTGTCCTTCGCGCCCGCGCCGTCGTCGTCGCCGAAGTTCGTCGAGCGGCGGGCCGTGCCGCCTTCCGTGCCGTAGAGCGGCGCGTACTCGCCCGTGTCCTCGGCGGCCTTGAGCGCGAGTTTGAGTTTCGCAATCTGCGCCGAGACTTCGGCGAACTCGTCCTCGTCGAAGTGGCCCGGCTCGCCGGCGTGCGAGAGCACGCGGTCGATGCGGCGCTCGGCCGCCGCGAGCGCGCGCGCGGAGAAGCGCCCTTCGCGCACGGCCTCGACCAAGCGGCGGCGCGCGGCGTCGAAGTTGGCCTCGTGCTCGCAGATGAGCACCATGTCGGAGCCGGCCTCGATGGCGCGCAAACTCGCCTCGTCGACCGAGCAGGTCTGGACGACCGCGCCCATCTCCATGTCGTCGGTGATGACGAGCCCGTCGTACTTGAGCACCTGACGGAGCAGGCGCATGACGACGTTGCCGCTGATGGTGGCGGGCATCCGGTGGAAGCCCTCGATGGTCGGCAGGTCGCCCGTCTTGCGGAACCACGCCTGCAAAAACTCCGACACGTCGGGGAACGCCGCGTGGCTCACCATCAGCGAGTGCAGGCGCTCGCCCGGCCGGTGAAACATCAAGTCCATGAAGGGCACGAGGTCGCGCTCGAAAATCTCCTCCCAAGTGTGCGTGACGATGGGCAGGCGGCGGTGAGAGTCGACCTGCGAGCCGCCGAGGCCGGGGAAGTGTTTGCCGCAGCCGACGACGCCGCCCTTCTGCAGGCCGTCGAGGTACGCGCCCGCGAGCCGCGAGACGGCCTCGGGGTTGCTGCCGAAGGTGCGCCCGCGCAGTCCGTTATCCTCGTTCTCGCCGCCGAGGTCGAGGACGGGCGCGAAGTTGATGTTGAAGCCGAGCAGGCGCAGGGCGTGAGCCGTGAGCGCGCCGGAGCGCTCGGCCAACTCGGAGCGCGCGGCGTCGCGGACGGAGCGCGCCGAAGGCATCGGCTCGCAGACCTGCCGGAAGCGGTCTACCAATCCGCCCTCTTGGTCGACGCCGATGAGGACGCGGCCGTCGAGCGCGTCGCGTATCTGCGCGTTGAGTAGGGCGACCTGCGCGGGCGACTCGATGTTGCGGCCGAAGAGGATGACGCCGCCCGGCCGGACGCGCCGCAGGGTCTCGCGCGTGCGCCGGTCGAGTCGCTTGACGCCGAGGCCCACGAAGAGGAGCCGGCCGGCGCGCTCCTCGATCGCGTCCGCGCCCGCGCCGCCCGTCGGATTCGTCGCTTCGCTCGTCAACTCAGTGTCCCGCCTTGCTCCATGAAGTTTTTTCGATTGTAGCACCGCGCCGCGCGTTTTGAGCAGCGGCGTGGCCGGGCCTCGGCGCTGTCCGTCCGGCGTCAAATGTTATAAATTATCCCCACAGGCAAAATCGTCCGCGACAGTTAACGCCCGTAGAGAGTTTGAGACGGAGAGAGCGATGTCCAGAGAGCAGCCGAACGTGCCCGACATCTTCCGCCGCGCGCAGGAGCTTCTGCGCGCCGAGCCGGAGATGACCCTGAAGGATTTGCGCGTCCGCCTTCTGGGCGAGTACCGCGGCGCGCCGATGCCGCCCACGCACAACCTGACCATCCCCGAGCAGGACGCGCGCGCGCCCGAGGAGGACTGGTCGGCCGGGCTCTCCCTCGTCATGCGCGGCATCCAGCGCGGCGACTGGCCGGAGATCATCAACGGCATCGTGCTGAGTTTAGAGCAGACGGTGCGCTACGAGCGCGAGCGCGGGCCCGTGGGCGCGGCCGACCGCTGGCACGACCGCGCGGCCGGCATCCGCTCGCAGGTCGAGAAGGGCGTCTCGAAGTGGATGCCCGAGGAGCTGATGCGCATGGCCGAGCGCTCGACGAAGAAGTAGCCCGGAGTCCGGAGTGTCATGAGTTTTCTGAGCAGCGTCTTTAAAGACCCTTACTACCAGCGCGACGCCCCGCCGCGGCCCGACGACGTCGAAGACGACGGGGTCATCATCAGCCCCGACACGCGGCGCGACGAACGCGTCCCGCAGGGTCAGACGCGCACGCGCAAGTGGCCCGTCTTGGACGCCCACGGCACGCCCGACGTTGATTTGGCGACGTGGCAGTTCGAGGCGTCGGGACTCGTCGAGCGCCCCGTGCGCTGGTCGCTCGACGAGTTCATGCAGCTCCCGCCCGTCAAGGTCTTCGCCGACTTTCACTGCGTGACGCGCTGGTCGCGCCTCGGCAACACTTGGGGGGGCGTCTCGGCTCGCGCCCTCGCCGAGTTCGTCGGCCTCAAGCCGGAGGCCCGCTTCGTCGTCGCCGAAGCCTACGACTACGGCTGGACGACGAATCTGCCCATCGAGTACTTCCTCAAAGAGGACTCGCTCTTCGCTTGGTCGCACGACGGCCAGCCCATCCCGCCCGAGCACGGCGGCCCCGTCCGCCTCATCGTCCCGCAGCTCTACGCGTGGAAGTCTGCGAAGTGGGTCAAGGGCGTCCGCTTCCTCGCCGAAGACCGCGCGGGCTTCTGGGAGGAGGGCGGCTACCACATGCGCGGCAACCCGTGGGCCGGCCGCGACGGCGAACGCTTCCGCTATCAGGGCGACGAGTAGCGCAGAGATTCAGACGCATACGCACCGAAACGACGTGAGCGAACCCGCCGACACGCAGACGCAAGCCCGGCACGAGGGCCGAGTCGCGCCCGCCGTGCCGCGCGACGCGGCGGCCGTGGTGCTCTTGCGCGAGGGGACGGACGCGCGCGACCCCGAGTTGTTCTGGGCGCGCAGGGGCGCGCGGATGGCCTTCCTCCCCGGCTTCCACGCCTTCCCGGGCGGTCAGCGCGACGCCTCGGACGCCGACGCGCGCGTCGAGCACGCGGAGGACGCCGAGCGTGCGGCGATGGTGGCGTGCGCGGCGCGCGAGCTGTTCGAGGAGTTGGGCGTGCTCGTCGCGCGCGGCGCCGAGACTCTGACGCGCGGCCAGCTCGCCTCCCTCCTCGACGACCTGACTTCGGGCCGCATGACGTTCGCCGCCATGCTCGCGCACTACGGGCTGCACCTCGACGCGCGCGACTTCCGCTTCGTCGGGCGCTGGGTCACGCCCGCTTTCAGCCCGCGACGCTTCGACACGCTCTTCTTCCTCGTCACCTGCCCGCGCAAGCAGGAGCCGCGCGTCGTGTCCGAAGAGTTCGACGCGGGCGGTTGGGTGCGCGCCTCCGAAGCGATGGCGCTCTGGCGTCGCGCGGAGGCTTTGGCCGTCCCGCCCGTCGTCCACGCCGTGCGCACGCTCGCGGGCGGGCTGACCGACGACCTCGTCGAGCGTTTCCTGAGCGTCCCCGAGGCGCAGCGCGGCCCCTTGCGCCGCATCGAATTCCTGCCCGGCTTCGTCTGCCTCCCCTTGCGCACGCCGACGAAGCCCCCGGCGACGACGACCAACTGCTACTTCGTCGGCGAGCGCGAGTTCGTCGTCATCGACCCGGCCTCTCCTTACGAGGACGAGCAGCGCGCGCTCCACGAATACGTCGACGAGCTTCTCGGCGAGGGCCGCGCGCTTCGTGAAATCATCCTCACCCACCTGCACCCCGACCACGTCGGCGGCGCGAACGCCCTGCGCGAGCACTTGGGCGGACGCGTCCCCGTCGCCGCGCACCGTCTGACGGCCGGGCCGCTCGCGGGTCAGGTGCACGTCGACCGCTTCGTCGAGGACGGCGAGCTGTACGAGCTCGCGGGCGAGCCGCCGCTCAACTTGCGCGCGCTGCACACGCCCGGCCACACGCGCGGGCACCTGTCTTTCTACGAGGAGCGGATGGGCGTCTTGATCGCGGGCGACAACATCGTCGGCATCGGCTCGGTTCTCATCGAGCCGCCCGAGGGCGACATGAGCGTCTACATGGGCACGCTCGAACGCCTGAAGAGTCTGCCCAACCTGCGCGCGCTCTTCGGCGGGCACGGGCCGCCCGTCGGCGCGCCCGGCGCGAAGGTCGAGGAGTACATCGCGCACCGGCGCGAGCGCGAGCGGAACATCTTGGCGGCCGTGCGCGAGGGCGCGCGCGACGCGCGCGACATCGTGGCGCGCGTCTACACGGACGTTAACCCGAAGATGCACGGGCTGGCCGAGCGCGCCGTCGCCGCGCACCTCGAAAAGCTCGAACGCGACGGCCTCGTCGCCCGCTCGTCGGACGGAACTTTCACGCCCGCGCCCGACGCCTGAAGCCATGAAACGCGAACAGCCCTCACGCGCGAAAGAGTACGCGGCCGAGACGGCGGCGGCCGAGGCCGACGTCGAGCGGCACGACATCGCCGCGCTCAACTCGTCGGTCGGCCTCGCGCTCGTCCGCGGCGACACGCTCCGCGAAATCCTCCAGCGCTGCGCCGAGGCGCTCGTCACTCACCTCGACGCGGCCTTCGCGCGCGTCTGGACGCTCGACGAGGGCGCGAACGTCCTTGAGCTTCAGGCGAGCGCCGGACTCTACACGCACCTCGACGGCCCGCACGCGCGCGTCCCCGTCGGGCAGTTCAAGATCGGACTCATCGCCGAGGAGCGGCGGCCGCACCTGACGAACTCCGTCGTCGGCGACCAGCGCGTCGGCGATCAGGAGTGGGCCAAGCGCGAGGGCATGGTCGCCTTCGCCGGCTACCCGCTCGTCATCGAAGACCGGCTCGTCGGCGTGATCGCCCTTTTCGCGCGCCACCCGCTCGGGCCGCGCGCGCTGGCCGCGATGGCGGCGGTCGCCAACGTCGTCGCGCTCGGCATCGGGCACAAGCGGCGCGAGGAGGAGCTGCGCCGCGGCGAGGAGCTGAATCAGGCCGTCATCAACTCCCTGACCGCGCACATCGCCGTCCTCGACCGCGGCGGCCGAATCGTCGCCGTCAACGACGCGTGGCGTCGCTTCGCGGACGAGAACGGCGGGGCGGGCACGAGCGTCGGCGTCGGCGTGAACTACCTCAAGTTCTGCGGGGAGGCGGCCGGCGGCGACGCCGAGTCGCGCCGCATCCTGCGCGGCATCGAGGCGGTGCTCGCCGGAGAGCGCGAGGAATTTCAGATGGAGTACCCGTGCCACTCGTCCGACGAGGAGCGGTGGTTCCTGCTCCACGTCAGCCCCCTGCGGCTCGGGCGCGGGGGCGCGGTCGTCTCGCACATCAACATCACCGAGCGCAAGCGCGCCGAGCAGGCCCTCAAGGCCCTCAACCAAGAGCGCGAGCGGATGCTCGAAGAGGTCTCGACGCCGCTCGTCCCCGTCCTCGAAGGCGTGCTCGTGATGCCGCTCATCGGCTCGCTCGACACGGCGCGGATGCAGCGGGCGACGCAGGCCGCGCTCGCGGAAGTGAGCCGGACGGGCGCGCGCGCCTGCATCATCGACATCACGGGCGCGCGCATCATCGACTCGCAGGCCGTCGCGAACCTCTCGAACCTCGTCCTCGCGCTCCGCCTGACGGGCGCCGAGGCCGTCGTCACGGGAGTCTCCGCGCACGCCGCGCAGTCGATCGTCGGCCTCGGGCTCGACTTGGGCGGCCTGCGCACGCACCGCACGCTCGCGCAGGCGCTCTCGTCGCTGCTCGGCGAAAGAATTTCATGACTCTCAGAACTAATCAGACAAGGGGTCTTCAACAGATGTCACAACCTCAGACGCTCGGCGAACTCAAACGACAGGGCTACACCGGCGCTTCGGTCAAAGACGAGATGCGCCGCAACCTCATCGGCCGCCTGCGCGCGGGCGAAAGACTTTTCCCCGGCATCGTCGGCTACGACGAGACGGTCGTCCCGCAGATCGTCAACGCCGTCCTCGCCCGACACAACCTCATCCTCTTGGGCCTCCGCGGTCAGGCCAAGAGCCGCATCATCCGGCAGTTGACCGCCCTGCTCGACGAGCGGATACCCGTCATCGCCGGCTCGGAGATCAACGACGACCCCTTGCGCCCCATCTCGGCCTACGGCCGCCAGCAGGTCGAGCTTTACGGCGACGAGACGAAGATCGATTGGGTCGGCCGCGACGCGCGCTTCGTCGAAAAACTCGCGACGCCCGACGTGACGGTGGCCGACGTCATCGGCGACGTCGACCCCATCAAGGCCGCGCGCGGCGGACACCTTCTGAGCGACGAGCTGACGATTCATTACGGCCTCTTGCCGCGCGCCAACCGCGGCCTCTTCGCCATCAACGAGCTGCCCGACCTCGCGGGCAAGATTCAGGTCGCGCTCTTCAACATCATGCAGGAGGGCGACGTGCAGATTAAGGGCTACCCCGTCCGCCTGCCCTTAGACGTGATGCTCGTCTTCACCGCCAACCCCGAGGACTACACCGCGCGCGGCAAAATCATCACGCCCTTAAAAGACCGCATCGGCTCCGAGATTACGACGCACTACCCTTCCGACCTCCAGCTCGGCGTCGAGATCACGCGGCAGGAGGCTTGGACGGCGCGCGAAGGCGTCGAGGGCCGGCTGGTCGTCCCCGACTTCCTGCGCGAGATGGTCGAGCAGATCGCCTTCGAGGCGCGCGACGACCAAAGGATCGACAAGCGGAGCGGCGTCTCGCAGAGGATGCCGATTACGGTCATGGAGTCGGCCGTCTCGAACGCCGAGCGGCGGGCGCTGCTGACGGGCGAGGACGTGGTCGTGCCGAGAGTTTCGGACGTGTACGCGGCCGCGCCTTCGATGACGGGGAAGATGGAGTTGGAGTACGAGGGCGAGCAGGTCGGCGCGTCGCGCATCGCGCGCGACCTCGTCAAGCGCGCGGCCGGCGAAATCTTCGAGGGCTACTTCGTCGGGATCGACTTCGCGCCCACGGTGCGCTGGTTCGACGAGGGCAACACCTTGCGGCTCGCCGACACGGCCTCGGCCACAGAGTGCCTCGCGCTCGTCGAGAGTGTGCCCGAGCTGGTCGAGACGGCGCTCGTCCCGTTTGATTTCAAGCGCGAGGACGAGGCGCTCCTCGTCTCGGCCTGCGAGTTCGTCCTCGAAGGCCTCTACGCCCAGAACAAAATCAGCCGCAACGAGGAGGGCGGCTACACCGCCGCCACCAAAGCCCGCAAAGACCGCCGCGGCATGATCTACGACGACCTCACCGAGACGGGGCGGTACAGCTAGGAGGAAGTTCATGGATTTAACTTTGAACGCCGTGTACCTGAAAGTGCCCGAAGGCTACATCGGGTTCGTCGAAGAACTACCTGGCGCGAATACGCAGGGAGCGACGCTGGAAGAGGTACGTGAGAACCTCAAAGAAGCGGTCGCTCTCACAATAGAGACGAATCGCTTGCTGACGGAGGAATCAGTTAAAGGTTCAGATTTCATTCGTGAGCGGCTGGCTTCATGATTTGGAGGGCAGACTTTCCACAGCCTTTTCCACAGCCACTATTATACCCCTGTGGAAAGCAAGTTGTGCGTTAGCAACAGTTAGCCAGTTTTTGCACAAATCTGTCATGTACGCTTCTACGATTGCATCAGAATTATCAGCGGCGGCGTGATAATGGTTCACGTATGAAGCGCACAGATTTAATTCGCTACCTTGAACAACACGGCTGTGAGTTTTTGCGTGAGGGTCGGAGTCACACGGTGTATGTCAACCGCGCGGCGCAAAGGGCATCAACAGTTCCGCGGCATCGCGAAGTTAACGACTTCCTCGCGCGCAAAATTTGTCGTGACTTGCAAGTTCCAGAGCCGGGTGGGAAGAAGTAAATGAAGTTCATACGCTATTCGAGGTTCAAGGGGTTCGACGTGTCGGGGGTCAATCTGGGCGACCTGATGGAGGCGTTGCAGGACTCCCTGTTGGATTCCGGGTTCGACGACGACTACTACTGGACGCGCCAGAGGCGGCAGCCCGACGCGTCGCTCGACGCGCTGCGTCAGGCGCTCTTGCAGGCGCTGCTCGAAGCGGGCGAGTTGGACGAGCAGGACGTGCGGGAGATGTTGGCCGAGAACGGCGGGCAGTTCCGCGGGTCGCAGTTGGAGGAGTTGCTCAACCAGCTCATCGAGCGTCTCGTCGAGGAAGGCTACCTGAAGCTGTCGGAGGAGCCGCGGCGTGCGGACGAGCGCGCGCGCGAGGGGCGCGGGCCGGGCGAGACGGGCGAGCCCCTGCCGCGCAACGTCAAGTTCGAGGTGACGGAGAAGGGCTTGGACTTTCTCGGCTACAAGACGCTCCGCAACCTCTTGGGCAGCCTCGGCAAGTCTTCCGCCGGCCGGCACGACACGCCGCACCTCTCGACCGGAGTCGAGGCCGCGCTCGGCGCGAAGCCTTACGAGTTCGGCGACACGGTCAACCTCGACGTGAACGCGACGTTACTCTCCGCCATCAAGCGCGAGGGCTTGGGCGTCCCGCTCAACCTCGAATACTCAGACCTCTACGTGCACCAGCAGGACTACCAGTCGTCGTGCGCGACGGTCGTCATGCTCGACTGCTCGCACTCGATGATCCTCTACGGCGAAGACCGCTTCACGCCGGCCAAGAAGGTCGCGCTCGCGCTCGCCCACCTCATACGCACGCAGTACCCCGGCGACTCGCTCAAGGTCGTCCTCTTCCACGACGACGCCGAAGAACTCCCGCTCGCGCGTCTGGCCGCGACGCAGGTCGGCCCCTACCACACGAACACGGCCGAGGGCCTGAAGCTCGCGCGCCGCATTCTTCAGGCGCAGCGCAAGGAGATGAAGCAGATCGTGATGGTGACCGACGGCAAGCCGACGGCCTGCTTTCTCGACGCCTCGTCCGCGCCGACTTCTCCGGGCCGGCGTCGCGCGCTCGCGTCCGGCGAGGCGCGCGGCGGGCGGCGACTCTACAAGAACTCGATGGGCGGCGACCCGGTCGTGATGGAGGCGACGATGCGCGAGGTGCAGGCGTGCCGCAAGGCCGGCGTGATGATTAACACCTTCATGCTCGCCACCGACCACTACCTCGTCGAGTTCGTCAAAGAGATGACGGCGATGACCTCGGGCAAGGCCTACTTCGCCACGCCCGGCAACCTCTCCCAGTTCGTCCTCATTGATTTCCTGCGACGCAAGAAGAGCCGCGTCAGGTAGCGTCGGGGCGCGCGCGCGTGAGCGCGGCGCGGGCTTCGCGCACCGCGCGCGCGGCATCGTCGGTCGTGCCGGCGGTGGCGGTGAGGTGGCCCATCTTGCGGCCGGGCCGGGCGTCGCGCTTGCCGTAGAGGTGGAGGCTTAGGCCGGGCAGGCGGAGCGCGGCGGGCCAGTCCGGCTCGCCTCCCGTCCAGAGGTCGCCGAGGAGGTTCGCCATCGCGGCCGCCGGGCGCAGCATCCCGGTCGCGCCGAGCGGCAGGCAGCAGGCGGCGCGCACCTGCTGCTCGAACTGGCTCGTCGCGCACGCGTCGATGGTCAGGTGTCCCGAGTTGTGCGGGCGCGGCGCGAGCTCGTTGACGAGGAGCCGGCCCGCCTTCGTCAGAAACATCTCGACGCACATCACGCCGACCACCCCGAGCGACTCCAAGACGCCGCGCGCAAGCTCAATCGCCTCGCGCGCGACTTCGACAGGCACGCCCGGCGCGGGCGCGACCGAGAGGTCGAGGATGTGACGCGCGTGCTCGTTGCGGATGACGCCGTAGTGCGCGAACTCGCCGCCCGCGTCGCGCGCCGCGACGACCGACAGCTCACACTCGAAATCCACAAACTCCTCCAACACCCCCTCGCCGACGCCTAACGCGGCGAAAGCCTCCTCGGCCTCCCCGCCCGACGCGACCTTGCGCTGGCCCTTGCCGTCGTAGCCGAAGCCGGCGGTCTTGAGCACGCCGGGGCGTCTCATGCGTTCGAGCTCGGCGCGCAGCTCCGCGGCCGACGCGACGCGCGCGAAGGCGGGGACGGGGAAGCCCTGCGCGGAGAGGAAGGTCTTTTCGCGCAGCCGGTTCTGCGTCGTGTGCAGAACCGCGCCCGAGGGGCGGACGGGCGCGTGCTCGGCCGCGGCCTGCGCGGTCTCGGCCGGCACGTTCTCGAACTCGAAGGTGACGACCGAGACCGAGCGCGCGAAACGTCGGACGGCGTCGAGGTCTTCGTAAGGCGCGCTCGTCTCGCGGTCGGCGACTTGGCCGGTCGGCGTGTCTCGGTCGGGCGAGAAGGTGTGGACGCGGTAGCCCATGCGGCGCGCGGCGAGGGCGAACATACGGCCGAGCTGGCCGCTGCCGAGCACGCCGAGGGTCGCGCCGGGGAGGACGGGCTTCATACCGAGGGCAGGGTGGCTTCGAGGACTTTACGGGTCTGCGCGCGGCGGAACTCGCGCAGGCGCGCGCGCAAACTCTCGCGCTTGTTGGCCAAGACGGCGACGGCGAGCAGGCCCGCGTTCGTCGCGCCCGCCTCTCCGATGGCGAGCGTCGCGACGGGGACGCCGGCCGGCATCTGCACTATCGAGAGGAGCGAATCGACCCCCCGCAGGACGCGGCTCTCGACGGGGACTCCGAGGACGGGGAGCGTCGTGTGCGCGGCGACCATGCCGGGCAGGTGCGCCGCGCCGCCCGCGCCCGCGATGATGACTTCGAGGCCGCGCGCCTCGGCCCCGCGCGCGAACTCGGCCATCCACTCGGGCGTGCGGTGCGCCGAGACGACGCGGCACTCGTGCGCGACGCCGAACTCGCGCAGGACTTCGGCCGCGTGGCGCATCGTCTCCCAGTCGGACGTGCTGCCCATGACGACGGCGACGAGGGGGAGGGACGAAGGATGAGGGGTGAAGGATGAAGGGTCGTCATCCTTCGCGCGCGCCGCCCGACTTTTAGCAGATTTCTTTGCGCCGCTTTTCTTCATCCTTCCGCCTTCATCCTTGCCCGCCGAGGTAGCGCTCGCGCAGGACGTGCGCGTGGTGCGTGACGTGGCCGGCGATGATGTGCGCGAGCGCGCGGACGCTCATCGTGTTGTCGTTGGCCGTGCCGCGCCGCTCCCACGCGCGCCGGTCGAGGTTCGTGAGCAGGTCTAAGGTCGAGGCGCGCACGCGCGCGAACTCTTCGGCGAGACTCCGGAGGGTGCGCGAGTTGAAGTCGACGTTGGCGGCGTAGAGGTCTTGGTCGAAGCCGGGGAGCGGGGTCGTCTCGCCGCGCGCGATGGCGAGCGCGCGGTAGGCGAAGACGCGCTCGCTGTCGATACAGTGTCCGACCAGCTCCTTGACCGTCCACTTGCCCGGCTCGTAACTTTGGCCCGCGCGCTCCTCCGAGACGCCGCCGAGCAGGTCGAGCGTCTCGGGGAGCTGCCGCCGGAGCGTCTCCAGAACGTCGCCCGCGGGCACGCGCGAGACGTAGCCGTTGAAGTAGGCCGGGTACTCGTCCTCGCCCGGCCGCGCGGCGGTGTAGGTGTCCATCTTCGTTCGGTCGTCCTCCGGCGCGCCGCGGCGCGCGGTCACTCGGTGTTGGGGTTGATCTCGTTGTGCACTTCGCTCTCGGGCTTCTCGCGGCCGGGCGCGGTCGTGCCGGCGGGCGGCTCGCCCTCGATCTTCTCGGTCGGGCTCGGCTGCTCTTCGGTCGCGCTCTCGGGCGCGGGCGCTTTGAACTGTCCTTCGCTCTGGCTCATCTCTCTGACTTCCCCTTTCGCGTGTTGATGAAAACTCTGCTGAACGGAAATTTACTCCTGCGCGTGCGAGTAGCCCGCGCGGCCGTCGAAGTTGTAGAGGTTCTCGGTCTTGATGAAGTCGAAGCCGGCGTCGGCCGCGCGTTTTAGGAGCGAGGCGACCTGCGCGTGCCGCACCGTCCCGCCGCCCTCGGCCTCGGAGACGAAGCGGCAGCGCCAGTGATCCGAGCAGAAGGTCTCGGCCGCGCCGCCGGGCCAGACCTTGACGCCGCGGTTGCTGATCGAGGAGATGCGCAAGCCGTCGCCCGCCAAGTTCTCCATCGCGCCGCCCAAGTCCGAGGCCGCGCCGTCGTTCCACTCCAAGTAAACGTCCACGCCGACCAAC
Organism: Pyrinomonadaceae bacterium; assembly: GCA_035634035.1. Taxonomy (GTDB): domain Bacteria; phylum Acidobacteriota; class Blastocatellia; order Pyrinomonadales; family Pyrinomonadaceae; genus DASQDT01. Next base: position 1,668 of record DASQDT010000277.1, on the reverse strand, counting down.
TCCTTCGACGCGACGGCCGCGGTGCGCGCCATGCGCCCGGCGAAGTCCGCGCCGCCCGAAGCTTCGGACGCGCGGTAGCTGACGGCCTTCAGGGTCTGCGGCTTCTGCCCGAGACGCGCGACGACCGCCTCGGCGAACTCGCGCGTCCCGACCTTCTCTTTGCTCACGCCCTCGGAGTAGATGTCGTAAGTGTGTATGCCGTCCTCCATCGTCCGCAGCCAAGCGTTGTGCGCGCGCTCGGCCGCGTCGGTCTGCCCCGCGTGGACGAGCATCATCACCGCGCCCAAGAAAAGCCCCGAGGGGTTGGCGAGGTTCTGGTTGGCGCGGCGCGGGGCCGAGCCGTGGATGGCCTCGAACATCGCGATTGATTCGCCGATGTTGGCCGAGCCCGCCAAGCCGACCGAGCCGGCGATCTGCGCGGCCACGTCCGAGAGCACGTCGCCGTAGAGGTTCGGGAGCACCACGACATCAAACGCCTCGGGCGTGTCGGCGAGCTTGGCCGAGCCGATGTCCACGATCCAGTGCTCGTTCTCGATGTCGGCGTACTCGGCGGCCACCTCCTCGAAGACCTTGTGGAAGAGGCCGTCCGTAATCTTCATGATGTTGTCTTTGGTGAAGCAGGTCACCTTGCGGCGGTTGTTGCGGCGCGCGTACTCGAAGGCGTAGCGGCAGATCTTCTCGGTGCCGGGGCGCGAGATGAGCTTGAGACATTGGGTCACCTGCTGCGTCTGCCGGTACTCGATGCCGCCGTAGACGTCCTCCTCGTTCTCGCGGACGATGACCACGTCCATGACGGGGTGCTTCGTCTCGACGAACGGGTGGTAGGAGACGCACGGGCGGACGTTGGCGTAGAGGCCGAAGGTCTTGCGGATGGTGACGTTCAGGCTCTTGTAGCCGCCGCCCTGCGGCGTCGTGATCGGCGCTTTCAAGAAAACTTTCGTGCGCCGCAGAGACTCGAACGCCTCGGGCGCGATGCCCGCGGGGTTGCCCGCCAGATAGACGCTCTCGCCGATGGCAATCTCCTCGATATCTAATTGCGCGCCGGCCTCGGTGATGATGCGCAGCGTCGCGTCCATGATCTCGGGGCCGATGCCGTCGCCGCGCGCGATGGTGATGGGAGTCTTGGTAGCCATGATTGAAAAGTCTCTCGCGCCTTTCCGTGTTGCGTGCATGAGTGGAGCGGCCGACGCCGCGCGCGCCCGTCCGGCGTCGCGCGCGCCTGCGGCCCTGAATGAGAACCTCTCGAAGCGTGCGGGTAGATATATCACTGCCCGCGCGCGTCTGACAAATTACGCGCCGGCCGCGTCACGATTTGTTCGCGCGGCGGCGGCGCGTTAAACGTTGACCGCTTTCGCGCCCTCGTGTTAGCTTGCGGACGCTTTACTGATTTGTACAACTGACGGCCGGCGGCAACCCTCGCAACCCCTCGCAGGTATCCGCCGGCTGTTTTCGCGGAGTATAGGCCGCGCCCCTTTGCAGTCACCCATCCACGCTACCCCCTGAAATCAACCCGCGAACCATCAAGGAGGACTCCGCCTAATGGCCGATCTGCGCCACTCCCTGCGTCTTAAACACTTTACCGCGGCCGCGCTCGCGCTTCTCGTCGCGACCGCACTCGCGCCCGCCGTCCGCGTCACGGCACAAGTCAGAACGTCACAGCTCAAAGAG
>DASQDT010000276.1:0-7924 GCA_035634035.1 Pyrinomonadaceae bacterium | reverse complement strand
CCCGCGCGCGCCTCCGCTCGCCGCCCGCGAGCGCCGCGCGCTTCGCCGCGAGGAACGCCGCGCCCGCGCCGCCGACACTGCCACTCGCACCACTCGACGCCGATCCGACCGACTTCGACGACTCCGACGACTTCAACAACTCCGACGACCCCGACGGTGCGGACGCATCCGACGCGCGCGCGCCGCCTTCCTCGTCACACAGAACCTTGACGCTCATCTCGACGCAGCCCGCGACGCGTTCGAGCGTCGCGTCGAGCGCGCCGCGGTTTTGCGAGACGTAAGCGGCGAGGCGGGCGGCGTCGGCGAGCGTGCCGAAGCGGAAGGGGAGCGGCGTCGTCCGCGCGAGCACGTGAGCGAGCACGCGGTTGTGCGCCTTGAGATTCTCAGGCGTCGGCGCGACGCGCGCGCCGTCGAACTCGCTGACGACCGCCGTCAAACCCTCGCACTCCGTCGCGCTGACGCCCGCGCCCGCGACGCCCGCGAGCCCCTCGACCTCCGCCGGCCCGCGCGCCAGACAGTAGACGTAAAAACTCATTCGCCGCCCGAGCCTTCCGCGCCCCCGCGCGCGGGCGGCAGCGGCCCGCCCGACAGGCGCGCGTCCAGCTCGCGCCGCGCGCGCTCGCCCAAGACCTCCTCGACCGTCTCGACCGAGCCGAGCAGGACGTTCAGCCCGAGGTAGATGAGGTCGATGTCGGCGACCGAGATGATGACCTCGCCCGCGAGGACGAGCCCGCGGTCGAGCACGTGGTCGAGCGTCTCCAGAAGCGACAGCTCGTCCTCGCCGATCTCAAACTCCTCGCTACTCATTGCTCTGTTCCGTCGCGGCGAAATTGTAGGCGGGCCACGGGCCGGTCAGCTCGAAGCGGAAGCCGTGCGGGGCGCGGCGCGCGGCCAGAGATTCGGCCGCCTCGCGGAACTCCTCGAAGCGCCCGCGCGCGACGAGAAACGCGAGCTTCGCCGCGACCGCCTCGCCGCGCTCGCTCGACTCGTCCTTAAAGACTCGCAGGCGCGCCGCGCCTTCGGCCGCCGCGCCCAATTCCGTCTCGACCTCCGACGCCACGCGCTTCATCTCGGCGCGCGACTCGTCGGCGCGCAGCGACTCGATCTTCTTCCGCAGAAGATACGCCTGACCCGGCGCGGCCGCCTCCGCCTGCTGGGCCATCCCGCGCAGGCGCTCGCTCGCCTCGACGATCTTCTCCTTGAGCGCGTCTCGGTCGGCGTAGACGTTCACGCCCCACTCCTCGCGCCCGCGCAGGCGCTCGACGACGGCGCCGAGAGCGTCGGCGTTCTCTTCGAGCATCGCGGCGACGCGCTCGCGCGTCAGGTAGATCGTGCCGAAGCGCAGGGGGACGACGTCTGCGACGCGCGCGAAGAACTCGACGGCCTGCTGGTGACTGAGCGCGCGCGCGGCCGTCCAAGCCGGGTCGGCGAGGCGCGCTTCGATTGCGCCCTCGCCGTAGTCCGAGAGCGGGACGGATGAGACGACGGCCGCCAAGTGTGCGGCCTCGACGAGTTCGAGCGCCGCCCCTTCCTCGACCGACGCGGGCAGGCTCTCCTCTTCAAAGAGCGCCGAGAGCTGTTCGCGCTCGCCGAGGCAGTAGACGTAGAGGGCCGCGCCTTGCGCGCGTCGGTCGCCCGCCTCGTCGGCCGCGTTCTTCTTCGGGGCGCGTGTCGTCATCGTTCGTGTGCGGCAGAAATTCTTCGCGCGGGAGTCTCGGCGCGGAGCATTGTCGCACTAACTATAGGGGACGCCAAGAGGCGAAGTGCTCGCGCAAAGGGCGCGCGCCGCGCACGTCGCGCGGGTGCTGCGGCGCGGCGAACAGCCCGGCGCGGCTGGCGAACTCGCGACGGAAGAGTTTGACGACCTCGCTTTGAGAGCGTCGGCGCGCGGCGCCGAAGTCGCAGCCGCGCGCGGCCTCTTCCGTGACGAGGTTGTTGAGGAGGAGTCTGCGCATCGGGACTTTCAGGCGTTCGAGGCTCCGTGCGAGGCGCTCGGTCTCTTCGAGGCTCATGCGCTCGGGGATGGCGACGCCGACGAACTCGCAGCGCGCCGGGTCGGTCAAAAGCGACGCGACGCGCTTGATGGATTTCGACATCTCGACGAGCTCGCCCGCCACGTCGCCGAAGCGGACGACGCCCTTGTACTTGAGCAGGAGCTTGATGAAGGTGCGAATCCAAGAGAGCGCGACCTCGGGCAGTTCGAGGAAGCGCAGGAGGTGGCCGGTCGGCGCGGTGTCGAGGACGATGGAGTTGTAGGAGCCGGCGTCGAGGAGGTCGCTGACGGCCGAGAGCGCGGCTATCTCGTCGACGCCGGGCGGCGCGAGCGCGACCAGCTCGCGCATCGCCTCGCGGTCGAACTGTATCTCCCAACGCGAGCCGGCCGTCAGCGACTCGAACAGCTCGTCCGTCCAGCGCCGGTAGCGCTCCTTCAACTCCTCGAAGCGCGCGGCCGGGTCGATCTCCATCGCGTCTAAATTCTCGACGCCCGCGACGCCGCGCCGGAGCGCGCCGACCTGTTCGCCGAAACTGTCGGAGAGCGAGTGGGCCGGGTCGGTCGAGAAGACGAGCACGCGCGCTTTCTCGTCAACTTCGGCCAGCGCGAGCGCGGCCGAGGCGGCGGCCGTCGTCTTGCCGACGCCGCCCTTGCCGCCGAAGATGAGAAGCGAAGGCGCGGGGGAGAGGCCGAAGGACGACGGCGTTCGAGATTCCAAACGTGGGATTTCAAATCCCGAATCAGCCTTCACCCGCACGGCTTTCATCCTTCCGCCTTCCGCCTTCATCCTTCCCCCCGCGCCCCACGCTAGCGCGGCGAAGCGTCGGAGCGCTTCGGGGCCGCGCACCTCTTCGGCGAGGAGGGGGACGCGGCGGAGGCGCAAGCCCGTGAAGTGGCTCTCGATGTCGGCGAGCGGGCCGGCTTGCGCGCGCGCGCGCGCGCGGCAGAAGGGGCAAGCGCCGCGCTCGCGCTCGACGCGGTTGACGATTAAATCCGTGACGGGCACGCCCTCGGAGGTGAGCGTCTGGAAGTAGCGGGCGGTCTCCTCGACGGCCATCCCCTCGGGGATGGTGACGAGCGTGAAGCCGGCGCGCGACGGGTCGAAGAGCATCGAGCGGACGCGCGTGATTCTCTCCGTCAGCTCGCGCAGGAAGAGCTCGACCTCGTCGTCGCGCGGGCGCCCGCGCGCGAAGTGCGTGAGCATATAGCGGTGCTTCTCGTTGAGGCGGTCGAGCGCGCCCGTCCAGCGCGCGAAGACTTCGGGCAGGCGCAGCATACGCGACGTGTGGCCCGACGGCGCGGTGTCGACGACGACGCGCGCGAACTCGCCCGCGCGGTCGACCTCGCTCAGCTCGAAGAGCGACATCACCTCGTCGAGCCCCGGCAGCGAAAGACTCAGAAGCTCGTTAATGTCCGTCTCGTCGAGGAGCGTCCCGCGGTCGGCTATCTCGGCGATGACGGCGCGGTGTTTCGTCTTGAACTCTTCGAGCGCGCGCGCGGCGTCCATCTCGCGCGCGAAAAGGCGCGGCGCGACTTCGACGAGGCGGTCGCCGACTTCAAAGTCGAGGCTGTCGGAGAGCGAGTGGGCGGGGTCTGTGGAGAAAAGAAGTATGCGCTCGTCCGCCTGCGACGAGTCGAGGAGGAGGAGCGCGGCCGAGGCGGCGGCCGTCGTCTTGCCGACGCCGCCCTTGCCGCCGAAGAAGAGGTAGCGCGTCGCGGGGAAGTCGGCGGGGAGCGCGGAGGCTTTAGTCAGCTTTGTCGAAGACTTGCGCGCGGGCGTCCGCGTGGGGTGAGGTTTTGCGCGGGCGCGTTCGGGCGTGGCGGACGGTTTGCGGCGGGCGGGCGCGGGGCGCTCGCCGTCGGCCGCCCTCTTCTTCGTCAACGCCCGCCCTCGCCACCGCCCGGCTCCCAGAAGCCGCCCTCCTCGTCGCCGCCCGCCTCGACGACCATCGACGACGACTCGGCCGTGTGCACTTGGCTGAGCGCGGCGAGCTGCCGCTCCTTGATGACGCGCAGGCGCGCGAACAGCTCGGCCTCGGCCGCCGCGTAGTCCTCCTCGGAAATCTCCTCCAGCTCCAGACGCATCTGGAGCTCCAACAACTGCTCCTTAATCACCGTGTCGTCGTTCAGCTCGCGGTCTGCGATCTGCTGCACCTGACGCAGGATGAACTTGAAGCCGTTGACGGGAGCTAAGAGAAGGTCGTCGATGAAGAACATTGTCGGGGTGTTGTCGGCCTACTTCTGAATCGCCTCGGCCGCGCCCTCGCCGCGCTCAAGCTTGAGGCGGATGTGGACGAAGTTGTAGGGCGGCCACGGGCCCGTGTACTTGAAGGAGAGCTTGCCCTCGTACTTGGCGGCGATCTCCTTGACCTTCGTGTCGAACTCCTGCTCGCGCTCGCGCTCGACGAGAAACGCGGCGTTCATAATCATCCGGTCGCCGATGGGCTTGTTGGCGCGCGAGGCGACGGCCGTGTCGCGCAGGATGGAGTAGACCTCGCGGACGTAGGCGTCGGCCTTGTCGGTCAGCGCGGTCTCGACGAGGCGGCCGAGCTGCATCCGCGCGAAGTAGGTCGAGGTGGCGGTGCGCGAGGTGATCTGCTCCTTGAGGTTGCGAATCTCCTCGCTCTCCTCTTCGATTTCGGCGATGATGCGCTCGCGATCCCAGTTGACCTTGAGCCCGAACTCGACCTTGCCCTCCATCTTGGCGAGCACGTCGCGCAGGGCGTCGTACGTCCCGCGCATCAGCTCGATGATGTCCTCCTCGGTGCGGAAAAGCACCCCGAAGGCCATCGGCAGCACCGTGAACTCGCGCATCACGGTCTCGTTGACCTGCTCGTGCGCGAAGACGTTCTCGCGCGTCGGGTCGTAGACGACGAGCGGCGTGTTTGAAACGACGGCCGCCAGTCCGTCGTAATGGACGGTGTAGACTTCGTCGCCGCGGCCGCCGATGCCGACGGGGCCGAAACTGCGCGGCTCTTTGGTCTCGATGATGCAGTAGACGTACTTGCCCTCGGGCGTGGGGGCGGCCGCCGGGGGGGTGTTTGCCTCTGTCTCGGTGCTCATGGGTAGTCGAAAAATGCTCGGGTCTTAAAAAGTTAGAAGCGGAGTCCGCGTTACGGGTACAATGGACGCGGCGGCGAAGGGCACGAAAGTTATAATAAGACCCGGCGACGGGGAGGCGCAACCACTTTGCGCGCGCCCGGGCCGCCGGTGATAAAATCGACCCCGTTTCCCGCGGAGACGGGCTTCCCCGGAGATCCTATGAGCGACCAAAGAAACTGGCTGGAACGGCTCGGCGACAAAATCCCGGGCTACTCGGGCTACGCCGCGCGCGAGCGACGGCGCGACATCGACAAGCTCCACCGCGATCATCTGGCCGACCGCCTGCGCTCCGTCAAGCAGCCGCTCTCGGACGTGGTGCGCGAGCTGACCTCGTCGGGGCGGCTGATGGAGGTCGGCCCCGTCGACCGCGCCTCGAAGAAACTCGACCACGTCGAGCAGCGCGTCCGCTACGCGTCCTACGGCTACGCGGGATTTTTCGACGTGGCGAAGATAGAAGAGCCGCAGCTCGAAGCCATCTACCGCTTCGACTTGGCGCTCGCGCAGAAGGTCGAGGAGCTTGAGCACCGCGCCCGCGCGCTCCCAGCGGCGGCCGGGACGGGCGAGGGCCTGAAGGCGGCGGCCGCCGAGATCGAGGCCGCGCTCGACGACCTCAACCGCACCTTCGACGAGCGCACGCGCCACATCAACGACTTCGGCCAGTCGGGCGGGCCGGGCGAGGGCGGCGGCAGGCCCGGCCCGCTGTTCGGCGTCCAGTGAAATTTCAGAGGAGACTAATCACGTAATGGCACTCGAAATATTGCAGTACTTCGACCCGACCGGCTCGCAGCTCGTCTACCGCCAGCCGCCACAGGGCTCGACCGACATCAAGATGGGCGCTCAGCTCATCGTGCAGGAGAACCAGTCGGCCGTCTTCTTCCGCGACGGCAAGGCGCTCGACACGTTCGGGCCGGGCCGTCACACCCTGACGACGATGAACGTGCCGCTACTCACCCGGCTGCTCTCGCTCCCGTTCGGCGGCACGTCGCCCTTTCAGGCGGCCGTGGTCTTCGTCGCGCGCCACACGTTTCAGGACTTGAAGTGGGGGACGAAGGAGGCCATCCCGTTCCGCGACTCGGAGCTGTTCATGGTGCGCCTGCGCGCGTTCGGCAAGTACTCGATTCGGGTGGCCGACCCGCAACTGTTCGTCGGCTCGGTCGTCGGCACGCGCGGCATGGTCAACACGCAGTCGGTCGCCGATTTTTTGCGCGACATCATCGTCTCGCGCTTAAACGACCTGCTCGGCGAAAACTTGAAGACCGTCTTCGACCTCCCGGCCTACTACGACGAGCTGGCGGCCGGCGTGAAGTCGCGCGTCGCCGAGGACTTCGCCAAGCAGGGGCTTGAGCTGGTCGACATGCTGATTTCGGCCATCACGCCGCCCGAGGAGGTGCAGAAGAAGATTGACGAGCGCGCGTCGATGTCCGCGCTCGGGGACATGGACAAATACATGCGCTACAAGGCGGCCGAGTCGATGCAGGACGCGGCGCGGCAGCCGGGCGGCGCGGCCGGTCAGGGCATGGGTCTGGGCATGGGCTTCGGCTTCGGTCAGGTGATGGCGCAGGGCATCACGGGGCAGGGCGGAGGCGGGGGACAACAGCAGGGCGGCGGCGGCGGTCAGCAGTCGGGCGGCGGCGCGGGGGCGGCCGGCGCGGGGGCGGCCGCGCCGTGCCCGAAGTGCGGCACGATGAACGCGCCGGGCGTGAAGTTCTGCTCGAACTGCGGCGCGCAGCAGTCGGCGCAGAACCAGATGACGGAGTGCCCGAGCTGCAAGGCTTACGTCTCCGCGGGCGGCAAGTTCTGCTCGAACTGCGGGCAGTCGCTCGAAGCGAAGTCGTGTAAAAACTGCCAGTCGCCGCTCGCGCCCGGCGCGAAGTTCTGCGCCAACTGCGGGACGCAGCAGGGCGAGGCGCAAGGCGAAACCTGATGCCGAGGAGTTGCGACTACTGCCGCGCCGCCTCACCGGACGACGCTCTGAAGTGCGCGACGTGCGGCGCGCCGTTCGACCTCTCGTCGGACGGCGCGCCCGCGGACTTCCGCTTCTGCCCCTTCTGTCACAAGCGCCTGCTCTCGCTCGCCAGCCCCGCCTGCAACTACTGCGGACGCGCGCTCCCCGAAACGTTCGTCCGCGCGCGCGGAGAGACGCTCCGACGCGTCACCGAGGCCAGCGGCGGAAGCGACGCCGAGCGCGAGGAGCTTGAGCAGGACTCCGACGACGCCTTCAAGAAAGCCCTCCGCTCCCTCTTCTCCCTCGACGACTCCATGCGCCGCAAGTGAGCCGCCTCCACACCCGCCAAGCCAAACCCTCGAAAGCCGCCGGGTCAAATTCTAAAACTCGCACCTCTAGTCCTTCGGGGCTGACCGCCGAAAAGTCTTAGAGTATCTCGACCGCTCCGACGAGGATTCGTCGAAGCGGTCGAACACTTTTCAGGCGCACTCATCTGTTTCTCTTGAGAAGCTCGAAGGCGCGGAGCATGACGGCGTCGCGGCCCGCGCGGAGGTCTGTGCGGGTGAGGGGGACTGTGTGGTCGGGGGCGAGGCCGATGCGTTCGAGGCGCGTGCCGGAGGCGGTGTGATAGTCGGTCTCGCTCACGTCGAGGATGCCGCCGTCGGGCAGCCGGTGGCGACGCCGGATGCCGAGCACGCAGCCGCAAGTCGTCTCGCCGACGACGAGCGCGCGACGCGAATCCTTGAGCGCGGCGGCGAAGACCTCGGCCGCGCTCGCCGTGCGCGGGCCCGTGAGCACGACGACGGGCGCGCGCGCGTAGACGGGCGCGGGCAGGGGCGACGAGAGCAGAACGGAGCGCGTGTGCGGCTCGACGCGCGCGCGGC
>DASQDT010000275.1:0-18917 GCA_035634035.1 Pyrinomonadaceae bacterium | reverse complement strand
TTAAAGCGGTACGTGAGCTGGGTTTAGAACGTCGCGAGACAGTTCGGTCCCTATCTGGTGTGGGCGTAGCAGGATTGACGGAATCTGACCTTAGTACGAGAGGACCGGGTTGGATCCACCTCTAGTGTACGAGTTATGGCGCCAGCCGTATCGCTCGGTAGCTATGTGGAGCATGGATAAACGCTGAATGCATCTAAGCGTGAAGCCAGACCGGAGATTAGTCCTGCCTGCGAGACTCGTGGTAGACCACCACGTTGATAGGCTGGGTGTGAAAGCGCAGTAATGCGTTTAGCTTACCAGTACTAATCAGTCCCTAGGCTTGACCGTAAAATTTACTCTCAAGCAACAAGCTCGAAGTGCTTGCACAGAAGCTTTGCCCGAAAAGAACTATTCACTATTCGATTCTCAAAGCTCTCTTCCCGAGAGTTGACAAGTTTTCCGGTGGTTTTATCGAGAGGGTCACACCCGTTCCCATCCCGAACACGGAAGTTAAGCCTCTTGGAGCCGATGGTACTGCGCGGGAGACTGCGTGGGAGAGTAGGAAGCCGCCGGATTAATTCTTAAAAGAGAAGCCCGCCCGAGTTTGAAAGCTCGCGGCGGGCTTTTCGCTTTTCGGAGACGACCTCTTTCGCCGCTCAGAATCTCCATTCGAGATTCGCGCTCGGGCTGTAGAGGTACGAGTTCGGGAAGAGAGTGCTCGACGAGAAGCCGCCGTCGCGCGCCGTCTCCTTCGGGGGCCGCAGGACGAGTTGCGTCTCGTCGATGCCCTCGAAGTGGTGCAACTGCCACTTGTAGGTCACGCGTTCGAGCGGGTTGTTCTGAGTCTTCTGGACGACGCCCTCGGGGCTGCGCAGGGTCGTCTTGCTGGTCTTCGGGGAGACGGTCAGCGTGTCGCCGCTGACCGTGTACGTGCCGCTCTCCTCCGTCGTGTAAAACTCTTTGGAGCGCGCGTAGCCGAACCAGCGCTCGGACTTGAAGGCGTAAGTGCCGTCCGGTTTGAATTGGTACTGGCCTTTGGAGTAGCCGGCGTTGGTGACGAGATTAGTCCCGGCGTGATTGCCGGCGCTGATGCTCCACACGCCGACGATCTTATTTTCCGCCGCGCCCGTTGTCGGCCGCCCGGTCGAGCCCCCTTCTATGGAGAGGCCGTTGCCGCCGAGACTCATCTTGCCGACCTCGACGCCCAGAGCCACGCGCATCGAGTAGTCGGCGAGTTGGGCGAAGTTGCTCGCGGCCTCGCGGTCGCCCTTCTGTCTGGCGTCGGCGTAGCCCGTCAGCACGAAGCCGGCCATGCAGACGAGCCAGTCGTGCATCCGGTGCTTCTCCGCGTCCGTGAGGCGCGCGAACTCGGGCGCGGCCGCCAGAGTCTCCTGAAGGGACTGAAAGAGTTTTTCGCCCGCCTCCTCCGAAGGCAGGTCGGCTTGGTGGTAGGCCGCGACGTTGACGCTGATGAAGAAAGTCATCGCGGCCGCGAGGTTGTTGGACTTGCCCTCTTTGGCGACCTCCGCCTCGTAGCCCTGTTTGATCTGGCCGAAGGCTTCGGCGAGGGCGGCCCTCTCCTCGGCGCTGCCCCCGAGCGCGTCGGCGAGCGACTTGGCCACGCCGGAGTCGCCCGCCGGGGTGAACTTGACGGCCGAGAGGCGCGGCGCGGTCGTGCCGGCCCTGCTCCTCCCCGCGCCGCGCAGGACGCCCGCGACGAGCGACGCGTCGGGGCCGTTCCACGTCTCGCGGACGCGGTCGCGGGTTTCGGTTTGGGCGCCCGCGCGGGGGCACGTGAAAAGGATTAGGGCCAGCAACCCGGCCGCCTTCGATGAGATTCTTAGGGACATGAATTCTCCTTCGTCGGGTTCGGACGCGCGGCGAGGGCGGACGACGTTATCACTTATTCGGACGGGAAGTCACGGCGCGTTTACGGCACAGAAGGGGCGGCTTTGCCACCCTTGAGTCGTTTCAACTATATTTAGTAAACCTCTTGAAGCGACGCGAGCGCGCCGGGCAGGGCCGCGAGCCGGAGTCGGGAAGATGCCATCGTCAAGTAACATTTCGGTTCACAGGGCCGCCAGAACATTCGCCCTCGCGCTCGCTCTCGCGGCCGTCGGCTTCAGCTGCGGCGACGCGCCCGCCGGCCCGAACGCCCCGGGGCAGACGAACGCGTCGAACGGTCGGAGCGCCGCCAACCAGATGAGCGGAAGCAACTCGCAAGCGCCCGTCCCCGTCTACGGCTACGAGGTCGTCAACACTTGGCCGCATGACACGGACGCCTACACGCAGGGGCTCGTCTACGACTCGGGGACGCTGCTCGAAAGCACGGGCCAGTACGGCGCATCATCTTTACGGCGCGTCGAGTTGCGGACGGGCAAGGTGCTCAAGCGCGTCGAAGTCCCGCGACAGTTCTTCGGCGAGGGCATGACGCTCCTCGGCGGGAAGATTTATCAGGTGACGTGGACGACGCGGAAAGGCTTCGTCTACGACCCGCAGAGCTTCGCCAAGCTCGACGAGTTCGCCTACGACGGCGAGGGGTGGGGGCTCACGCACGACGGACGGCATCTAATCCTGAGCGACGGCACGGACCAGCTCCGCTTCCTCGACCCCGAGACGTTCCGCGCGGTGCGCACGGTGAGCGTCACAGAGGGCGGCCGTCCGGTGCGCGAGCTGAACGAGCTTGAGTACGTGCGCGGCGAGGTCTACGCGAACGTCTGGCACACGGACAGGATCGCGCGCATCGACCCGCAGACGGGCCGCGTCGTCGGCTGGATAGAGTTGAAGGGGCTGATTCCCGACTCGGAGCGGCCGGACGCCGAGGCCGTGCTCAACGGCATCGCCTACGACGAGGCGGGCGACCGCCTCTTCGTGACGGGCAAGCTCTGGCCCAAGCTCTTCGAGGTGCGCATCAAGCCGAGGGGCTGAGACGGCGCGCGAGTCAGCGGTAGGTTTTAGGTTTTGCGCTTTGAAACTTTCTTCCGGGCCTCGTCTTACGCGGCGGTCGCGTGCGGCGCTCTGGCGCTCGCCGTAACGGGCGGCGCCGGAATAGTGCTGTCGGCGCTCTTCGCCGCCGTCATGGCCGCGGCGTGGGCGCTCGAAGGGACGCGCTGGCAACTGCCCGAGCGCGCCGGGCTCGTCGTCGTCCTGCTCGCCGTCCCGGCCTTCTACCTCGACTGGCAGTACCTCCAAGCGGGCGGCTCGGGCGAAGTCCGCGCGGGCGTCGCCGCGCTCGTCCACCTGACGTTCTTCCTCTCGGCCGTCAAGCTCCTTCAGGTCAAGACCGACCGCGACTGGCTCTTCCTCTACCTCATCGCGTTCTTCGAGGTTCTGCTCGCGGCCGGCCTGAGCGTGAGCCCGTTCTACGTCGGCGCGCTCATCTTCTACCTCTTCTGCGCGCTCACCTCGGCCATCTGCTTCGAGTTGCGGAAGGCGCGCCGGGCCGCGCCCGAGCGCGAGACGCGGGTCGTCTTCGCCGAAGGCGACTCGCGCCGGCGTCTGTTCGGCGTGCGGCGTCGGCCGCGCGCGCGCGCGCTGCGGCGGATACCCCTCGCGGCGGCGTTCCTCCTGCTGCTCATCTTCTCGTTCGCGCTCCCGATATTTTTCATCACGCCGCGCTTCGGCGACTCGGCCTTCTCCTACGCGGGCGAGCAGGCCACGGGCTTCGTCGGCTTCTCCGACAAGGTCTCTTTGGGCGACGTGGCGAGCTTGCAGCGGAGCGACCGGCTCGTGATGCGCGTGCGCGTGGGCGGGACGGGGTCGGGCGGCTACCTGCGCTGGCGCGGAGTGACGCTCGACCGCTTCGACGGCCGCACGTGGCGGCGCTCGTCTAACGAGAGCACGCTGCTTCTGGGCGGCGGGCGCGAGCTTTTCCAGTTCGGCACGACCGAGCACCTCAACCGACTGACCGAGCAGACCTTCTTCGTCGAGCCGCTCGACACGCCCGTCATGTTCGCCGCCTCGCGCGCGGTCGCCGTGCGCGGCGCGCTCGACTTCGTCCGCGTCTACTCCGAAGGCGGCGCGCTCACGACGCGGCGCGGCGCGGGCGAGCGTATGTCTTACCGCGTCTACTCCGACACGGTCAGCCCGCCGGCCGACGTTCTGCGCGCCGACAACCGGCGGCGCTCGCCGGCCGCGACCGACGCCGCGCTCGCCAACTACCTCCAACTCCCGCCCGCCCTCGACCCGCGCGTCGCGGAGCTCGCCCGACGCGTCGTCGCCGACGCCGGGGCGCGCAACGACTACGACCGCGCGCGCGCCGTCGAGGCGCACCTGAACCGCAACGAGTTCGGCGGCTCCTACAGCTACGCGCTGGAGGGTCTGCCGGGCGGCTCCGACCCGCTCGCCGATTTTCTGTTCCGCGCGCGCGCCGGACACTGCGAATACTTCTCGACGACGATGGCCGTCATGCTCCGCTCGCTCGGCGTCCCGGCGCGCGTCGTCAACGGCTTCCAGATGGGCGAGTACAACGCGGCGGCCGACGCCTACTTCGTCCGCCAGCACGACGCGCACTCGTGGGTCGAGGTCTACTTCCCGGCGGCCGACGCGTGGGTCGAGTTCGACCCGACGCCCGTGGCCGGCCGCCCCGGCTCCGCTCAAGCCGCGGGTTGGGGCGCGCGTCTGCGTCAGTTGGGCGAGGCGTTCGAGCTGTTTTGGATTCAGTACGTCGTCGCCTATGATAGGGAGGAACAGCGCACGCTCGCGGGCTCGATTCGGCGGGGGCTCGGCTCCTACCGCGAGGCTTTGGTGCGCGCGGGCGAACGCCTGCAAAGTGCGCTCTCGTCGGCGTGGGCGGGCGGGGACGAGCCGGAAGCGGGCGGACGACAGACTCCGTCACGCGCGTCCTTCATCTGGCCCCTGCTTCTGGCCGCCGCCGCAGTCGCAGCGTTTCTCGTCGCGCGCGTCGTGCGACGCAGACGCGCCGGGCGCGCGGGACAAGCGCGAGATGAGGCGGCGGGCGCGTCGGCGTCGGCCGTCGTCTTCTACGAGCGCATGACGCGTGCGCTCGCGGCGCGCGGGCACGCGCGCGCGGCCGACCAGACGCCGCTCGAATTCGCCGCCGCGCTCAACTCGCCCGAGGCGCGGCGCGTCACCGACGCCTACAACCGCGTCCGCTACGGCGAGCGAAATCTGACGACGGCCGAGACGGCCGACATCGAAAAGTATCTGGCGGAGCTAGAGAGGGAAGTCGTTTGAGTGTAACGAAGAAAGTCGGTTTCATCAGTCTGGGCTGCCCGAAGAACCTCGTCGACAGCGAGGTGATGATGGGCGCGCTCAAGGCGCAGGGCTACGAGATTACGACGGACGCCTCGGAGGCCGAGACCATCGTCGTCAACACCTGCGGCTTCATCGACGCGGCGAAGAAGGAGTCGGTCGACGCCATCCTCGAAGCCGCGCGCCTGAAATCGGAGGGCAACTGCCGGCGGCTCGTCGTCGCCGGCTGCCTCGTCGAGCGCTACCGCGACGAGCTGCGCGCCGAGATCCCCGAAGTCGACGCCTTCATCGGCACGAGTCAGGTGGGCGACATCACGACCGTCGCCGACCCGCGCACGAACACGCGCTCGCTGCCGGTGCTCCCGCTCGGCAACCAGACGGCGACTTATCTTTACGACGAGTCGACGCCGCGCCTGCTCGCCACGCCGGGCCACTACGCCTACGTGAAGATTGCCGAGGGGTGCGACCGCCCGTGCGCCTTCTGCTTCATCCCGCAGATGCGCGGCCACTTCCGCAGCCGGCGCTTCGGCTCCGTCGTGGCCGAGGCGCGCGCGCTGGCCGAGCGCGGCGTCAAAGAGCTGATTCTCGTCGCGCAAGACTCTTCGCGATACGGCGAGGACTTGGGCGAGGCCGACGCACTCGCCCATCTTCTGCGCGAGCTCGCGCGCCTCGACGGCGTCGAGTGGGTGCGCGTCATGTACACCTACCCGACGCACATCAGCGACGCCTTCTTGGACGTTCTCGCCGAAGAGCCGAAGGCCGTCAAGTACCTCGACATACCCTTGCAGCACGCCTCGCAGAAGGTTCTGAAGCTGATGAAGCGCGGCGGGAACCGCGAGAGTTTAGAGCGGCTCATCGGGCGCGTGCGCGCGCGCGTCCCCGGCATCGCCGTCCGCACGACCTTCATCACGGGCTACCCCGGCGAGACCGACGAGGACTTCGACGAGCTCGTCCGCTTCGTCCGCAACGTCGAGTTCGACCGCGTCGGCGTCTTCGCCTACTCGGACGAGGAGGGCACGCCCGCTCATGACCTGCCCGACAAGGTCGCGCGCCGCACGGCCGAGCGCCGCCGCGCGCGTCTGATGAAGGAGCAGGCGCGCATCTCCCTGCGCAGGAACCGCGCGCGCGTGGGCGAGACGGTGCGCGTACTTTTCGAGGGCGCGTCGGGCGAGACCGACCTGCTCTGGCAGGGGCGCATGGAGACTCAGGCCCCCGACATCGACGGCTGCGTGCTCATCAACGACGCGCCCGAAGACCGCGAAGCGCCGCGGGCGGGCGACTTCGTCAACGTCCTCGTCACCGGCGCGCAGGAGCACGACCTCGTCGGGGCCATCGTTTAGCCGCGCGCGAGCGAGTCCCGATGACGACACGCGTAAAAGAGACGAGCGACTCGCTCAGCCACCCCGTAGTCGAGACGCCGCACATCACGGTCGCGCCGACGCGCCGCACCGTGGCCGACTACGCGGCGCTCGCCGTCGCGACGTGCGGCGTCGGCCTCATCCCGCTCGCGCCGGGCACTTGGGGCTCGGCCGTCGGCGTCGGGCTCTACCTGCTCGTGCGCGACGCGACGGGGCGGGCCTTCGCGTCCGGCTCGCTGCGGACGACGGCCGCGCTGCTCGTCGTCATCGCCGTCACGCTCGCCGGCACTTGGGCCGCGACGCGCGCGGAAAGACTTCTGGGCAAGAAAGACCCCGGCGCGGTCGTCGTGGACGAGGTGGCCGGTCAGTTGATAACGTTCCTGTTCGTGCCGTGGGACGCGGGCGCGTGGGCGCTGATGTTGGGCTTCGTCCTCTTCCGCGTCTTCGACATCTGGAAGCCCTACCCCGTTCGGCGTCTCGAACGGCTCGAATCGGGTCTGGGCGTGATGGCCGACGACGTGCTCGCCGGCGCTTACGCGGCGACGTTGATGTCGCTCGCAACTTCAATCCAACTGACCCTACTGTGAGGGAGGACGCGATGGGCGAATCGAGAGACGCGAAACCGACCGACGGCGCGCTGCCCAAGACCGAGGGCGACGCGCCGGGCGAGCGCGACAAAGAGGCGACGAGCAGCGAGACGCTCTCCGAAGTCGAGGACAGCGCGAAAGTCCCGAGCGGAGGGACGGGCGGCGGCTCGTCGGGCGGCGACCTTGAGGGCTCGTCCCCGCGCCCGTCCGGCGGCGGCGGCGGCGGACGCGCCGACGGCAGCGACACCGGCGGCCCCATGTGAGCCTTAAGACGTGAGGCTTTAAGCGATGACCAAGAAATCCCCCCGCGTGCGCGCGCGCGCCAAACTCGCTTCACTCGCGCTCGCCGCCGCGCTCGCGCCGGCCGCGCTTCTGTCAGACGCGCTCTCATCAGCCGCTTCGGCGCGCGCGCAGTCGGGCCGCCGCGGCGCGCCGCGCACGACGCCGGCGACGACCGAGACGACTTCAAATGACGCGGCCGCCGAAAGCCGCGACACGAACACCGTCGCGGCGAAGAAGCCCGCCGTGCCTTACAGGCTCGTCGTCGCCGGCCGCTTCGACACGAAGAACGAGCTTCGCGCCTCCGTCATCTTCAACAAGTTCCTGCAACGCCTCGGGGAGGCTTCGGCCTCGGCCACGTCGCTCGGGCTGATGAAGCGCGACGAGGCGCTGGCGCGCGCGCGGAGCGAGGACTCGGCGGCCTACTTCGTCTGGGTGCAAATCGAGGGGGACATGGTGCAGGACGGCGAGCTCGTCTTTGGCTCCTCAGACCTCGCCGTCAAGTATCAGGTCTACCCGCCGGGCTCGCGCGAGGCGAAGGGCAAGGGCAAGGTCTACTATCAGGCGATGGGCGGCCCGCGCGCGCGTCAGGATCGCTTCCCGTCGGCGACGCCCATCAAGATCACGCCCGAGGCCGCGGGCGAGGAGGCGGCCGAGATGGTGCTCGACTGGTTCCGCATCGTCGAAGGCCCGACCAAAGCCGCGCGCGAAAATTAACCTCGCCGCCGTTCACCCGCAAACACACCTACGGAGTCAGATGACGACCGAAAACCAAACCCCCGCCGCGGGGAGTATGAAGATTTTTGTTTCCGACGACGTGAGCGAGAGCGGCCTTGAGCCCCTGCGCGCCGCCGGCTTCGCCGTCGACAAGCGCGCGGGCCTGAAGGGCGACGAGCTGGCCGAGGCCGTGCGCGGCGCTGACGGCCTCATCGTCCGCAGCGAGACGAAGGTGACGGCCGCGCTCCTTGAGGCGGCCTCGCGCCTGCGCGCCGTGGGCCGCGCCGGCGTCGGCGTCGACAACATCGACGTGGCGGCGGCGACCGCGCGCGGCGTCGTCGTGATGAACGCGCCCGACGGGAACACGATGACGACGGCCGAGCACACGCTCGCGCTTCTGCTCGCGCTGGCGCGGCGCGTCCCGCAGGGCGACGCGAGTTTGAAGGCGGGCCGCTGGGAGCGGAAGCGTTTCGTCGGCGTCGAGCTGCGCGGGAAGACTCTGGGCGTCGTCGGGTTGGGGCGCATCGGGCGCGTCGTCGCGAGCCGCGCGCGCGGGTTCGATATGCGCGTCGTCGCCTTCGACCCCTTCGTCTCGCCCGAGCAGGCGCACGACGTGGAGATTGAGCTCGCCCCGCTCGAAGAGGTCTGCGAGCGCGCGGACTTTCTGACCGTCCACACGCCACTCACGGCCGAGACGCGCGGCATCATCGGCGCGCGTGAGTTCGCGCGGATGAAAAGGGGCGTGCGCGTCGTCAACTGCGCGCGCGGCGGACTCATCGACGAGCGCGCGCTCCACGACGCCCTCAAGGAGGGGCGCGTCGCCGGCGCGGCGCTCGACGTGTTCGAGACCGAGCCGCCGCCCGCCGACCACCCCCTGCTCTCTCTGGAAGAGGTCATCGTCACGCCGCACCTCGGGGCCTCGACGCGCGAGGCGCAGGAGGGCGTCGCCCTCACGGTCGCCGAGCAGATGCGCGACTACTTCCTGACGGGCGCGCTGCGCGGCGCGGTCAACGTGCCCGCCACGGGTGCGGAAGCGATGAGCGCGCTGCGGCCCTACATCACTCTGGCCGAGCGGCTCGGACGCTTCCAGTCGCAGCTGATTGACGAGCCCGTGCGCGAGGTGAAGATAGAGTACGCGGGCGAGGTCGCCGAGCAGGACGCTGCGCCGGTGACGCGCGCCTTCCTCGCCGGGCTTCTGC
This sequence comes from Pyrinomonadaceae bacterium, assembly GCA_035634035.1. Classification (GTDB taxonomy): domain Bacteria; phylum Acidobacteriota; class Blastocatellia; order Pyrinomonadales; family Pyrinomonadaceae; genus DASQDT01. Next base: position 9,584 of record DASQDT010000275.1, on the reverse strand, counting down.
GCAACATGAGCGCGCGCGTCAACGTCGTCAACGCGTTCCACATCGCGGAGGAGCGCGGCATCGCCGTCACGGCGTCATACAAGCGCGGCGCGTCGGCGGGCGACCTGACGCCGGCCGTGCGCGCGCGCGTCGTGACGGCGGCGGGCGAGCGCTCGGCGGCCGGCGCGCTCTTCGGCCCGCAGTCGGACGGCCGCGTCACGGAGCTCGACGGCTTCCGCATCGAGGCCATCCCCGCGGGCCACATGGTCGTGACGCGTTCGAGCGACGTGCCCGGCGTCATCGGCCGCGTCGGCACGACTTTGGGCGCGCGCGGCGTCAACATCAGCCGCTTCCACTTGGGCCGCTTGGAGCGCGGCGGCGAGGCGATGGCCGTCATCGAGACGGACGCGCCCGTCGACGACGCGACCCTCGAAGAGCTCCGCTCCTTCGAGCAGGTCATCTCGGCCCGCCGCATCGAGCTCGATTCGTGAGACGTAAATCGTAAATCGATGGGTCACGCGAAAGCCCCGCCCGAGTCATCAGTCTCGGGCGGGGCTTTCGCCTCGAAGGCGGTGCGCGGCTCTTACTCCACCGTGAAGCTGATGCGGCGCGAGGCGCTCGCCTTCGCGGCGCGGTCGATGGCCGTGACTTGGAGTGCGTAGCGGCCGGGCGTCAGTTGCGCGAGCGGGATCTCGGCCGCGTAGGGGATGCGCGAGAAGTCTTGGACGCCTTCGGTCTTGACGCGGCTCAGGGGCGTCGTCACGACGGGCTGGTCGTCGCGGAAGACCTGCACCTGAAGCGCGACGTCGACCGGCGCGGCCGCGCTCCACTTGGCGTTGTAGATGAAGGTCGTGAAGCGCATCGGGGTCGCGCGCGGGAAGCGGCGGTCGGGCGCGATGAGCATCAGCCCGCCCGTCAAGTCGTGCACCCCGCCGCTCTCCTCCTCCGGCATCCGCTCGCCGACGAAGAGGCTGCTCAGCGTGAAGCCCGCGCTCTTGAAGTCGGGCACTTCGACCCACTCAATCGCGCTCCCCAAGCGGCCCGTCTGGCGGTCGCGCGCGGCGAAGCGCACCTGATAGATGCCGGGGTTGACGCGGAACTGGAAGCTGTAGATGGCCTTCGGGCGCGCGGCCGTCCCGTCGCCGGGAAGCTCGGCGACGTACAAGTCCTGACGCACGCTCGCGGCGGGTTTGCCCTCCTCGTTGAAGACGATGCCGCCGAGCTCGGCGACGGCGCGCTTGACGCCGCTCTCGACGGGGACGAACGTGAGCGCGGCCGAGTCGACCTCGACCGACGCGGTGAGCACGGGCGTCGAGTCGGGCGCGCTCGTGTAGCCGAGCGAGAGCGCGGTCGGGAGCGACGTGCGCGGGTAGAGCGAGCCGATGGCGCCGACGATCTCCGAGTCGGGCGTCTTCGGCGTCTCGCGCTTCTCCTTATCGTTCTTCGACTTCTTGTCGCTCGCCTTCCGCGTCTCCGGCTCGGTGAAGAAGCCGCGCCGCACGACGACGTTTAAGTCGGGGCGGTTGCGCACGCTGATCTGCAACTTCTGAAACTTCGCCCGCCCGCCCTGCTCGCCCTCCGGACGCCACGCGAGCAGGTAGTAGCGCGCCGTCTCCTTGAGGGCGCGCGTGACGGCGAAGTTCAAGGCGTTGGTGTTGAGCAGCGCGCGGCCGCCCGTGTCGGCGGCGATGCTGCGCAGCGGCTCCTGTAGCGCGGTCGTCTCGCCCGCGTTGACGGCGACGAGCTGGCCCGAGGGGTCGAAGGCCGTGCGCGTCCCGGCGTCGGGCACGGACGTGGTGAGCCCGCCCGCCGCGAGCGAGTAGACGACGACACCGGCGCGGGCCGCGGCGTCGCTTATCTGGCGGATGTGCTCGCGCTCGTCGCCGCTGCGCGCGTTCATGGCGAAGCCGTCGGAGACGAAGAAGACGATTTTGCGTCCGGGCAGGGGGGCCGAGCTGCGGACGAGGTTGAGGAGCGACCTGAGCGTGGCGGTCGAGTGCGAGCCGGTCTGGCGCAGGAGGTTCGAGGCGCGCGCGCGGACGATGTTCTCGGCCGTCATGCGCGTCATGCGCGGGTTCTCGCGCAGGAGCGCCTCGACGAAGTAGTTGAAGACCTGCTGGTCGTTGCGGTCGATGGCGAGCGCCTGCACCTCGTTCATCGGCGGCGAGTCCATGTCGCGCATACTGGTGGCGCGCGAGTTGAAGCGCTTGAGCGCCGCGCGCAAGACGGCCTTCTCGCTCGTCAGTTGTTGGAGGAAGCCGATCTGGCCGCTCGCCGTGACGACGGCCGCCTCGTCGTTCTGGCCGACCTCCTCGTCGATGAAGCGCTCGATGGCCTTGCGCGTGCGCGCGACGTTCGGGGAGGCGATGTGGAGGTCGTCGAGGAAGAAGAAGATGGTGCGCCCGCGGTCGAGCGGCAGGGCCGCGCCCGTCTTGCCGGCGCGCGCCGCGCCGCGCGCCGCCGCGAGCTGCGCGTCCTCGTCGACGCTCCCGGCGTTGACGCGCTCGAAGAAGGCTATCGACTGCGCCTTGCCCTCGACCTTCAGCTCGAAGTCTTCGCCCTTCAGGCCCTCGACGAAGTTGCCGCCCTTGTCAAAGACCATCACGTCCGTCTGGATGATCTCCGACGAGACGCGCACGACTTCATCGTTCTCGACGGGCGTCGCGGGCGGCGCGTCCTGCGCGCGCGCGTCGGGCGCGGCGAGCAGCGCGAGGCAGAGTAAAGTGGACAGGAGCGGGCGCGCGTCTGGAGGGGTCGCAGCGGAGAGCATAACTTTGGTTAACCTTTTCGGGCGGCGTCAGAAAGGGGAGCCCGCGGCCATCTTACCGCGCGCCGAGTCGGAAAAGAAGTTTTCGGGTCGCCCGGCGGTTGTAAAACTTTACGCCCGCGCGGCCCGTATAATTCGCGAAAGTCCGTTAACGCCTGCCCGTTAGGATGCGCGCGCGCGCGCCGACGGGTTGCCTCGACAGGAGGGAAATCCCCGCCGTGAGCGCCCACGCCGAAGCCCCCACGCTCGTCTTAGACCGCGTCACGAAAAGGTTCGACGACTTCACGGCCGTCGACGAGTTGAGCATCGCCGTCCGACCCGGAAGAATCTTCGGGCTGCTCGGGCCGAACGGCGCGGGCAAGACGACCACCATCCGGATGCTCGTCGGCATCACCGCGCCCGACTCCGGCCGCATAGAGCTGTTCGGGCGGCCCGTCGGCCCCGACTCGCAGAACCGCATCGGCTACCTGCCCGAGGAGCGCGGCCTCTACAAGAAGATGAAGGTCGGCGAGCAGCTGCGCTTCCTCGGCGAGCTGAAGGGGATGACGGGCGCGGAGGCCGAGCGCGCGGCCGACAGCTGGTTGGAGCGCATGAAGCTCGCGGAGTGGAAGTCGAGTAAGACCGACGAGCTGTCGAAGGGAATGCAGCAGAAGATTCAGTTCATCGCGACCGTCATGCACGACCCCGACCTCGTCGTCTTGGACGAGCTGTTTTCGGGGCTCGACCCGGTCAACGCCGGTCTGATGGAAGAGACCGTGCTCGACATGAAGCGCGCGCGCAAGACCATCATCTTCTCGACGCACATGATGGAGCAGGCCGAAAAGCTCTGCGACGACATCTGCCTCATCAACCGCTCGCGCAAGGTCTTGGGCGGGAGCCTGCGCGAGGTGCGCGCCGGGTTCGGGCGCAACGGCGTCGCGCTGAGAGTCGAGGGCGGCGAAGAAGTCCTCGCCGATAAAAGTCTCGTGACGAGCCTGAAGGAGTACGGCGACCACCGTGAGGCGCTGCTGGCCGAGGGCGCGGACGCGCAAAGTCTGCTGCGCCGTCTGGTCGAGGCGGGCGCGCGCGTCTCGAAGTTCGAGCAGGTCGAGCCGTCCTTGCGCGACATCTTCATCACGAAGGTCGGGGAGGGAACATGAACAAGTTTCTGGCAGTCGTCCGGCGCGAGTACGTGCAGGGCGTGCGCGGCAAGGGCTTCATCATCTCGACCCTGCTCGGCCCGCTGATGATGTTCGTCTTCATGGTCGTCCCCGGCCTCCTCTTCAGCCTCAAGACGGGCGGCGCGACGCGCGTGGCCGTCGTCGACGAGACGGGCCGCCTCTACGAGCGCGTGCGCGAGTCGGTCGAGCGCCCCGACACGGACGACGAGGAGGTGGCGGAGCGGGAGGCGCGCGAGACGGCGCAGGGCGTGAGCGGCCGTCCGCGCGTCGAGCCGGGCGACATGGAAGTGAGTTACCGCGTCGAGCCGGTCGCGCTCGCCGCCGGGCAGGGCGGCGACGACGTGAGGCCCGCGCTCGACGAGCGCATCGAGCGCAACGAGCTCGACGGCTACCTCATCCTCCCGCGCGACATCTTCGAGACGCGCAAGAGCCGCTACTACGGGCGCAACTTGGGCGACCTCATCTCGGTCGGCCGCCTTGAGCGGCGCGTGAGCCGCGCCGTCAAAGAGGAGCGGATGCGCGCCGACGGCTTAGACCCGGAGCGCGTGCGCGACTTCAACCGCGAGGTGACGATGACGCGGCAGAAGCCCGGGCAGGAGGGCGAGCAGGCGGCGGCCGGGAGCTTCTTCCTCGCGCTCGCCGTCGGGCTTTTCGTCTACATCGCGATTCTCAGGTACGGTCAGGCGATCCTCTCGGCCGTCGTCGAGGAGAAGACGACGCGCATCGTCGAAGTCTTGTTCTCTTCCGTGCGCGCCTTTCCTCTGATGGCGGGCAAGCTCGTCGGCGTCTCGCTCGTCGGGCTGACGCAGTACGCCATCTGGGCGCTCCTCGTCGTCGGCATCGTGCTCTTCGGGACGGGCGCGCTCGCCGCGGGCGGCGTCGAGAATTTGCCGCACATCCCGCCGTCGCTCGCCGTCTACGCGCTGCTCTACTTCCTGCTCGGCTTCTACATCTACGCGACTCTGTACGCGGTCGTCGGCTCGATGGTGACGACGGAGAAGGAGGGCGGGCAGCTCGCCTTCCCCGTCATCATGCTCCTGATGGCCGGCATCTACATCGCGTTCCCCGTCATCCGCAGCCCGAACTCCTCCTTCTCGTTCTGGGTCTCGATGATTCCGTTCTTCTCGCCCATCACGATGCTCGTCCGCATCGCGACCGAGACGCCGCCCTTCTGGCAGATTGCGCTCTCGCTCGGCATCGGGGTGGCGACGGTCGTCGGACTCGTCTGGGTCGCGGCGCGCATCTACCGGACGGGGATGCTGATGTACGGCAAGCGCGCGACGCTTCCGGAAGTCATCCGTTGGGCGCGGCGGGCCTCATAGGGTAAACTCGCGGGCTGTCTATGGGAACCGAGGTCGAGAAGAAGTACCGCGTGACGGCGGGCGAGCGCGAGGCGCTCGTGCGGCGGCTCGAAGAGGTCGGCGGCGTGCGCGAGGGCGGGGAGGAGTTCGAGGAGAACACCCTCTACTCGGGCCACGGCCTCGACCCCCGCACGCGCGTGCTGCGCCTGCGGCGCGTCGGGGGCCGCGCCGTCTTCACCTTCAAGGAGCGCGGCGCGGAGACCGCAAACCCGGTCAAGCGACACCGCGAGGAGGAGACCGAAGTCGGCGACGGCGAGGCGCTGGCCGCCATCCTCGAAGCCCTCGGCTACCGACCGGCGCTCGTCTACGAGAAGCGCCGCGCGACGTGGCGCGTCCGCGCGGTCGAGGTCGTCATAGACGAGCTGCCCTTCGGACTCTTCGTCGAAATCGAGGGCGAAGAGGACGACATCCACGAGGCCGAGCGCCTGCTCCGACTCACCGACGCACGCCCCGAACACTCCACCTACCCCGACCTCGCCTCACGCCACGGCCGACACGACGGCGGGTCAGTCGAGGCGAGGTTCGAGGGCGACGGCCAGCGGCAGACCGACCCGGAGCGCACGCGCGACCCCGCCGGCCCCCACGAAATGTGATCCGCCATGAATCTCGTCGAATCTTTGTACGCCTGCCCGTGCAGGGGCGTCATCGCACTCATCACGGGGCTGGTGTTCGTCTACTTCTCCAGCGTCCTGTTCCCCGCCGTGACCAAACGCTACCAGACCGAGGGCGAAAGATTCCTCGCGCTGCAACGGTCGTACCAAGTCGATGACTTCAGAGAGACTCTCAAGCGCTGGAGCGCGGGAGAGGGCGGCGGGCGCGGCGTCGAGATTTTCAAGCGCGAGAATCTCGTTAACATCGACCTCGCCTACCCGCTCGTCTACGCGTGCTTCTTCGCGTTCGCCTACGCGTGGGCGCGGGGCAACGCGCGGCCCGGCGGCTGGGACTACCTCTTCTTTCTCATGCCCTTCGCCGCCGCCCTCCTCGACTACTTCGAGAACGGGCTGCACCTCCACCTGCTGCGCGGCGTCAACACGCGCGCCGACGTGGAGTCCGCGACCTTCTCACCCGCCCTCGTCTTTGCAGCATCGGCCTTCGCCCACGCCAAGATGTTTCTCTTCGCTGTCGGCTCGCTCGCGTGGCCCGTGGCGTTTCTCTTGCGCCTGTTCAGATAGCGCGGGGGACTTAAAAGTATGAGCCGGGCTGCTAAAAGTTTGTTCGCTTTCGGAATCTACCTCTTCGCGTTGGGGCTGATTCTGCTGCTCGTCCCGAACGTGCTCTTGCGTGCTTTCGGGGCGCCGCCGACGGACGAGGTCTGGATAAGAATCAACGGGATGCTCGTGCTCTGTCTGAGCTTCTACTACGTTCGGGCGGCGCGCGGTGAGTTGACAAGTTTTATCCGCTGGACTGTCTGGGCCCGCGTCGCGGTTATCATTTACTTCACCGCTTTCGTCCTCACGGTCTCAGCCCCGAGAGCGTTGCTGGTGTTCGGCCTGATTGATTTGCTGGCGGCGGTCTGGACGTGGCGCGCTTTGAAAAAAGATGAAGCCCAAACCCAAACATGAGACCGAATGATTCGGCGCCCCTCCGTCGGGCGGAAAAACAAAGCGGCCGCGCTCGGTTGGGAGCGCGGCCGCCTCGGTGTGTGGCGTGAAGGGCGGTGATTACATCCCCATGCCGCCGCCCATGCCGCCGGGCATGGCCGGGGTCTTGTCGTCCTCGGGGATTTCGGAGACGAGCGCCTCGGTCGTGAGCATCAGGCCCGCGATGGAGGAGGCGTTCTGCAGGGCCGAGCGCGTCACCTTCGCCGGGTCGATGACGCCCGCTTCGACCAAGTCTTCGAACACCTCGGTCGCCGCGTTGTAGCCGTACGACTCCTTCTTGTTCTCGCGCACCTTCTCGACGATGACCGCGCCCTCTTTGCCGGCGTTCGAGACGATCTGGCGGAGCGGCTCTTCGAGCGCGCGGCGGACGATGGTGACGCCGATCTGCTCGTCCTCGTCGCCCTCGCCGTTGTCGCTCGTCTTGAACTTCTCCAGCGCCTTCGCCGCGCGCACGAGCGCCACGCCGCCGCCCGGCACGATGCCTTCCTCGACGGCCGCACGCGTCGCGTGCATCGCGTCCTCGACGCGCGCCTTCTTCTCCTTCAGCTCCGTCTCGGTGGCCGCGCCGACCTTAATCACGGCGACGCCGCCGACGAGCTTCGCCAGACGCTCCTGCAACTTCTCGCGGTCGTAGTCGGAGGTCGTCTCCTCGATCTGCGCGCGCAGGGTCTTGACGCGCCCCTCGATGTCCGAGGCCTTGCCCGCGCCCTCGACGATCGTCGTGTTGTCCTTATCAATCGTGACCTTCTTGGCGCGGCCCAAGTCTTCGATCTTGACGTTCTCCAACTTGATGCCGAGGTCTTCCGAGATGACCTTGCCGCCCGTCAGAATCGCGATGTCTTCGAGCATCGCCTTGCGGCGGTCGCCGAAGCCGGGGGCCTTGACGGCCGCGACGTTCAGAGTGCCGCGCAGCTTGTTGACGACCAGCGTCGCCAAAGCCTCGCCCTCGACGTCCTCGGCGATGATGAGCAGGGGCTTGCCCATCTTCGCGATCTGTTCGAGCATCGGCAGCAGGTCTTTCATCGAGCTGATCTTCTTCTCGTTGATGAGGATCAGCGGGTTGTCGAGAACGGCCTCCATCCGCTCGGGGTCGGTCACGAAGTAGGGGCTCAGGTAGCCGCGGTCGAACTGCATACCCTCGACGACTTCGAGCGCCGTCTCCATCGTCCGCGACTCCTCGACCGTGATGACGCCGTCCTTGCCGACCTTCCGCATCGCCTCGGCGATCAACTCGCCGATGGTCGCGTCGCCGTTGGCCGAGATGGTCCCGACCTGCGCGATCATGTCGCCCTTGACATCTTTCGACATGCGCTCGATCTCTTTAATGGCCTTCTCGACGGCCTTGTCGATGCCGCGCTTGAGCGCCATCGGGTTCGCGCCCGCGGCGACGGTCTTGACGCCCTCGCGGAAGATGGCCTGCGCCAGAACGGTCGCGGTCGTCGTGCCGTCGCCGGCCACGTCCGAAGTCTTCGAGGCGACCTCGCGCACCATCTGCGCGCCCATGTTTTCGAGCGAGTCTTTCAACTCGATCTCTTTGGCGACGGTGACGCCGTCTTTGGTGATGGTCGGCGAGCCGAATTTTTTATCGAGCACGACGTTGCGGCCCTTCGGCCCGAGCGTGATCTTAACCGCGTCGGCGAGCTGGTTGACGCCGCGCAGGATTGCCGCGCGCGACTCCTCGCCGTGTATCACTTGCTTTGCCATAACTTCATCCTCTCCTTAACTCGCGATAGTCGAAATGCTAAAAGGGGAAGGGCGGCCGGTAGTCTCTAAAACTACTTGCCGCCCTTCTTGCCGCCGCCGGCCGCGCCGGCCCGCTCGATGACGCCGTAGAGCTCATCCTCTTTCATGATGAGGAGTTCTTCGCCGTCAACCTTGATCTCCGAGCCGCTGTACTTGCCGAAGATGACGCGGTCGCCCGGACGCACGTCCAAAGCCTGACGCGTGCCGTCGTCCTTGCGCTTGCCCTCGCCGACGGCGATGACCTCGCCCTCCTGCGGCTTCTCCTTCGCCGTGTCGGGGATGATGATGCCGCCGCGCACCTGCTCGGTCTCCTCGATGCGGCGCACGATTACTCGGTCATGCAGGGGTCTGATGTTCGTTGCCATAACTCTCCTTTCCGAAGTCCGCGCGGCGCGAAAAGCGCCGGCGATTTTTTACGATTGCCGGTTCGTAGAACTTTATCTGGCACTCGCGCGCCGGAAGTGCTCGGCGACGGGGCACACTTAGCCCCGATTTCATTAGCGAAAATGCCGTTGTCTGGCACTCCTGCGGAGTGAGTGCCAGAATTATATCAACCCTAAATAACTTGTCAACAGGGTGGCCGGCGGGCTTCTCGGCGCGGGCGCGTGAAGGTTTTGTAAGAGGGAGTGCGTGAGTGGAGTCGGGCGAGGCGCGGCGCGCGTGGCTTTGGTGGGAAGCCAGAGGCGCGCCGCGCGTCGCCCGCGCGGACTTGCGGTCGGTTCCGTCGTCTGACGCGCGGCTCTTGTTGCCGCCGCCCGTGACGCGCGCCGTTACTTCTTGCGCTGGCCGCGCGAGGCCGCGCCCGACTTGCGGCCCGCCGCCGACTTCTTCGCGCCGGACTTCTTCGCGCCCGACTTCTTCGCGCCCGAGCCCCTCGTGCCGCCCGCCGACTTCTTCCCGCCGCCGCGCGTGCCGGCCGCGGCGCGCCCGCCCGAGGTCGCCGCTTTAGCGGCGCGCGTCGCCGTGCGCGTCG
>DASQDT010000274.1:0-3490 GCA_035634035.1 Pyrinomonadaceae bacterium | reverse complement strand
GCGCGGGGCGCTTCTCTTCGCGGGCGCGGGCCGCGTCGTCGCGGCGACCGGCGCGGCCCTCTCTTCGCGCGCGTCGGGCGACTCCTGCGCGAGCGCGTGGCCCGTCAGGAGCGCGACGAGCGCGCAGGAGAGCGCGGCGCGGAGCGCGCCCGCCGCCCGTCGTGTGCGAAACCGCTTGTCGTTAGAGACGAACATCTTTTAAGGCTTTACGAAACTTACCAGACGACCTCTTTGTCGTTCGCGCCCGCGCGCTGATGGCCCGCGCGCGCGACGAGCTCCTGCGAGCCGAAGCTGACCATGCGGACGGGGACGACGCGCGACGCGCCGCGCTCGTCGCTGACCAAGACCTTGAGCGGGCGCTCGGAGTTCGGCAGCGGCACGGCGACCGTCAGCCCGGTCAGCGCCACCTCGCCCTGCGCGGGTTTCGTGATGACCATCGCGCGCGACTCGTTAAAGACGGCCGTCCTGTGCCCCGTGCCCCTCGCCTTGACGACCGACGCGAGCGACGAATCTCTCGACGCGCGCCGCGGAGCGACGCCCGACGCGCCCCTCCCGCCCTTCGCCTTGTCAGCTACCTTCTCAAACTCCTCGACGCCCGCACGCCCGTCCCGCTCGCTCTCGCGCGTCGCCTGCGCGGGCGAAGCCCCCGCCTGTTGACTCTCGACGCGCGCGCTCTCGACGCGGGCGGCCGGAGCGTCGTCCGCCCCTTGCCGCGTGTAGAGCGTCAGCGTGACGGCGACGGCGAAGACGGCGGCGAGCGCGACGCCGGCGGCCGGCGCGTAAGCGAGGCCGAAGAGACTCCTGCGCGGCGCGGCCGAGTCGGCGCGCATCCGCGCGCGCAGGCGGAACTCGAAATCGGCCGGGGCCGGGATCGTGCCGAGCGAGCCGACGAGGGCGCGCAAGCTCTCGCGCTCGCGGCGGAACTCGCGGCACGCCGGGCACGCGTCGAGGTGCAGGCGCGCCCCGCCCGACAAGGCCGAGCCGGCCGCCGCGTCTTCGATTTCAGCCGTGTACTTCTTGCAGCTCATCTCAGTTAACCTCTCGTCGCGCACACGCCTCTTAGATGTAGGCGTGCAGCTTGTCGCGCAGAAAACTTCTCGCGCGGTTGATGCGCGACTTCACCGTCCCCTCGCTCAAATCCAAGATGCGCGCAATCTCGTCGTAGCTGCGCCCCTCCACGTCGCGCAGGACGAGCGGCGCGCGGTACTTGTCGGGCAGCGTCGCGATGGCGCGCGCGACGGCCGCGCGGCGTTCGTCGTCGACGAGCGTCGCGTCCTGAAGCGGGCAGCCGTCGGGCGGGTCGAGCTCGGCCGCATCGCCCGCGCTCGACGAGTCGCGCCCCTGAAAGAAGCCCGTGAGCGAGACCAGACGCCGCCTCTTGCGCCGCCGCAGCTCGCTGATGGCGAGGTTCGTGGCGATGCGGTAGATGTAGGTCGAGAAGGCGTAGCTCGACTGGTAACGCTCGGCCGCGCGGAAGACGCGCATGAAGGTCTCCTGCGCGAGGTCTACCGCGAGGTCGTAGTCGTTCGTCATGCGGTAGACGTAGTTCGTAATCTGGTTGCGGTAGCGGCGGACGATCTCCGAGAACGCCGCCTCGTCGCCGGCGCGCGTCGCCTCCAGAAGGCTGTGGTCTGAAAGCGTCACGTCGAGGCCGGCGGTCAGCTCCGCCGTCGCGGCCACGGCCGCAGTCCCCCCCGCCCCCGTCGCCGCGGCGGAGAAGGCCAGCTCGTTCGCTGTGGGGAATGCGCTCATCGGGACAGGCGGGCCGCCGGTCGTCAAAGTCTCTAAACTGCGTTCGGGCTAAGGTTTCGGGACGCCGCGCGCGCGGGCGGCGCGGCGCGCGCCCGGCGATTATACACTGCTGCCGCCTCCCGCCCGCAGTCGTACACGCCGGCCCGCTTTGCGGGTTCCAAAATCAAACGCCGCGCCGCGCGCCGAGATTTTTACAAAGTCGCTTCCCTCACCCGCCGCGGAACCTGTAATCTAAACGCCATGCCTCGCGAGCTGACAAAGCGCCGTGAAATCCTCGACGCGGTCGGGCGCGTCGAGCTCATCAGCGACCTCGTCGAGCGCCGCGAGGGCCACTACGCGCACGAGCTCGACCTCGAAGTCATCGCCTACGGGCGCAACTACAACGGCAAGAAGGTCGGGCCCTACGTCCGCCTGCTCGTCTACGAGCCGGGCGAGGAGATAGTCCGGCAAGGCGACTGGGGCGGCAACACCTTCTTCATCCCCGTCGAGGGCCGGCTCGAAGTCTACGTGCGCGACGGCGAGGACGGCGAGGAGCGCGTCGGCGAGATTCCGGCCGGCGTGAGCTTCGGCGAGATGTCCGTGCTGGCGGGCGTGCCGCGCAACGCCACCGTGCGCGTCCCCGCCGACGGCGCGACCGTCCTCGAAATCACGCGCCCCGCCCTCCGACTCCTCCGCAAGCTCCCGCGCTTCGGACGACAGCTCGACACGACCTACCGCAAGCACGGCCTCGGCCGCACGCTCGCCGAGCTGCGCCAAGTCACCGACGACGCCCTCGACGACGCGCTCGTCGAGCGTCTGGGCCGCGCCGCGCGCTTCGTCGTCTACGGCAAGCACCACGTCCTGTTCCGCGAGGGCGACCCGGTCGACCGCGTCTACTTCGTGCGCGACGGTTGGGTGCGCCGCGTCACCGGACTCGCCGACGCGCCCGTCGTCGGCGCCGTGCTCTCCGAAGGTCTCGACGCGGGCGCGGCCATCGACTTCCTCGGCGCGGGCAACTGCCTCGGCCTCGAAGGCTTGGCGGCCGACGCCGAGTGGGCCTACACGGCGACCGTCTTGCAGCGCACCGAAGTCCTCGAAGTCTCCGTGCCGCACCTGCGCGCCGACCCCTCACTGCGCGACGCGGTCGAGCGCGCCTTCGCACGTTTCTCCGAGGTGGACGACGACCCGCGGCCCGCGCCTTCAGCCGACCGCCGCGCGACCGCGTCGGCCGAGCGCGAGATAGCGACCGGCGTCGTCGACGGCACGAACCTCCTCGTGATGGACATGGACAAGTGCGTGCGCTGCGGCAACTGCTCGCTCGCCTGTCACAAGGTTCACGGGCAGTCGCGCCTCCTGCGCCGCGGCATACACATCGAGCGCCCGGCCGGGCTCGGCCGCAACTCCGCGCGACACGTCCTGTCGCCCTCGGTCTGCATGCACTGTCAAGACCCGGAGTGCCTGACGGGCTGCCCGACCGGCGCCATCGGGCGCTTCGAGGCCGGGCAGATAGACATCGACCCGCGCACCTGCATCGGCTGCGGCGACTGCGCGACGCAATGCCCCTACAACGCCATCTCCATGATCCCGCGCCGCGCGACCGCGCCCGCGCCGCCCGGCTGGCGCGGACCTTCCAGCACGGGCACCTCTTCGGCGGGCTCAGCGTGCGCGAGAACGTCGAGATCGCCGCGCTGGGCGTCGGCGCGGTCCCACGCGTGGCGCGCGAGCGTGCCGATCGGCTGCTGCGCTCGCTCGGTCTGCT
>DASQDT010000273.1:0-12012 GCA_035634035.1 Pyrinomonadaceae bacterium | reverse complement strand
GTCGGCCGCGCGCGCCGACTCGGCCGCCACGGCGCGCGGCAGACGGATGCGGAAGGTGCTCCCGCGCCCCGGCTCGGACGTGACCTCGATGCGGCCGCGGTGGCGCTCGATGATGCCGTAGCTGACGAAGAGCCCGAGGCCCGTCCCCTGCAAGCCCTTCGTCGTGTAGAACGGCTCGAAGATGCGTCGGCGCACCTCGTCAGTCATCCCCGTGCCCGTGTCCTCGAAGGTGACGAACAGGCCCTCGCCGTCAACCTCGCAACCGCAGGTCATCGAGAGGCGGCCGCCCTCGGGCATCGCGTCGACCGCGTTGACGATCATGTTGACGAAGACCTCGCGCAGCTCCGAGGCGGTGCCCTCGGCGTGGCAGCCGGGCGCGGACTCGACGCGCACGTCGTAGCGCAGGCCGCGCGCCAGCGCGTCGTTCTCCCAGCGCGTCCGCGTGATCTCGGCCGCGTCGCGCAGAAGCTCGCCGACGTCTACAGACGAGAACTCCTCGCCGGGCGTCTGTCGCGCGAACGAGCGTATGCGGCGGACGGTGGCGGCGGCGTCCTCGGCCGCCGTCTGGATGACGTCGAGCCCGTGCGCGACCTCCTCGTCGCGCGTCAGGCGGCGGAGCAGCTGCGCGCGCCCGAGGATGGCGGCGAGCGCGTTGTTGAAGTCGTGCGCGACGCCGGAGGCGAGCTGGCCGAGCGCGCGCAGCTTGTCGGCCTGCTCGGCGCGTTCGAGCTCCTGCTTCTGCTCGGTGATGTCGCGCGCGATGCCCAAGACGCCCGTCACGCGGCCCTCGATGACGAGCGGCGCGTTGTCGATGAGCGCGTAGCGCACCTGCCCCTCGCGCGTCACGTAGCGCATCTCGTAACTCTGCGACTCGCCGCGCAGCGCGCGCGCCGAGTATTCCAGAACCTTGTCGCGGTCGGCGTCGTGCGCGAGCAGGAAGAAGTGGCGGCCGATGACCTCGTCCACGCGGTAGCCGGTCATCGTCGCGAGCCCGCGGTTGCACCACTGGAAGCGCCCTTGCAGGTCGCACGCGTAGATGGCCTCGCGCGCGCTCTCAAGCACGTTTTCGAGTAGCGACTGTCGCTCGCGCGCCAGCGCCTCGACGTGACGCAGCTCCGAGAGGTCGCGCACCGTGCAGACCGTCCCGACCGCCCGGCCGCCGACGTGCACCGGCTCGGCGTTCACGAGCACGGGGCGGCCCAGACGCTCGGGCGTGTATTCGAGCGTCACGCCGCGGCCCGCCGCAATCACGCGCTCGATGACGCAGGGGCCGCCCGTCAGCCTCTCGCCCGCGCTCAGGATTTGGCAGCAGCCGAGGCCGAGAAGCGCGCGCGGGGATTCGCCCTCCATCGTCGCGCCCGCGCGGTTGACGCGGATGAGCCGCCGGTCGTTGCCGAAGATGAAGACGCCGTCGGACATCGCGTCGAAGGTCGCCTCCCAAGTCTGCTTGCCGCGCGCGACCATCTCGAACAGCTCGGCCTGACGGATGGCGATGCCGGTCTGGTCGGCGACGGCGCGCGCCAGAACCACGTCCGCGTCGCGCCACCGGCGCGACTCGCGCACCGTCGAGATGGTGAACGCGCCGCGCATCTCCTCGCCGACGTGGATGGCGGCGTACATGATCGAGCGGACGCCGATTTTTTGCAGGATGCTCTCGTAGACGGGGCGGATGCGCGCGTCCGTCGCCACGTCGTCGAAGGCCAAGACGCCGTGGCGCGTGATCATCTTGATCAGCTCCGCGACGAGCGGCACCTCGTAGACGCCGCCGATGGGCTCCATGCCGTCGGCGTCGTACTCGGCGACGTTGCGCACGACGTTCGCCTCCTTGTCGACGACGAACAGCGTGCAGCGGTCGGCCCCCATGTGGACGCCCATCTCCTCGACGGCCGTGCGGAAGACCTCGGCCGGGTCGAGCGAGCGGCGGACGGCCAGAGTGATGCGGTTAATCAGCGCCTCGCGCTCGACCTGCTGCGCGAGCGCGTCGGCGTCCTGCTGCCGCTCGATGAGCTGCGCCGCCTGACGCGCGAAGGCGACGACGGGCAGGACTGACTGGCGGTCGGGCGCGCGACCCGAGCGCGGGTCGTCGAGCGAGATGATGCCGATGTACTCGCCCGCGCGCGTGACGAGCGGGACTATCAGCTCGTCGCCGTCGTGCCAGCGGGCCGCGCCGCGGTCGGCCGGCGCGAAGCGTTCGACGTCGGCCTTGTAGCGCTCGGGGAAGACGCGGTCGAGCACGTGGTAGTGCGACGGCGGGAAGTAGGAGGCGAAGCCGAGTTCGCCGACCTCGATGCGGACGCCCGAGACGATGAGGTGCGTCACCTCTTCGCGCGGGAACGTGCCCGAGGCGAACACCTCGGCGTACTCGGGCGTGACGTTCGACGAGTAGGAGAGGACGCGCGGGTGGTGCGGGGTCTCGTCGGTGAAGAGGGAGACGAGGCAGGTGCGATAGTCTGTGAGGGAGGAGATCGTGTCGGCCAGACACGCGAACGCCATCTCGACGGCGCGCGGGCCGTCGGCGGCGGCGAGCGCGGCGAGGGCTTCGAGCTGCTCGACGGAGGTGTCGAGGCGCTTCTCGGCTTCGAGCCGGTCGCTCAACTCGCGGTAGTGCTGGAGAGTGTCAGGCGTCATGGGGCCGAAACGCTGAGACAGCTGCGCCCGCGTCACGCCCCCGCCGGGCGCGCGCGAAAACTCGACGCCCGCCTTCGAGGCGGGCGGCCGTCAAATCCTTTGACAAGGAGGGGCAAAGGGTTGCGCCGAAAAAGTGTCCGAGGACGGCCCCGTCGGCTGAGGTTGGGGCCGCGAGCGCGCGAAAAGTATAGCAAGCCCGCGCCCGCGTGTCACTCGAAAGTTCTGTTAATCCAGAGGTTTCTGGCCGGAGGGCTGGGCGTGGGAGGCGCTCTGCGCGAAGTAGCCGTTGCGGTAGGTGAGGCGCAGGTTCTGTTTGCGCAGCTCGGGGTTGACGACGTCGATGCGCACCTGACGGAAGGAGCCGTCTTTGACTTTCTTCGTCGGCGAGTAGGCGACCAAGTACTGCGAGCGCAGCTCGTCCTGAATCTGCCCGAAGGCCGAGCGCAGGTCTTCTTCGCTCTTCGGGAAGAAGGCGCGGCCGCCCGTCCGCTCCGAGAGCTTGCGCAGGGAGTCCTCCTCGACGCCGCCGAAGAAGCTGTCGCCGATGCCGATGGAGTAGATGATGGCGTCGGTCTTAATCGCGCTCTCGATGGCCTCGACCATCTTCATCCGGCTCGACGTGTCGACGCCGTCCGAGAGCAGGATGATGGCGCGGCGCGTCTTGTCGGACGAGTCGCGCAGGACTTCCTCGGAGGTGACCCAGATGGCGTCCCAGATGGCGGTCGAGCCGGCGAGGCGCTGGTTGTCGCCGGAGATGGGCGGCGTGCCCCGCCCGCCGGGGCCGCCGACGATGACGCCGCCGCCGACGTAGCCCGAGGGCGGCGTGAACTCGACGCGGTCGATCGCCCGGCGCGCGGTCGTCGGGTTGCCGGTGAGCGACTGTTCGAGCGTCGCGTCGCCGGTGAAGGAGAGGACGGCGACCTCGTCCTTCGCGGGCCGGATGACGGCGTCGACGAAGGCGCGCGCGGCGGCCTTCTCCTCGGGCAGCGTGCGCTCCTGCGAGTTGCTGGTGTCGATGAGGATGGCGAGCGAGAGCGGGCGGTCGGTCTCGCGCTGGAAGGTGAAAATCTCCTGCCTGACGTTGTCCTCGTAGACCTCGATGTCCTCCTGCCGGAGCGTGGTGACGAAGCGGCGCTGGCGGTCGACGGCCGTGAAGAGCACGTTCGTCAGGTCGATCTCGACGCGCTCGACATCGTCCTCGTCCTGCAACGTCTCGTCCTGACGCGGGGCCGGGCGGGGCGTCGGCGTCGCCTGCGCGCGCTCCTGCCGGGGCGGCGTCGCGCCCGTCTCGGGCGCGACCGTCTGCGCGGCGCGGCGCGGTCGGCTCGCCCGCTGCTGCTGCGGCGCGTCCTCGTCCTGCCGCGCGCGCGAGACGGGGGCGGCGGGCCACGCCGCGGCGGCGGAGAGCGAGACGACGAGCAGGAGCGCGAACCCTTTGCGGTAAAACATCAACTTCAAAACCTCTATCTGACCGTGTCGTTCTTCGCGAGGTAGCCGCGCTTGGCGCGGACGCGCAGGCCGTCGCGGTCGCCGTTGAGCTTGACCTCGATGCGTCGGAAGCTGCCGTCGTAGCGGTCGTTGGTCGGCCGGTAGGTGGCGATGTACTGCGCGCGCAGCTCCTTCGCGATGCGCGAGAACGAGCGCTCAAGCGCGAGCATATCGCCCGTGAAGAAGGCCCGCCCGCCCGTCTCCTCGCAGAGCTTCTCCAAGTTCTTGTCGCCGCGGTCGTGAACCGTCCCGGCCTCGACGCCGGGCACGCTCGACCCGGCGAAGCCGCCCTTCGTCGAGATGGCGAAGATGACGGTCTCGGTGCGCTGCGCGATGTCGATGGCGTCCTTCAGGGTCGCGCGGCTGTAGGTGTCGTCGCCGTCGGTGATGACGACCATCGCGCGCCGCGCCGGCCCGAGGTTGCGCATCTTCTCGTTGCAGATCATCCAGACGGCGTCGTAGAGCGACGTGTGCTGGCCCGGCGCTTTGACCTTCCTGATGGCCTCGTCCACCTGCGAGAAGTCCGAGGTGAAGTCCTGCAAGAGGTTTACCTCGTCGTCGAAGGTGGCGAAGGCGACGCGGTCTTTGCGCACGCGCGAGACGGTGTGCATGAAGTTCGACGCCGCCTCCTTCATGAACTTCATCTTGCCGGCCGTCGAGGACGAAGTGTCCATCAGCAGCGCGACGAAGACGGGCAGGCGCTCAAGCTCCTCGACCTTCGTGATCATCTCGAACTGCTGCGGCCTCTGGTCTTCGAGAATCTGGAAGTCAGAGGGCGCGAGGCCCGCCACGGGCTGCCCCTTCTTGTCGACGACCGTAATCGGCAGGCGGACGAGGCGGATGGTGACGCGCTCCGTGTCGTCGGCCGCGGCGTCTGCCGGCGCGGGCGTGGCGCGGGGCGACGGCTGCTGCTGTTGCTGCGCGCGCGTGTCCGCGCCGGGCGCGGCGAGCGCGGCCGAAAGAATGCCCGCGAGGAGGAAAGTGTAGATGGCTGCTCTCATAAAGTTTACGAACAGGGCGCGGGGAGGCGTTCGCGCGGCCGAAGTCCGGACTGCTTCTGGCGTGTCGGGCCGTGCTTTTGGATGCCCCGCGCGCGAAAAGTCGTTGCTCGCGAAGGTGTCGGGCGAAGGGAGAGTATACAACCGCGCGCGGCGATTTACGATTCGCCGCCCGCCGGCTCTTCGAGTGCGTCGAGGAACGTCTGAAGCTCGGGCGGGAGCGGCGCTTCGAAGAGGAGGCGCTCGGCGGTGCGCGGGTGGTTGAAGGCGAGGCGCGCGGCGTGGAGGAACTGCCGGCCGAGCGCGGCGACGCGCGCGCGAAGGCGCGGCTGTTGGATCTGCGAGTCGCGCCCGCCGCCGTAAGTGGCGTCGCCGACGACGGGGTGCTTGACGTGCGCGAGGTGGACGCGTATCTGGTGCGTGCGGCCCGTCTTGATGCGCACGTCGAGGAGCGTGAAGCGGTCGTAGGTGCGGCGCACGCGCCAGAGCGTGAGCGCGTCGCGCCCGCCGCGCGCGACGACGGCCATGCGCGTCCGGTTGCGCGGGTCGCGCCCGACGGGCTCTTCGACGCGCCCCGCCTCCTCGCGCACGCGCCCGTGGACGAGCGCCGCGTAGGCCTTGTGCACCTCGCGCGCGCGGAACTGATCGGACAAGTGTTCGTGCGCCCGCGCCGTCTTCGCCACGACGATGAGGCCCGACGTGTCGCGGTCGCGGCGGAGGACTAGGCCGGGCCGGAGCGATTGCGGATTGCGGGCCGCGGGCCGCTGGTTCGAAATCCCGGATTCGAGATTCGAGATTCGAGAATCCCGAAATCGGAAGGCGAGCGCGTTGGCGAGCGTCCCCGCGTGGACGCCGGCCGCCGGGTGGACGACCATGCCGGCCGGCTTGTTGACGACGACCAGCTCGTCGTCCTCGAAGACGATGTCGAGCGGGATGTCCTCGGGCGCGAGCTCGACGGCGGGCGGGGCCGGCAGCTCGACCTCGACGCGCTCGCCGCCGCGCAGCTTGAAAGAGGGCTTCGACGCGCGGCCCCCGACGAGCACGTCGCCGTCCTCGACGAGTCGCTTGACGGCGGTGCGGCTCACGCCTTCGAGACGCGCGGCGAGGAAGGCGTCAAGGCGCTCGCCCGCCTCGGCCGCCGTCACGTCGAACGCGAAGAAGTCTTCGCCCGCGTCGTCGCGGCCGGCCCCGTGCGTCGCCTCGCTGTCGCCGTGCGTCTCCAAAGTCGAAAGAAAATCTAAGCGGCGCGGACGCTTCGGCGCCGGCGCACGATGAAGACGGCGAGCGCCCCGAGCGCGAGCGCGAGGCTGATGAGCTGCGAGGGCGAGAGGCCCGTCAAGCCGGAGAGCCCGACCAAGTCGCCGCGCGCGTCGGCGCGGAAGAACTCGATGGTGAAGCGCGCCAGCCCGTAGAGCATCGCGTAGCTCAAGAGCACTTGGCCGTCGAAGCGTTTGCGGCGGTGGAGCCAGAGCAAGAATAAGAAGATGGCGAGCGTGGCGAAGGACTCGTAGAGCTGCGTCGGGTGGAGCGGCACTCCGGCGGGGCAGCCCGTGTTCTCGCTCGCCTCGGGGCCGAAGGTGACGCCCCACGGCAGGGTCGTCGGCCGCCCCCAACAGCAGCCCGCCGAGAAGCAGCCGAGGCGTCCGACGAACTGCCCGAGCGCGATGCCGCACGCGCCCGCGTCGGCCGTCTTCCACCACGGCAGCCGGTAGCGTCGCACGCCGACGTAGCAGGCCGTCGTCGCGCCGATGAGTCCGCCGTAGAAGACGCCGCCCGAGCGGAGGAAGTCGAAGGAGAAGAGCTTGAGCGGGTCGCGGTAGTAGGCCGGGTCGGTCACGACGAGCAGAAGCTTCGAGCCGACGATGACGCCCAGAGCCATCCAGAGGCCGAGGTCGTAGATGCGCTCGCGCGGCAGCCCCTCGCGCGCGCCGACGCGCGCCGCCGTGTACGTCCCGATGAGGAGCGACAGCGCGAACAGCACGCCGTAGGTGTGGACGGTGAAGCCGCCGATGCGGAACAGCTCAGGAAACATCTTCTAAGTGACGGGCGGCGAGACGGCGTTCAGCAACCGGCGCTCGGCTTACAACCTTTCTGTAAGCTGAAAGCCGGCTGCTAATTGCCGACAGCCTCTTTGTCGCCCGTCACCGCCTTTCTCTTGCCTTCCGTGATGATGTCGAGCGCGAGCAGAGCCGCGCCGACGCAGATGGCCGCGTCGGCGACGTTGAAGGTCGGCCACTGGAACGAGCCGAGGTGGACTTCGATGAAGTCGACGACGTGGCCGAGCCTGACGCGGTCGGTCAGGTTCCCCGCTATCCCCGCGAGCAGCAGCGCGCACGCGCCGAGCGTGCGGTCGTCCGTGCGCGGCACGCGCCAGAAGTAGACGAGCACGGCGACGAGCGCCGCCGCCGCCAACCCCGCCAGAAGCCAGCGGCCGAGCGCCCCGCCCTCCTGCAACTGCCCGAAGGCGATGCCGGGGTTCTCCGCGTAGCCGAAATAAAGAAAGCGCTCGATGACCGTCATGGGTTCGCGCAGCCGCAGACGCCTCACGGCCCAAGCCTTCGACGACTGGTCGACGAGATAAATCCCGACCGCCGCCGCCAAGTAGGCCGCGCGCCAACCCGCCCCGCGTCTCTCCGCGCCACCCTTCACGACGCCGAAGCCCCCTCCCGCTCTATCTCGGCCAGAGCCTCGACGCACCGCTCGCACACGGTCGGGTAACTCTCCGACTCGCCCACGCGCGCCGAGTAGTTCCAGCACCGCTCGCACTTCTCGCCCGCGGCCCGCTCGATTGCGACCGACAGCCCCGCCCCGTCCCCGTCCGCGAGCCTCTCAAGCGAGACCTCCGAGACGATGAAGAGGTAGCGCAACTCTCCGCGGTAACGTTCGAGCAGCTCGAAAGTCTTTCCCGAAGCGCGCAGCCCGACGCGCGCTTCGAGCGAGCTGCCGATGAGTTTTTTGACGCGCGCCTCTTCGAGCGAGCGCAGAACGTCGTCGCGCACGTCGAACAGCCGCGCCCAACGCGCGCTCAGTTCGTCGTCGCCCGCGCCCTCGGCCCGCGGGAACTCCGCGAGGTGGACGGACGCCGCGCGCGATTCGTCGGCCGGCAAATTCTCCCAAATCTCGTCGGCCGTAAAGACGAGGACGGGCGCGACGAGGCGCGCGAGCGCGTCGGCGATCCGGTGGAGCGCCGTCTGCGCGGAGCGCCGCGCGAGGGATTTCGGCGCGGCCGTGTAGAGGCGGTCTTTGATGATGTCGAAGTAGCGCGCCGACAAGGTCACCGTGCAGAAGTTGTAGAGCGCGTGGTAGACGGTGTGGAACTCGTAAGCCTCATACGCGCGCACGACGCGCGCGGCGACCGCCTCCGACTCCGCGAGCGCCCAGCGGTCGATCTCAAGCATCTCGCCTTCGGCGACCGAGTCGCGCGCCGGGTCGAAGCCCGCGAGGTTGCCGAGCGCGAAGCGCGCGGTGTTGCGAATCTTCCGGTAGGCGTCGCCCGCGCGCTGGAGGATTTCGTCCGAGCAGCGCACGTCCTCCTGATAGTCGGAGGAGGCGACCCACAGCCGCAAAATCTCCGCGCCCGAGTCCTTCACCACCTCGTTCGGCGAGATGCCCGTGCCCGCCGACTTCGACATCTTCAACCCCTGCACGTTGATGACCCAGCCGTGCGTGATGACCGACTTGTAGGGCGCGCGGTCGTGCGCCGCGAGTCCGACCATCAGGGACGAGTTGAACCAGCCGCGGTACTGGTCGCCGCCTTCGAGATAAACTTCCGCGGGCCAGCGCAGCTCGTCGTACTTCTCCAAGACCGCGACCGACGACGACCCGCTGTCGAACCACACGTCGAGAATGTCCGTCTCCTTCCTGAAGTCCGCGCCGCCGCACTTCCCGCAGGTGAAGCCCCCGGGCAGAAGCTCGCGGGCCTCGCGCGCGTACCAAGCGTCGGACGACTCGCGCTCGAACACGTCCGCGACGTGACGGATGACGGCCGCGTCGGCCGTCGCCTCGTTGCACGACTCGCAGTAGAAGACGGGGATGGGCACGCCCCACACCCTCTGCCGCGAGACGCACCAGTCGGGACGCCCCGTCAGCATATTTCTCATCCGCTCCGCGCCCCACGCCGGAATCCACTCGGCCTGCGCGACCTCGCGCAGGGCCCCCTGCCTGAGCGACTGCGGCACGTCGGTCTCGTTGTCGGTGTAGTTCGTCAGGTCGCGCCCGTCGTCGTCCAACTCGACCGGCTGCACGTCGCGCGTCGGCGCGTCGAGCGAGATGAACCACTGCGGCGTGGCGCGGAAGATGACCGGGTTGTGACAGCGCCAGCAGTGAGGGTAACGATGGCGGTACTCCTCGCTGAACAGCAGCACGCCGCGCCCGCGCATGAACTCGACGATCTTCGGGTTGGCCTCGAACACGCGCTCGCCCGCGAAGTGCTCGACGTCCTCGGTGAAGCGGCCCGACGCGTCGACCGGGCAGTAGATTTCGAGGCCGTAGGACTTGCCGATGACGAAGTCGTCGTGGCCGTGGCCGGGCGCGGTGTGGACGAGCCCCGTGCCGGCCTTCCCCGTGGCGCGCTTGTCGCGCGCCTCCTTAACGTCCAACTCCGTTTCGGCGTCGGCCTCGCCGCCGAGCGTGACGTGGTCGCCGAGCATGATGAGCGACGGGCGGTCGAGCCACGCGTGACGACACTCCAGACGGTCGAGCAGCGCGCCCTGAAAGCGCGCGAGCACAGTGTGGTCATGCGAGACGTTATTCGGCGGCTCAAACGCCTGCGGCTTCGCGTGGCCGATACCGCATTTTTGAATCACGTCGGCCGCAAGGTCGCTGGCGATGACGTAAACCTCACCGTTCTCCGGATTCTCGACGGCACAGTACTCGAAGAGCGGGTTGACGGCGATGCCGAGGTTCGAGGGGAGCGTCCACGGCGTCGTCGTCCAGATGAGGAAGAAAACGTTGCGGCCCGCGAGCGCCTTGTCAATCGAGGCCGGGTCTGAAGCGAGCGGGAACTTGACGTAAACGGACGGCGACGTGTGCTCGTTGTACTCGACCTCGGCCTCGGCGAGCGCCGTCTGGTCGTGGATGCACCAGTAGACGGGGCGCGCGCCCTTGTAGACGTATCCGCGCTCGACGAAGCGCGCGAACGTGCGCGCCGTCTCGGCCTCGTACTCGTTCGACATCGTCAGGTACGGGCGCTCCCAAAGCCCCGTGATGCCGAGGCGTCGGAAGTCGCGCGTCTGACTCTTCAGGGCGTTCGCGGCGTGCTCGCGGCAGGCGCGGCGGATGCTCGTCGCGGGCATCTGAGCCTTCTTCTCGCCGAGCTTGCGCTCGACGTGCATCTCAATCGGCAGCCCGTGGCAGTCGTAGCCGGGCACGTAGGGCGCGTCGAAACCCATCATCGTCCGCGACTTGACGACCATGTCCTTGAGAATCTTGTTCAGGGCCGTGCCGAGGTGGATGTCGGCGTTGGCGTAGGGCGGGCCGTCGTGGAGGACGAACTTGTCGCGGCCCGCTCGCGCCTGACGGATGAGCTGATAAAGACCCATCTCGTCCCACTTTTTCAGACGCGCGGGCTCGGACTGACCCAAGTTGGCCTTCTGCGCGAAGCCGGTCTTCGGGAGGTTGACCGTCTTTTTAAGCTCCAGAGGAGTTTTCGCTGTGGACATGGAAAGATTCGCTTCCTTCGGTGAAAAATAGATACTAGCGCACAGGGCGCGCAAAACTAAAACGCCCGCGCCACCCTCGGAGGAGATGATGGCTCGGGCGTGTCGCGCCGCGGTTAAATGTTCGTCGGGCCGCTCAGCCGATAAACATCTCCTCCTCGCTGTAGGTCTGGTCGATCTGTTTCGGGGCGGGGGATACGAGCACTTCCAGACCGCGCCGCACCCCCGCCATAATCGCCGCCAGCTCCCTCGCCGGGGTGACGAGTTTGGACTGGATGAAGACGGTCGTCGCCATCATCTGGTTGTGCGTCTGGTCGATGGAGTGGCTGATGCGCTCGACGTGGCCGCGCGCCGTCTCGGCGGAGAGGCCGACTATCTCGCGCAACTCGCTGACCTCGTCGCGCACGAGCGCCATCGACTCGGAGAAGTGCATCGTGGCCGTCGAGAGGTGGTTCGACATCAGGCTCACCTGCTCGGCCACGTCGCGCCCCTGCGCGGCGATGAGGCGCACTTGGTCGGTGAGCGCGCTGACGCGCTCGATGAGGGGCTCGACGCGGCGCTCGACGTTGCCGACCGTGCGGACGAGTCGGCGCACCGAGAACGCGACGGCGACCATCGCCACGGCGAAGACGAAGAACATCGCCGCGACGAAGACCAGAACCCAGAAGGCGGGGTCGCTTGTGCTCATTTGAAAAGCTATCGGCATTCAGCTTTCGGCGGTCAGCTTTAAATCCTTAACTCGCGCCCGTCGGCGCTCGGCTTCCCGCGCCCGGCCTTTCGTCCGGCCGCACGCTGAGCGCCGACCGCTTCCTCACCCGTTCTCGCCTTCGTAGTAGGTCGGCGCGGGCTCCATCGCGGAGGATTCGGTGCGGCGCTTCTCCTCGACGTAGGCGCGCTTTCCGGCTTCGAGCGCGGCCGACAGGTGCTCGCCGCGTCGCGCGGCGGCGTCGCGCACGGAGCCGGCGAGCTCGCCCGCGCGGGCGCGCCCCGTCTCGTAGTACTCGCCCGCGCGCGTCCGCGCGAGGGACGCGCCCTCGCGCGCGCTGTCTACGCCCTTGCGCGTCGCGTCGGCGATGTCGCCGCGCAGCTCGCGCCCCGACTTCGGCGCGAACAAAAGCGCGGCGGCCGCGCCGACCACGCCGCCGAGCACGAAGCAGAAGAGCTGCTTCGTCGTGTCCTCGCCCGCGTCGCGTCTCTGTAGTTGGTTCGGCATGGCTCTCTCTTCCCGTCCGGAGGTTTCT
>DASQDT010000272.1:0-14514 GCA_035634035.1 Pyrinomonadaceae bacterium | reverse complement strand
TCGTCGAAGTCGCCTCGGACGCGCGCGCGTCCATCGCCGGGTGGCGCGGCGTCGAGGCGCAGGCCTACGCCGCCGACGCGCTCTGGCCGCACGACGAGCAGACGGCGCGCGCCATCTTCCGTCGCGCGTGGGAGTCGGCCGAGGCGTCCGACCGCGCCGAGTTGGAGGAGGAGCGCGCGGCCGCGCGCCGCACCAAGCGCGCGCCCGCCGGCTTCACGAACGCGCGCGAGATCGTGCTCCCGCTCGCCGCCCGCCGCGACGCGCGCCTCGCCGGGCAGTTCCTTCAGGAGATGGAGAAGTCGATGAAGGACGCGGGCGCTTGGAACATCGACGGCAGCCCGGCGCGCGCCGACGAGTACACCGCGCCCGACTCCGACTACGCCGAGGACGGCCTGAGCCTCGCCTCGACGCAGCGCCTCCGAATCGCGAAGGGGCTGATGGACGAAGGCGACGCGGCGCGCGCCGGCGAGCTGGCCGCGCCCGTCGTCGAGTCGGCCGGCGTCAGCTACGGCCTCGTCACCTTCCTGCTCGAACTCCGCACCAACTCCGTGGCCGAGGCCGACCGCCTCTTCCTGCGTCTGCTTGAGAAGGCGCGCGCCAACCCTGCGACCGACGCCAACGACATCCTCGCGCTCTCCTCCTACGTCATCGCGCCGTCGTTGCAGGTCGGAATCAGCGACGACGGCTCGGTCGGGATGCGCTACATCGGCTACATCGAGGCGGTTGACGTGCGCGACCCCGCGGTGGTCGGGCCGCGCGTGCGCGCCGCGTTCTACGAGACGGCGGCCGCCGTCCTGCTGCGTCAGGGCGTCCCGGCGGTCGAAGGCCCCGGCGCGGCGGCGAAAGTCTCCGCGCTCTACTTCACGACGGGCCGCCTGCTCCCCTACTTCGACCGCGAGGCCCCGCAGCTCGCGCCGCAGATGCACGCGCGCCACGACGCGCTCGCGCAACTGCTCGAAGAGGCGCAGCGCCGGTCGCTCTCGTCGCGGATGAACGAGAACGACGTGGGCACGAGCAACCGCACCGACCCTCTGCGAAGCTCGTTCGAGGAGTTGGGCCGCGCCGCGACCGACGCCGAGCGCGACGCGAAGCGTCTGGAGATAGTCAATCTGGCGTCGAACCACACGATGTGGGATCGCGCGCGCCGCGCGGCCGAAGAGATCACCGACCCCGCCCTCCGCGCGCGCGCGCACAGGATTCTCACCATCAACCAGATCGCCAACCTGAGGGAGTCCTACCCGAAGGAGGCCGAGGACGACTACGAGCGCGCGGCCGGCTTCGTGCGCCGCTCAGACGTGCCGCCGCTGGCGCACGCCTTCGGGCTGGCCGAGGCCGCGGGGCTGGCGGCGAAGCGTAAGAAGCGCCAACGCGCCGCTGAGCTTTTGCAGGAGGCGTTCGCGGCGGCCGAGCGCGTCGAGCGCTCGACGCTCCAGCGCGTCGCGGCCTTCGCGGCCGTCGCCGTCCACGCGCCCGAGGCCGACCCGGCGCGCGCGTGGGAGACGGTCGCGGCCTTCGTCGCGGCGGCCAACGCGCTGGAGGACTACGCGGGCGACGAGTCGAAGTTTCCTGAGATAGACGCGACCGAGGACGACGCCGCGCGCGGCGACTTGTACGAGATGAATTCGATGCTCTTCGACCACACGCTCGAAGACGTGTTCGAGGAGGCGGGGCGGCTCGACGTTGCGCGCGCCGTCACCGAAGCGCGCGCGCTCCAAAGCCGCGAGGCGCGGGCGTTCGCCGTCATCGCCGCCGCGCGCGCCGTGCTCGACCCCTCGGCCACTTCGCGCCCGATGCGCGAGCGGCGCTCGGAATAGTAAGTCGGCGCGGCTGACGTGCCCGCGCCGCTTTGCCCCGCGCGCGGCGGCCGTCTTATCATCGGCGCAAAAGTTTCTGACGACTGACGGCGAAGCCCGAACCATGCAGCGCTCAAGTTTCTTCTCCCGACGTATGTGGGGCGTGCGCAACCACGCGCCGTGGACGACCATCCTCAACCACACGCTCCACCAGTTTCACGAAAACGACCTCTTCACGCCGGCCGCCGCGATGAGCTACTTCGGGCTGCTCACGCTCTTCCCCGCGCTGCTGCTCTTCCTCATCCTCAGTCAGAATGTCGCGGCCGGGAGCGAGATAGTGGCGCGCATCGTCGAGGTCTATCCGGGCTCGTCGGAATTCTTGCGCGCGACCGTCCGCACGATTAAAGACATCGGGACGGGCGGCGTCGTCAGCTGCTTCGTCGTCGTCCTGTGGGCCGGCTCGTGGGTCTTCGCCGTCATCGAGCGCGCGCTCAACCGCATCTGGGGCACGCAGCCGCGCGCTTTCCTGCACGGCCGCGCCATCACGCTCGGCATGATCGGGGTCGTCGGCGTGGTGCTGCTCGTCTCGGTGTTTCTGACTTCCATCCTGCTCGGCCTTCAGCAACTCGTCGAGCAAGTCCCGGTGCGCGTCGTGCGCGGCTCGACGTGGCTGACGCTCGCCGGCGACGCCATCTGGCAGACGACCTTCGCCATCGCCGGCACGCTCGTCACGGTCGCGCTGTTCGCGCTCGTCTACCGCCTCGTCCCGAACGGCCGCGTCACGCTGCGCGACACGCTGCCGAGCGCGCTCGCGGCCGGGGTGCTTTGGGAGGCCGCGAAGTACATCTTCGCTTGGAGCCTGCAGTATTTTCACTACGACCAGATTTACGGCTCGGTCGGCGCGGTCGTCGCCGTCCTGACGTGGAGCTACGTGTCGAGTCTGATTCTGATGTTCGGCGCGCAACTCTCGGTCGTCCTCCACCAAGAGCACCACGCCGCCGAGTTGGCCGCCGAGACCCCCGCCTCGCCCTCCTGAAAAGCGCGATGCTCATTTCGGATTTCGACTACGAGCTGCCCGAGGAGTTGATCGCGCAGCGCCCGGCCGAGCGGCGCGACGCGTCGAGAATGCTCGTCGTCGAGCGCGCCTCAGGCGCGTGGCGCGAGCGGCCGTTCGCGGAGCTTCCCCGTGAGTTGCGCGCGGGCGACTGTCTCGTCGTCAACAACACGCGCGTCTTCCCCGCGCGGCTCGCGGGCCGGCGCGAGCCTTCGGGCGGGAGGGTCGAGCTGCTGCTCGTGCGCGAGTTGGGCGGGGGCGCGGGCGGCGGGCGCGTGTGGGAGGCTCTGGCCAAACCGGCGCGCAGACTCCCGGCGGGCGCGCGCGCGACGTTCGCGGACGGCCGCCTGCGCGCGGACGTGTTGGAGGAAAGGGACGGCGGCCGTCGCGTCGTGCGCTTTTCGACGGACGAGGATTTCGACGCGCTCTTGGACGAGGCGGGCCGGATGCCCCTGCCGCCGTACATCAAGCGCGACGAGTGGGACGCGGCGGCGCGCGAGTTCGACCGCGAGCGCTACCAGACCGTCTACGCCGAGCGACGCGGCGCGATAGCCGCGCCGACCGCCGGACTCCACTTCACGCCGCGAGTCCTCGAAGATTTGCGGGAGCGCGGCGTGCGTTTGGCGCAGGTAACTCTCCACGTCGGCTACGGCACGTTCGCCCCCGTGCGCGCCGAAGACCTGTCGGAGCACCGCGTCGCGGCCGAGCGGTTCGAGATCGAGGACGACGCGGCCCGCCGCATCAACGACGCGAGGGAGAGCGGCGGGCGCGTCGTCGCCGTCGGGACGACGACCGTGCGCGCGCTCGAAACCGCCGCCGACGAAGCGGGGCGCGTCCGCGCCGGGGGCGGCGAGACTTCTCTGACGATCACGCCCGGCCACGTCTTCCGCGCCACGGACGCGCTCGTCACCAACTTCCACCTCCCGCGCTCCTCGCTCCTCGTCCTCGTCTCGTCGTTCGCCGGGCGCGAGCTGACGCTCGCCGCCTACCGCCACGCCGTCGCCGCGCGCTTCCGCTTCTACAGCTACGGCGACTGTATGCTCGTCGTCTAGCGGACGGGGCGCGCCACCATTTACTATTTACTATTCACTATTCACTTATTTACTATTGAAGCGTCATGGCTGTGCTCAAGAAGATTCGCTCGCGCCTGTTTTCGTCGGGCGAGGGCGGCGGCGAAGAGGGCGGGGACGACGCGCGCCCGAAGCGCGGCCTGTACGCCGTCGCCGAAGCGAACGCCGCGCGTTACGACATCAGGCCGATGACCTCCGCGCATCTGGACGAGTGCTGGCGGCTCGACCAGCGCTGCTTCGTCGACGGCGAGGCCTACAGCCGCGAGACCTTCGAGTACCTTCTGACCTCGCCCGACTCCGTCTCCTACCGCGCCGTCACGCCCGACGGCACGATGGTCGGCTTCATCGTCGGCCTCGTCGAGCCGCATTCGACCGGCCACGTCACGACACTCGGCGTCGCCCCCGAACACCGCCGCCGCCGCGTCGCGCGCCGAATGCTGGAGCGCGTCGAGGAGGGCTTCCGCCGCCGCCGCGTCCGCACCGTCCGCCTCGAAGTCCGCTCCATCAACGAGGGCGCGCAGAAGCTCTACCGCGAGCTGGGCTACGTCGTCACCCAGAGGCTGCCGCGCTACTACTCGAACGGCGGCGACGGCCTCCTGATGATCAAGGCGCTCGACTGAAGTTTTAAGTTTTAATTGAGGTTGAGAGATTTGAGCGTCGCGGCCGCGCGCGTCCGCAGACGCGCCGCGCGGACGTTCTTGACCGGCCACAGGCACTTGCTCGTCATCACGAAAGCCCCTCTGAGCGTCGGCCGAAAAGTGCCGTCCGCCGCGTCCTCGTAGTAGTAGCCGAGTTCGACCTGCCGCCCGAAATCACGGTTCCAAGTGTTCGAGAGGTTGACCGCCTCCAAGCCCTCGGTCGGCAGCACGCCGCTGCGGCCCGGCGCGTGGCGCGCGACGAGCGCGCGGTGCGCCTTGTAGAGTCGCGTGAAGTCTCGGAGGCCGGGGAATTTGTAGTGGACGTGGCGCGCGTCGGGCGCGAAGAGCGCGGGCATCGAGTCGTTCGTGACGTTGACGCTCGTGTTGTCGGCGAACTCGGTCGAGAAGCCGACGACGTGGTTGCTCATCGGCGGCGCGTCCATGTTCATCGAGTAGCCGCTGACGACCGCCGCCTCGTCGCCCGCCGCGCGGTTCTGGAAAAGCGCCACGAACGTCTCGATTTTCGACGCCGTGCCGAGCATATGGTAGTAGCCGACCGGCTCGAACCCCTCGGCGCGCAGGGGCAGGACGCAGTCGGCGATGAAACCCTGAACCTCCTCCGGCATACTGCGTGGGCTGCGCGGCTCGAAGCGCGGCAGCGACTCCATGCGCGACAGGCGGTGGACGGCCAGCGCGCCGACGACGAGCGGCAGAAGGTAGCCGAGGGCGAACACGGTCGCGCCGGCGTAGAGGAGGTAGGTCATGGGTTTTGAGGGTTAGCTCTTGCGGAGCTCTGTGAGGACTTGTTTGGCGACACTCTTGAGCGTGTCGAAGACGCCGACGCCCGTCGAGGCGACGGCCTCGTGGACGGGCTCGTCCTTGCGCTGGAGTTCGGCGACCATCTCCTCGACGGGGATGACGTTCGGCAGGTCGCGCTTGTTGAGCTGAAGGACGTAGGGGATTTTCTTGAGGTCGTAGCCGTTGGCTTCGAGGTTCTCTTCGAGGTTGTAGAGCGACTCGACGTTGGCGTCCATGCGCTCCTCCTGCGAGTCGGCGACGAAGACCACGCCGTCGACGCCCTTGAGGATGAGCTTGCGCGAGGCGTCGTAGAAGACCTGACCGGGGACGGTGTAGAGGTGGAAGCGCGTCTTGAAGCCGCGCACCGTGCCGAGCTCCAGCGGCATGAAGTCGAAGAAGAGCGTGCGGTCGGTCTCGGTGGCGAGGCTGATGAGCTTGCCCTTCGAGGTCGGCGCGGTCGAGTCGTAGATGTGTTGCAGGTTGGTCGTCTTCCCGCACAGCCCCGGCCCGTAGTAGACGACCTTGCAGTTGATCTCGCGCGATGCGTAGTTGATGAACGTCATATCTTTTAAGTGACGAGTGACGAGTGACGGGCGACGAGTTTGAGGGCGGGCCTGCCGCCCGCCACCCGCCACCCGCGACTAATTAAAGAGGCTGTCAATGTCCTCGTCCGTGATCTCGGCGAAAAGGGCCTCGTCGGCCTCCTTCTTCTCGGCCGTGAGGCGCGCGATCTCCTCGAAGATGGCCGCCAGCTCGCGCGACGCCTGACGCACGCGCAGCTTCACCAGACCCAGACTCGAACGCTCGTCGAAGACGACGACCAGAAGCACCCGCCCGATGATGCAGATGTGTATGCTCTCGCGCTCGCCCTCGTGCGAGAGCGTCGGGAACTCTTTCTCGCCGATGAGCCGCGCCATCCCGCCCGTCGCGGCGACGTTGCCGGCCGCCAGAGACGCCAAGCTCGTCGTGTCAAGATTGCCCACCTCACCGACGACGGCGATCTGCTGCCCGTTCTTGTCCACGAGGAAGACGACGCGGGCAAACGCTTCCATGCGCAGCTTCGTAAGCGCAGAGCGAATCTGCTCATACTGCTGCTCGTGCATTATGATAGGAGTGTCCGTCATCAGTACAAGGCTCTTTCTCTGGGCAGGACGCGGACGCGGCGGGGCACAGAAGCTTCTTCTGTAAGGGTGTCCGCTCGGAGCTTAAGTGGTGGAATTAGAGGAGTTCGCTCGTCGTCCCGGCCGCACCCGCCGGCGAGTCTCGGGCGGCGACTTGTCGGCCGCTAACCCCGAACAGACTCTAACATAGCGTTTCAGGAGACTTCAACTGTTTTTCTTTGTTGGCCGCGGACGCCCCTTCCAGAAACCTCAGTATTTCCCGCAAATCCCACTACCGCGTTGATTTATGCACGCCGCGTGTGTTAAAGTGCGCCGAGTTGAGGCGTCCCTTTCAACGTGTGAGGGGCTATCTGTGAAAACCCGAGTGCTTCGCATGAGCGATCCCGTCATCAAGAGCGCGAAAAGGCCCGCCTCCCGCCCCGCTTCCGCTCGCGCTTCCGCCAAAACTTCGGCCAAGAGTAGCAAGCCGTCGGCCAAACCGGCGCGGCCCGAGCCCGCGGTCAAGCGCGCGGCGACGAAGGCGAAGGCCCCCGCGCGCAAAGCCGCGCCGGCCTCGAAGTCGGCCAAGTCGGCGCGCCCGTCGGCGAAGCCCTCGAAGTCAGCGAAGCCGCGCGCGGCCGCCCCGGCGAAGTCGTCCGCGACGAAGCCGTCCGCGTCTAAGGCGCGCCCGCAGAAGGCCGCGACGCCCGCGCGCCCGACGCCGAGCGCGAAGGCCCGGCCAACGGCGCGCCCCGCCGCGAAACAGACTCCCGCGAAGCAGCCCGCGCGTCCCGCGCCGCAGCCCGCCCCGCCGCGCCAGCCGACGCGCGACGAGGCCGCCGCCCTCAAAGCCTTCGAGCGCGCGCATAAAGTCTTCGCCCGCGGCAACTTCGGCGAGGCCCGGATGCTCTTCCGCGCGCTCATCGAGCAGCACGCCGGGGCTTCTGAAGTGACGGCGCGTGCGCGCACCTACCTCGCCATCGCCGAGGCACGCCTCCGCCACCAGAGCGCCCTGCCGCGCGACGCCGAGTCGCTCTACGACCGCGGCGTCATCGAGCTCAACCGCGGCGACTACGTCGCGGCCCAAGAGATGTTCGAGCGCGCGCTCAAGCGCGAGCCCGAAGCCGCAGACGTTCATTACGCTCTGGCGGCCACGCGCGCGCGCCTCGGCTCCATCGAGATGGCCCTACAGTCTCTCGAACGGGCGCTGCAACTCAAGCCCGTCCTGCGCGTCCGCGTCCAGCACGACCCAGACCTCTCCGCCCTCCGCAACGAGCCGGAGTACGAGCGGCTTCTGTTTCCGCCGCCGCGCCCGTAAAACGGCCCCGGTTCAACTCACTCCCCCTCTCCTCCGCCGCGCGTCCGCCCGGACGCCTCAGACTTTTTACAGCTTTCAAAGCCCCGTTCTTTTGGGTATATTGACCGAAGGGGCGATTTTTTTTCGCCTCCGACTGTCAGCGCGTTCGGGCCGAAAGGGGAGACCAAAAGTTTGTCGCACGCGGAACGTGAGCACGGCCTGAACCTCGTCGCCATCGGCGGCGGGACGGGCCTCTCGACGCTGCTCTCGGGCCTCAAGGAGCTGGTCGGGCGTCCGCGCGACGAGTCGGGCATCACGCTCGCGTCGCTCTCGGCCATCGTCACGGTCTCCGACGACGGCGGAAGCTCGGGCCGCCTCCGCGACGAGTTGCAGATGCTCCCGCCCGGCGACATACGCAACTGCATGGTTGCGCTCTCCGAAGACTCCACGCTCATCTCGCGCCTGTTCCGCTACCGCTTCCGCGGCGACGGACAACTGAGCGGCCACAGCTTCGGCAACCTCTTCCTCGCCGCGTTGACCGAGGTCACGGGCGACTTCAACGAGGCCGTCCGCCTCTCGTCCGAAGTCCTCGCCAGCAAGGGCCACATCTACCCGGCGACTCTGAACGACGTGCGCCTCGTCGCCGAGCTCGAAGACGGCACGGAGGTGCGCGGCGAGACGAACATCACGGCCTCGCGCTCGCCGATTAAACGTCTCCGTCTTGAGCCCGAGCAGTGTCTGCCGCTGCCCGACGCTCTGGCGGCCATCCGCACCGCCGACATCATCACGGTCGGCCCCGGCTCCCTCTACACGAGCATCCTGCCGAACCTCCTCGTCGCGCGCGTGGCCGACTCGATCGGCGAGTCGCGCGCCGTCAAAATCTTCATCTGCAACCTGATGACGCAGCCGGGCGAGACCGACGGCTACACCGCGCGCCAGCACCTCGAAGTCGTCCGCGCCTACGCGCCCGAGATTCGCTTCGACTACACGGTCGTCAACGACCGGCCCGTGAGCCCCGAGCAGGCCGAGGCGTATGCGGCCGAGGGCGCGCGCCAGATAGGTCTGACCGACCACCTGCTCGAACGCACCTTCGGCGGCGAGACCGAGATCGTGCGCGCCGACCTGCTCGACGACGGCGAGAAGGTGCGACACAGCCCGCGCAAGCTCGCGCGCGTCATCGCCGCCTGCTACGAGCAGTCGCGTGCGGGCGTCGCGCAAGAGGCGTTCATCACTTAGGGGCGCGCGCCCGGCGTCTTAAGAGCCACGTATGGAGAAGCAGCCACAGACCCCGACACAGCCGGCCGCCGCGCCGACGGCCGGCGCGCAGCCGCTCGACGTGCTCATCCTCGCCGCCGGCCTCGGCACGCGCATGCGCTCGGCGACGGCGAAGGTCTTGCACAAGCTCGGCGGCCGCCCCCTCATCGCGCACGTCTGCCGCACGGCCGTCGCGCTCATGCGCGAGTCGCGCCCGGTCTACGTCATCGTCGGCCATCAGGCGGACGAGGTGCGCCGCGCCGTCGAGGCCGAACTCGGCGAGGGCGGCGCGGTCTTCATCACGCAGACCGAGCAGCGCGGCACGGGCGACGCCGTGATGGCCGCGCGCGAGGCTCTGGCCGACGCCGGCTCGACCCTCCTCGTCCTCTCCGGCGACGTGCCGCTCGTCCGCGCCGAGACTCTCGGCGCTCTCATCCACCAGCACCGCACGCACCGCGGGCGCGGCGCGGCCTGCACGTTACTCTCCGTCCGGCTCGACGACCCGACCGGCTACGGCCGCGTCATACGCGACGCCGAAGGGCGCTTCGAGCGCATCGTCGAGCAGAAAGACGCGAGCCCCGAGGAGCGACAGCTCAACGAAATCAACGCCGGCATCTACTGCTTCGAGACGCGCCTGCTCTTCCCCGCGCTCGCGCGCGTGCAGCCCGCCAACGCGCAGGGCGAGTACTACCTCACCGACGTGCCCGGCATCCTCCGCGCCGACGGCGAGGACGTTTCCGTCTACCTGCACGCCGACGCGCGCGAGGTCTCCGGCATCAACACGCGCGCGGAGCTGGCCGAGTTCGAGCGCATCCTGCGCCACCGCACCCTGCGCCGCCTGATGCTCGACAGCGGCGTCACCTTCATCGACCCGCAGCACACCTACGTCAGCGCCGAGGCGCAGATCGGGCGCGACACCGTAGTGCACCCGGACGTGCACATCGAGGGCCGCACCACCATCGGCGAGGGCTGCGAAATCCTGCCCGGCGCGCGCATACGCGACGCGCGCATCGGCAACGGCGTCGTCGTCAAAGACCACTCGCTCATCTTCGACTCGGAGGTCGGCGACAACTGCTCGGTCGGCCCGTTCGCGCACCTCCGCATGAGCGCGCAGATGGAGGAGGGCGCGGTCGTCGGCAACTTCGTCGAGGTCAAAAAATCGCGCCTCGGCCGCAAGACCAAAGCGCAGCACCTCACCTACTTGGGCGACGCCACCGTCGGCGACCGCACGAACATCGGCGCGGGCACCATCACCTGCAACTACGACGGCAAGCAGAAGCACCCGACCATCATCGAGGAGGACGTCAAGGTCGGCTCCGACACGATGCTCGTCGCCCCCGTCCGCGTCGGCGCGCGCTCGATGACGGGGGCCGGCTCGGTCGTCACGAAGGATGTCGCGCCCGACACGCTCGTCGCCGGCGTCCCCGCCCGCCGCGTCAGGAGGCTGAACCAGCCGGACGCGACGGCCCCGCCGGCCGAACAGGCCGCAAGCGCGGACGCCGCGCCCGCCGAGGGGGAGGCCGAGGGCGGCCCGACGGCGGCGGGCGAGGCGGCGGAAGAGGCCACGCACGCCACCTGACGCGGGCGGGGCGCGCGCTCGCGCTCGAATGCCGCCCGATTCATCGTTTCATAACGGCTTACGCCTGAATCTCATCGCAGAGGGAAATAACACTCATGTGCGGAATCGTCGGTTACGTCGGTAACAAGCAGGTCGTGCCCGTCATCTTGGACGGGCTGAGGAAGCTGGAGTATCGCGGGTACGATTCGGCGGGCATCGCCGTCGTCGACGAGCGGCAGGTGCTCGACATCCGCCGGGCCGAGGGCAAGCTGCGCAACCTCGAAGAGGCCATCCGCCTCAAGCCCCTCGACGGCACCTACGGCATCGGCCACACACGGTGGGCGACGCACGGGCGGCCGACCGAGGAGAACGCGCACCCGCACCGCGACTGCACGGGCCGCGTCGTCGTCGTCCACAACGGCATCATCGAAAACTACCTTCAGCTCAAAGACCGCCTGCGCGGGAGCGACCACCTCTTCGTCACCGAGACCGACACCGAGGTCATCGCCCACCTCATCGAAGAGCACCTCAAGCGCGAGCCCTCGTTCGAGCGCGCCGTGCAGTCGACGGTGCGCGAGCTGCGCGGCATCTTCGCGCTCTCCATCATCTCGACGGACGAGCCCGACACCATCGTCGCCGTCCGGCAAGGCCCGCCCGTCGTCATCGGCTTGGGCGACGGCGAGTACTTCGTCGCCTCCGACGTGCCGCCCATCCTCCAGCACACGCGCGACGTGTTCTTCTTGGGCGACGGCGAAATCGCCGTCCTCACCAAAGACTCGGTGCGCGTGACGAACTTCGAGGGCGACCCCGTCGAGCCCTCGCGCCAGCGCATCACTTGGGACCCGATCATGGCCGAGAAGGGCGGGTTCAAGCACTTCATGCTCAAGGAGATTTACGAGCAGCCGCGCGCGGTGCGCGACACCGTGCAGGGGCGCGTCTCCCTAGAGACCGGCCGCGTCTACCTCGACGAGATGAACATCACGCCGCAGGAGTTCAAGCAGTTCGACCGCGCGATGATCGCCGCCTGCGGGACGAGCTGGCACGCGGGGCTCGCCGGCAAGTATATGCTGGAGCAGCTCGCGCGCATCCCCGTCGAAGTCGACTACGCGTCGGAGTTCCGCTACCGCGACCCCGTGATTGACGAGCGGACGCTTCTGGTCGTCATCTCGCAGTCGGGCGAGACGGCCGACACCATCGCGGCGCTGCGCGAGGCCAGAGAGCGCGGCGCGAAAATCCTCGCCATCTGCAACGTGCAGGGCTCGATGATCACGCGCGAGTCGGACGGGACCATCCTGACGCACGCCGGCCCCGAGATCGGCGTCGCCTCGACGAAGGCGTTCACGTCGCAGATGGTCGCGCTCTACCTGTTCGCGCTCCACTTGGGGCAGCTGCGCGGCACGCTCTCGGATACGGAGGCGCGCGCGCACGCGCAGCAGTTGGCCGAGCTGCCCGTCAAGATAGAGCACCTGCTGTCGGAGTCGGACGAGTTGGAGGAGCTGGCGAAAGAGTTCTTCCGCTCGACCGATTTTCTCTACCTCGGGCGCGGCATCAACTTCCCGGTCGCGCTCGAAGGCGCGCTCAAGCTCAAGGAGATCTCCTACATCCACGCGGAAGGCTACCCGGCCGGCGAGATGAAGCACGGGCCGAACGCCCTGATCGACGAGCGCCTGCCGGTCGTCGTCGTCAACCCGCGCGAGGAGGGCAATCAGGCGTCGGAGCTGCGCTACGAGAAGACGCACTCGAACATCGTCGAGGTCAAGGCGCGCGAGGGCGTGGTGATTTCCGTCCTGACCGAGGGCGACGAGATGTCGGCGAAGGTCTCCGACCACGTCATCGAAATCCCCGAGTCGTCGGATCTGCTCTCGCCCATCCTCGCCGTCATCCCGCTCCAACTGCTCGCCTACCACATCGCCGTCCGCCGCGGCTGCGACGTCGACCAGCCGCGCAACCTCGCCAAGTCCGTCACGGTCGAGTGACGCGGGGCCGGTCTCGGCGTCGAGGCGGGCGCGGAATCGTGGGAATGAAGAAAGGCCCGGCGACGGTCGCCGGGCCTTCGCGCGCCGTGGCGCGTGAGTGGGCTAGACGGCGTCGGCCTTGATGTATTTCAGGGGCGGGTCGGCGAGGAGTTGCCGCAGGTTGCTGAGCTGCTCCTCGGTGCTGTTCTTCATCCACTCCGCGGGGGCCAGCTCGTAGGCCCGCCGGAGACAGTCCTGCGCCCGCTCCTCGTCGCCGAGCCTGACGTAGGCCTCGGCGAGCGTCGCCAGCACCCAGTATTTGCTTTCGTTGTACTTGACCATCTCCTCCTCGCCGCAATCCTCGGCCGGCGTCTCCGACTCCTTCAGCCACTCGTCGCAGATGCCGACGACCTCGCGGCAGACGCGCCGCGCCTGCACGAAGTCCGCGACGGCCTCCTCGGGGCTGGCCGCGCGCTTGGCGCGGATGTTGAGCACGTAGGCGAGGTTGATGCCGTTGTAGTAGTCGTTGCGCAGGTAGAAGCCGCGCTCGTAGCCGCGCACGGCCTGATCGAGGTGGCGCGCGGCCTCGTCGCCCGGCGCGTCCTTCGTCTGCTCCCACAGGCGCTTGTGCACCGCGCCCCAGAGGCCGAGCGTCTCGGTGTCGTTCGAGGTCGCGGGGTTCAAGGTTTCGAGCAGGTCGCGCGCCTCTTCGAGCGCCTGCTTGGGCGTCGGCTGCTTGCTCTTGTAGGTGACGAGCGCGAGCTGCTGGATGATGTAGGGGTCTTCCTGACGCGGGTCGTCCGGGCCTTTCGGCTTCATCACCTCGCGGGCCTTAGTCAGCAGGCGCTTGGCGACGAGGAACTCGCCGGCCCGCCGCGCCTCGTCGGCCTCCCGCAGCAGCACGCGCAGGGTGACGCCGTCGGCCTCGGGCGCGGGCGCGGAGGGCTGGCGCGTCTGCGCGGCCTGCGCGGCCACGTCGGCCGCGAGCTGCGCCATCTCCGGCGGCGTCAGCCCGTTCAGGAATTCGTAGACGGGGCTGTCGTTGTTCTGCTTTTCGAGGATGACCCGCAAAGCCTCCTTCATCTCGGCGCTGAACTTCCGCGCGTCGCCGACGCCGATGTCGTTGCCGAGGTGCTTGTAGCGGCGGATGACGATGTGGTTAACGTCGAACGGGTAGTTCAGCTTGTCCTCGGCGATGACGATGGTCGAGAAGGGGCGCAGGGCGTGGCGCACGCCGAGCTCGTAGAAGGCGTTCGGGTTGTAGGTCGAGAGGTCGGCGATGACCACGTCGGCCTTGAGCAGTTGCTCGTACATCGGCACGTCGATGACGCCCGAGTGGACGATCTCGTCGGCGCGGATGCAGCGGAGTCCGGCCTCCTCGACGGTCGGCTTGATCATGTTGTGGTACGACGCGTCGAGGTTGAGCTTGCGCCCCGTCTGGAAATCCACTTTCTCGCCGAAGCCCATCACGACGAAGCAGGTCTTTCTCTCTTCCGGCATGACTAAATCTCCTAAGAGCGCGGGCGGGGTTCCAAAGATTCGGGTGACGTGAGGGCCGCGGGAGGCCGCGGCGAGAGACCGCCGGCGCGGCGGATTATCACCCAAACGGCGTGGGAAGACAACGCCCTTGCCGGGCGGCCGAGGGGTTTCGGCGAAGTCAGCGGCGGTCGGGCGGGCGGCGGTAGCCGGTCGTGAGTCGGATGATTTTGAAGCCGGGCGTGAGGGGCGGGCTGAGGCGGTGGCGCGGCAGGCGCGCTCGCTCGCGCTTGGCGCGCTCGAAGTAGACGGTGACGCCGCCGCGCTCGGCGAGGCGCGCGCGCAGGGCCCGGGCCGCCGGGACGAGTGCGCGCGCGGAGCGGGCCGCGCGCGTGAGCGTGAAGCTGTAGACGCCCGTGACGCCCGACGCCTCGCAGGTCTGGCAGACGCCGACCTCCTCGCCGTTTTCACGAACGAAGAACCAATGACTCACCTCGCGGCTTCGGAAAGAGAGCTCCCAA
>DASQDT010000271.1:0-15645 GCA_035634035.1 Pyrinomonadaceae bacterium | reverse complement strand
TTACCTGAAGTCGCGCCCGACGAGCGACATGACTTTAGAGCTCCTCGACTCGCAAGGCCGCTCCGTGCGCAAGTTCACGGCGCGCGCGCCCGCGCGGCCCGCGGCGACGCCGACCGCGACGCCGACGCCCGGCGGCGCAGTCCCTTCGCCGGGGACGGCCATGCCGCAGACGCCGGGCGTCGCGCAGGTCACGACGCCGCCCGAGCAGCCGAGCGCGCCGACCGAGGAGGCGTCGGAGTTCGCGCCCGGCCCGCCGCAGCCGGGCGGCCCGCGCCTGACGACCGAGCCGGGCCTCAACCGCTTCGTCTGGGATATGCGCCACGCCGAGGCCGCGAGCTTCCCCGGCATGATTCTCTGGGCGGCCAACATGCGCGGCCCGCGCGTCGTGCCCGGCACGTATCAAGTCAAACTCACCGTGGACGGCCAGACCTTCACCGAGAGCTTCGAGGTGCGCAAAGACCCGCGCCTCGCGACGACTCAGGCCGACTTCCAGAGGCAGCTCGACCTGCTTCTCCAGATAAGAGACAAGCTGACCGAGACGCACAACGCGATCGCGAATTTGCGCGACGTGCGCAAGCAGATAGAGGATTTGACGAAGCGCGTCGAGGGCCAGCAGGAGGCGCGTCAGGTCGTCGAGCGCGGGCGCGAGTTGATGAGGAAGCTGACGGAGGTCGAGGAGACGCTCTACCAGACCAAAGTGCAGAGCAGTCAGGACACGCTCAACTTCCCGATACGTCTGAACAACAAGCTGGCCTCGCTCGCCTCCGGCGTCGCGAGCTCGGACTCGCCGCCGACCGAGCAGGCGCTCGCGCTCAACGAGGAGTTGACGGCGAAGATAGACGCGCAACTGCGCACGCTCCGGCAGTTGATGGAGACCGACCTGAAGTCCTTCAACGCGCTCGTCCGCGCGGCCGACATCCCGGCCGTCGTCATCAAGCCGGCGGCGACGCCGGGGCGCTGACGGGCGCGCTCAGCGCGCGTGATGTATACTCCTCGGCGCGGCCCACCGCCGCCGCGCCGAGGGGTGAAATTTGTTGACGAGTGCGCAGAGCTTACTGAGCGCGGCCGAGGCGGGCGACGAGCGGGCGGTTGAAAAGCTGCTCGACGCGGGCGCGGACGTCGACGCCGCGACGCCGGGCGGCGAGACGGCCCTGATGCGCGCCGCCTCGCGCGGCCACGCCGCGGTCGTCCGCGCGCTCGTCGTCTCGGGCGCGGACGTGAACGCCGCGCGGGCCGACGGGTGGACGGCCCTGATGCTCGCCTCCTTCTTCGGCCACGCCGAGTCGGTGCGCGCGCTCGTCGCGGCCGGCGCGGACGTTTCGGCCGCCGACCGCAACGGCTCGGACGCCTTCTCTTGGGCCGCCTCGCGCGGCCACGTCGAGGTAGCGAAGCTCTTAAAAACAAGCGCGCCCGCGCGCGCCGCCGTCGCGGCAAGCACTACTTCACGCGCAACGCGCGAGGCCCGACGCGACGAAGCCCCGACCGCACCACGCCCCACTCCCGCCGCCCGAGCCATCATTTCAGAAGATGAGAGCAGGGCCGAGCCGCGCGTCGGAGAGGTCGTGCGCGCGCGGCGCGCGGAGGCCGAGTCGCTGGAAAAGGTTTTCGGCGGGGCGACGAAATCCGCCGCCGCGTCGGCGGTTGTCGAAGATGCCGCGCCGCGTGCTTCGACTCGTGATGAAGATTTACGTGACGAGGCCCCGCTTGTCGAGACGCGCGCCGTCGAGTCTCGCGGAGAGTCGCGCGCGGACGAGCCGCGTGAGACGGAGTTTGTGAAGCGTACGCCTGCGCGGCGTGGTCGCGCGTACGCGTACGCGGCGGCGCTCGCCTTCTTGGTCGCCGCCGGCGGCGCGGTCGCGTACCGCTACGCG
The DNA here is from genome assembly GCA_035634035.1 of Pyrinomonadaceae bacterium. Taxonomy (GTDB): domain Bacteria; phylum Acidobacteriota; class Blastocatellia; order Pyrinomonadales; family Pyrinomonadaceae; genus DASQDT01. The sequence continues at coordinate 13,774 of DASQDT010000271.1, read as the reverse complement.
GGCCTCTCGCGCCGCGGCGTCGCGCCGGCCTCGCAGGCTCCCGCGCAGACGCAGGCTGTCGCGCCGGACGCGCCGCCCGCGGGCGCGACCGCCGTCGAGCCTCTCCAGCCCGCGCCGTCCGCCGAGTCGTCGGCGCCGGCCGCCGCGTCCACAGTCGGGCCCGCGCCCGAGATGTTCGCGCCCGCCGTGACGCAGGGCGAGGCGTTCACGCCGACGACGCCCGTCGAAGAGCCCGTCAGAAATGTGAGAGGGCGCGGCGCGGCCTACGCCGTGCGCGACGCGGGCGTGACACCGCAGGGCGTCGAGCCTTCTTTGGTGGAGTCGGACGCGGGCGATGCGGGCGAGGAGGCGAGGCGCGAGGCGGCGCGTCGCGCGGCGGAGCAGCAGCGTCGGCAGCAGCAACAGCCCGCGCGCGTCGAGTCTTCGACCGAGGATGATATGATCGGGAGGCGGCGCGAGGTCGTCGGGCCGCAGCGGCAGGGCCCGCCGCCAGCGCCCGCGCCGACGCCGAAGAGGGCGCGGGAAATCCCGTGGCCGCCGCCTTAAGCGAATCAGTAAAGGTTAGACGATGGTCGGGCCGAGTTTGGTGCGGGTCATCTTTACGCTCCGTTTCGGTTGGGGGTGAAGGACGGGGACGGGACTCGGGCGCCGGCGCTTCTGCCGGCGAGCGAATCGGGGAACGCGGGCGCGCACGCGACCGCGGACGGATCTCCCCGTGACCGTTCGCGCGGCGCGGTCGCCACCCGCGTTCCGCCGTATCAAGACGACCCTTGCGGGCCGTCCCGAGGCACGCGGCGGAGGTCAGCCAGCGCATTGCGACCTCCCCCACTCGGCCTCACAACTGTTAACGCGTAACCCGACGCGAAATTCCCAACCACCCGACGAAAAAAAGGACGAAGGCGGAAGGACTGATAGATTCATCCTTCCGCCTTCAATCTTTCAGACTCGCTCCCGACTTACGGCGTCCCCATGACCTGCACCTCCGCGAGCGTGAGGTAGTTCGTCCCCGTCAGCTGGATTCTCACGTAGCGGCCCGTGCGGTTGACGGGGACGCTCGCCTGCGCGCCGGCCGCGCCCGCCTTCGGGTAGGAGGAGACGCCCGCCTGCGCGCGCGTCGCGTAGAGGTCGAACGACGAGAAGGGAACGTCCGAGACGAAGACCTCGAAGTCGGCCAGCCGCTCTGAGCAGCAGTCGCTGCGGTTAAAGACCTTGACGCTCTGAACCGTGGCGACCGCGCCGAGGTCGACCTCCCACCACGGCTGGTTGCCGTAGAGGGTCGACGAGACGGAGTTGTGCGCCCAGTCGCCGCTCGTGTTGCCGTCGACGGCGCGCGCCGCCACCGCGCCCCAACCCGTCGAGTGCTGCGCCGCAGTCTTGCCGAGCGCGAGGTTGACGGGCTGCGTCGTCGGCGCGGGCTGCGTGCCCCACACCTCGACCTCCGCGAGCGAGAGGTAGTTCGAGCCGGCGAGCTGCACGCGGACGTAGCGGCCCGTGCGGTTGACGCCCAACGTCGTCGGACGCCCGGCCTGACCCGCCGTGTGGAAGTTCGCGACGCCCGCTTGGCCGAGAGTCGCCGTCAAGTCCGCCGAGGCGAAGGGCACGTCGGAGACGAGGACGTGGAAGTTCGCGAGCCGATCCGTGCAGCAGTCACTTCTGTTCCACACCTTGACCGTGTTTATCTGCTGCACGGAGCCGAGGTCGACCTCCCACCACGCCTGCGACTCGGAGAACGTGGTCGTCATGGAGTTGTGCGACCAATCGCCGTCGGTGTTGCCGTCGACCGCGCGCGCGGCGACGCCGCCCCAACCCGTCGAGGATTGAGTCGCCGCCTTGCCGAGCGCGACGTTGACGGGGACGGGCGGCGCGGTCGCGCCCTGCCCCATCACCTCGACTTCGGCGAGCGAGAGGTAGTTAGTGCCCGAGAGTTGCACGCGGACGTAGCGCCCGGAGCGGCCGACGGCGAGCGCGGCCGACAGGTCGGTCGCGCCCGTCTTGCGGAAGGACGAGACGCCGGCCTGATTGAGCGTGGCCGTCAGGTCTTGGGAGGCGAAGGGCGCGTCGGACACGAGCACGTAGAAGTCCGCGAGGCGCTCCTTGCAGCAGTCGGTTCTGTTCCAGACCTTGACGCTCTCGATCTGGCCCACCGGGCCGAGGTCAACCACCCACCACGCCTGACCGTCCGAGACTGTCGTCGACACGGAGTTGCGCGACCAGTTGCCGTCGGTGTTGCCGTCGGTGGCGCGCGTCGCGACGCCGCCCCAGCCCGTAGACGACTGCGTCGCCGCCTTGCCGAGCGCGAGGTTCACCGTCTGCGACGGCGAGGGCGCGGGCGTCGGCTGAGGAGTCGGCGTCGGCGACGGGACGGGAGTCGGGGTCGGCTGCGGCGGCGGGGTCGGCGCGGGCTGCGTGCCCGCCATCCAGCCCAACACCTCGACCTCGGACAGGCTGAGGTAGTTCGTCCCCGTCAGCTGCACGCGGACGTAGCGGCCCGTGCGGCCGACGGCGATTTGCGTCGGACGCGCGCCCTGACCCGGCGTGTGGAAGTCGGAGACGCCCGTCTGCGCCGCGGCCGTGCCGAGCGTGTTCGACGTGAAAGGCGTGTCGGAGACGAGGACGTGGAAGTCCGCGAGGCGCTCCGTGCAGCAGTCGCTGCGGTTCCAGACCTTGATGCTGTCGATGCGCGCGACGGCCCCGAGGTCGACCTCCCACCACGCCTGCGCGTCGTTAAAGGTGGTCGTCATCGAGTTCTGCGACCAGTTGCCGTTCGTGTTGCCGTCGGTGGCGCGCGCGGCGACGCCGCCCCAACCCGTCGAGGATTGCGTCGCCGCCTTGCCGAGCGCGATGTTCGTGGCCGGCGCGACGGGAGTCGGGTCGGGCGTCGGCTGAGGCGCGGGCGTCGGCGACGGGACGGGAGTCGGCGTGGGCTCCGGCGTCGGCTCGGGCGCGGCCTCGACGTTGACGGCCTTCGTCGGGGCGGTGCGCGTCGCGCCGCCGTTGTCGACGGCCATCGCCGTCACGGCGTGCGTGCCGACCGTCGGGTTCGTCCAATCGACTTCATAGGGCGCGGTCGTGTCCGTGCCGATGAGCGTCGTGCGGACGCCGCCCTCGACCGACTCGACCTCGTAGAACTGCACGCGCGAGACCGTGCCGTCGCGGTCAAAGGCCTGCGCCGAGAGGCGCTGGCTGCGGCCGACGATGGTCGGGCCGTTGGGCGTCTGGACGCGCTCGGTCGTGCGCGCGCTCTCGGCTTCGGCCGTGCGGCCGACGATGGTCGGGCCGACGTCGAAGTTGATCTCGGGCGGCGAGTTGAGCGTCGCGCCGGAGGCGGCGAGCTTGACGGTGACGTAGTCGGTCGTCTCCGTCCCCTGCGCGTTCGGGATGATGGCGCGGCCCGTCAGGAAGAGGTTGCCCGAGGCGTCGGCCGCCATCGCCGTCACGGAGTCGTCGGTGTGGTACGGGTTGTCGTAGCGGAAGACCCACGACTCCGTGCCGTCGGAAGTGTACTTGATGACGGCCGTGTCGGAGTTGACGAAGCCCTCGGAGTAGGCGGCGACGTAGGCGTTGCCGGCCGAGTCGAGGCGGACGTGCCGGCCGCCGTCCCACTTGCCGGGGAAGGCGCGGTAGACGCGCTCCCAAAGCAGCGCCCCGTCGGCCGAGAACTTGACGGTCGCCGAGTCGGACGACGGGTAGTCGTTGACGGTCTGGAAGACCTTGTCGTAGCTCTCGCCGGTCAGGTAGATGTTGCCGGCCGAGTCAACCGCCATGTCGCGCGCGTAGTCGTAGGCCGGGCCCGACCAGTTGCGGCCCCAGACGAGCGCGCCCGTGTCGGGGTTGTAACGAAGCAGCAGGAAGTCGTCCTGCGCCGTGCCCGGCACGTTCGAGCCGAAGACGTAGACGTTGCCCGCGCCGTCAACCCGGACGCCGCCCGGCTCGTCCGTCACGGGGTTGTTCGGCAGGGGCGCGGGGCCGGGCTCGGCCGGGCGGCCGTCGTGAACCGACGCCCAGAGCCTCTGCCCGTCCGCGCCGTACTTGACGGTCAGCAGGTCTTTCGAGCTTTCGCCGGTCGAGGTGTAGGCGAAGCCCGTGACGTAGTAGTTGCCGCCGGCGTCGGCCGCGACGTCGATGGCGTGGTCGCCGCGCTTCTCCTGCGAGTGGCGCGCGAGCCACTGCTGCGTGCCGTCGGCCGCGTACTTGATGGTCACGAACTGGTCGAAGCCCTGACCCGTGAACGGGTCGCGCGTGGCCTCGTAGCCGACGACGACTATGCCCGCGCCCGAAGGGTCGAGCGCGGCGGCGTTGCCCATGTCGGTCGAGCCGAGCGGGCCGTTGTGGTAGCGCACCCACTGCTCGTTGCCGTTGGTGTCGTACTTGATGGTGACGAGGTCGTACCAGTAGGCGTTGCCGCGCCAAGAGGTGCCGGTGACGTAGGCGTTGCCCGCCGAGTCGACCTCGATGTCGGTCGCCCAGTCCTTGTAGCCGCCCAAGCCGACGAAGGTGCGCGACCAGACGGGCCGGCCCGCCGCGTCGTACTTGACGGTCGAGATGTCGGTGTCGCCGCCGCCGCCGGGGACGTTCGACGTGCCGGTGACGTAGGAGTTGCCCTGCGGGTCGAGCGCGACGATGGAGTCGTAGTCGGCCAGATGGTAGGGGCTGTCGTAGAACTGCTCCCACGCGAGGAGGTTCGCGCCGGGCGTCGGCGTCGGCGTCGGGCCCGGCGGGAGCGGGCCTTCGGCGACGAAGTCCCACGTCTCGTTCTCCGTGAGGCCCGACCAAGTGACGGCCGGCGGGTAGAAGGTGTAGCCCGGCTCGGCCGGCTTGACGCTGTACTCGCCGCCGAAGCTCAGGCGGTCGAAGACGAAGCGCCCCTGAGAGTCGGTGCGGGTGGTGCGGACGAGCGCGCCGTGGAGGTAAAGCTCGAAGAGCGCGTTCGGCAAAAAGATTTCGTTCGCCGGGGAGCTCTGCTGGTGGCGGACGACGCCGCTGATGGTGAGGTCGCCGTTGGCGTCCTCCCAGATGACGCGGACGGTGGCCGAGTTGACGGCGTTGCCGCGGTCGTCGGTCGCGCGCGCGTAAATCTGCCGCACGTCGGGGCCGGACGACCGGACGGGGGCCGTGTAGGGCGCGTTGAAGTCCGCGCCGAGGTGGATGCCGTAGGGCGCGTGGTAGAAGTCGACGCGCGCTATCTGGCCGTCGGGGTCGCTCGCCTCGGCCGTGACGATGACTTCCGTGCCGGGGGCGAAGGCGGAGTTGTCGGCCGGGCTCGTGATTCGGACGACGGGCGGCTGGCCGTTGGGCGTCGGCGTCGGCTGCGCGGTCGGGGTCGGCTCGGGCGTCGCCGGGCCGACGTGGACGGTGATGTAGCGGCGGAGCTCGATGCCCTCGTTGTCGACGGCCTGCGCCTGTAGGAGGTGCGTGCCGGCCGGCGGGTTCTGCCAGACGGTCTCGTAGCGGTTCTGCGCGTCGGGCGTCGCGTCGCGGCCGATGAGCGTGTCGGCGTAGAAGTTGACTTCGGTTATCGCGCCGTCGGGGTCGAACGCCTCGACGCGGAGCGTGAAGTTCTCGCCCTCGTTGATGCGCGCGCCGTCGGCCGGCTCAAGCCAGCGGACGCGCGCCGTCTCGTTCGGCACGGACAGGTGGGCGCGCGACTCGCCGGCGAGCCCGCCCGCGTCCTGCACGCGCGCGACGAGCATGAGGCCGCCCGACGCGGTGATGGTGTAGGTCGCCGTGTAGGGCGCGGTCGTGTCGGACGAGATGAGGACGGGCGCCTCCTGCCAGCTCTTCTGCGCGTAGAAATCGACGGCCGCGACGGGCTGGTCGTCCGTGGCCTCGGCCGTCATCTGGACGGTCGCGCCGCGCGGGTAGTTCGCGCCGCTGAGCGGGCTGGTCAGGATGACCTCCGGCTCTTGGTTGACGGGAATGTCTTCGGACGACGTGTTGACGGCGTAGAAGTAGCTGTAGCCGGGGCTGGCCGCGACCCAGACGTTCGTGTAGGCGGTCACGCCGTCGTCGGAGAAGACGGGGCGGTTGTAGGGGACGAGGTTGCCGTAGTAGTCGGGGTAGAAGCCCGGCTCGTTCGGCAGAATCATCTTCCAAGCGGTCGTCCCGTCCTCGGTCTTGACGGCGGTGAAGTAGCCGGGCTGGCCCGACGTGATGCGCCCGCCCATGAAGACGACGTTGCCGGCGGGGCTCGCCACGGGCTCTTCGAGGATGCCGGGCGTGCCCTCGTACGTGTCGTCGTGCTGCCACTTCTGCGTGCCGTCGGGGCGGACGGCGAACAGCTTGTAGGAGTTCTGGACGAGGTAGTGCGTGCTGTCGGGGCCGGCGTCGGGCGGCTGCGAGGTGGCCGTGCCGAAGTTGAAGGTGTAGATGACGCTGCCGTCGGCGGCGCTCAGGGACTGATTCTGGTGGCGAAGGTTCTCGTCGGGCGCGACGACGGGCGCGGGGCCGGACGAGCCGTTGGGGCTCGCCCAGACCGGCTGGCCGGCGAGCGTGTGCGCGAACAGGCGCGCGCCGTTCGGCGTGTTCGACGAGAAGTAGAGGCGCGGGAGCGCGCGGCCGAAGACTATCTCGGGTCGCCCGAGGCTGCTGCCGCTCTGGAAGGCCGAGAGGTTGTCGTTGCGCGTCCACGCGAGCGTGCCGTCGGGGTTGAAGGCCGCCGTGTTGAACTCGCCCGGCCCGAAGACGACGTAGACCTTGCCGTCGGGCCCGACCGACGGGCCGGCGCGCAGGTCGTTCGACTGCGAGTCGAAGATTTGCCAGCGGCGGCTGCCGTCGCGGTTCAGCGCCGTGACGGCCGCGCGGTACGGCCCGGCCGCCGTCTGCACGGAGTCGCCGACGTAGACGGTGCCGTCGGGGCCGACGGAGATCGGCCCGTTGCCGCCGATGCGCGCGACCCACTTGAGCGCGCCCGCCGGCGACCAAGCGTAGACGTGGCCGCTGATGGCGGCGTAGACCGAGCCCGCGTCGGGGCTGCCCGCCGGCGCGACGGCCGCGCGGTGGCTCATGTTGTTGCCGACGACCTTCGTCCGCCAGCGCACGCGCCCGTCCTCGCTCCGCTCGGTGACGCCCATCATGAGCGTGTTGCTCGCGCCGGCCGCGTTCGTCACGACGACGGGCACGGAGCCCACCCGCGCGGCCTCCGGCACGTAGCCGACGATCTCGGTGTCAGACCAGCGGACGATGATGGGGTCGAGGCCGTCGACCGTCAGACGGCTCGCGCCCTGCGCCGCGCCGAGGTTCGAGCCGGTGACGGTGAAGTAGCCGCTGCGCGCGACCGTCTGCGGCGTGACCGAGTCGAGGCGCGCGGTCGTCGAGATAGTCCCGAAGAGGTCGAAGGCCATGTCCTTCGGGAAGTAGGGCGAAGTCCACGCGGGAATCGGCTCAAGGTTGTCGCGGACGAGCCACGTCGTGCCGCGCGCGACCGAGGAGCTTGAGACCCACCAGCTGCCGTCGGCGATGACGAGCTGCGGCGCGATGAAGTGGCGGCCGCGCGCCTCGAACGGCGTCGGCAGCGTGATGTCGAGGCGGCCGGGGCGCGCGCTGTCGTAGACGAAGTTCGGGCTCCCGGCCGGCAGGTAGTACTCGGCCTGAAGCGCGCCGGGCCTGCCTGAGGAGCCGTCGTAGAAGCGCAGGTAGACGCCGTAGACGAGCGGGCTCGACGAGGTGCTCGTGTCGCGGCCGCCCGAGACGCGGACGCGCGTGACGGTGGCCGTCAGCTCGAAGTCGTCGGCCGTCTCCTTGTCCAAGAGCGGCGCGGTCGGCTTCTCCGAGCTGAGTTCGAGCGACGCGCCGAGGGCCGAGGGCTGCGAGTAGACGGGCGCGGCGTTCGGGTCGGGCGTCGGGCCGGTGCGCGGCGCGCCCGTGAAGTTGGCGACCTGCGGGACGAGGACGTTGGCGAAGCTCTGCGAGGCCGGCGTGAAGTTGTAGCCCTCGATGGAGGGCGTGACGGTGACGTTCGCGCCGGGCTGGACGTTGATGAACGTGTAGTTGCCGTCGGCGTCGGTGCGGGCCTCGGCCGTCTGCGAGCCGGAGAGCGCGACGCGGACGTTGTAGATGCCGCGCGCGCCGTCGGTGACGCGGCCCGTGATGTTGTTGCCGGCCGCGCCGACGCGCACGTTGACGGCCGGGCTCGTGCCCGTCACGCCGTAGCTCGTCGTCGCGCGCGCCGTCAGCGCGTAAGCGCCCGCCGGGACGTTCTCCCAAGTGTGGGAGTAGGTCGGGTAGTGGCCGTCGATCGAGCCGATGAGCGTCGTGTTCGCGTAGAAGTCCGTCCGCGTGACGTACTCGCTCTGGTCGTTGCGCGGCTGCGCGGTGGCCGTGATCGTGATGGCCGAGCCGGGGACGAAGATCGAGCCCTCGACGGGCGTCGAGATGGTCACGGCCGGCGCGGCGCGGACGGCGAAGCTCTCGTAGAGCGTCTCGGTCGAGGAGCCGAGCGGGTCAATCGCCTTCGCCTTGACGTAGTAGTAGCCGGCCGGGATGTTCGTCCAGCTGTGGCTGTAGGGCGCCTGCGTGTCGGTGGCGAGCAGCGTGTAGTTCGGGAAGGTGGCGCTCGTCGCGTAGTAGAACTCGACGCGCGCGACGCCGTCCGGGTCGCTCGCCGTCGCGTTGACGGTGACGCTGCCGGGCTCGCCCATCACGGAGGGCGAGAAGGGGCTCAGGGTGACGACGGGCGCGGTCGCCTCGTTCGAATAGGGCGAGTCGCCGCCCGCGTTGTAGGCGCGGACGCGGAAGTATGTGGGCTCGGCGACGCTCGTGGTGAAGCCGCTGGCGGTCGTCGTGTTCGCGCCGACCTGCCTGACCTGCGACCAAGCGGCGGTCGCGCCCGTGCGCTGCTCGATCTTGAAGCCGACCTCGTTGTCGCTCGCGTCCGCCCAAGTGAGCGTGACTTGGCCGAGGCCCTGATTGTTCTGCGTGACGAGGAGGCCGGTCGGCGCGGCCGGCGGCGTCACGACCGGGGGGGCCGGCAGGTCGGCCTTGCGCAGAGTGATGCGGTGCGACGTGAAGGCGGGCGTGTCGCCCTGCGGCTTGTCGTCGTAGAACTTCGCGTAGGAGAAGAGCGTCAGCCCGCCCGCCGAGACGACGAACGGAGAGTCCTCGGGCGCGGGGCTCAAGGCGACGGGGAACTCCTCGACGACGACGTTCGTCGGCGCGACGCGCGCCGCGAACACGTCGCCGCGCGGCTGGAGCGGGTAGGGCTCGTTGCGGTGGTCGACCCAGACGACGACGAACTGCTCGCCGTCCCACGCGACGGAGGCGCGCGCCTGCGCCGTGTTCGGGATGGTGACGACGGGGCTGCCCGAGGCCGGCTCGGGCGAGGTGCCGTCGGGGTTGATGCGGCGCGCGTGCACGTCGCCGTTCGACCAGACGACGAGGGCCGGCCCCGCGGGAGACGCGACGGCGAGGTGCGGCTGGAGGTCGTTGCCGACGTTGCCGGCGGTGAAGACCGCGCCGATCGTGCCGTCCTGCTCGATGAACGAGGCGTGAATCGTGCCGGGCGAGTCGTCGTGGTTGCCGTGAAACTCCCAGACGGCGAGCCAGCGTTCGCCGTAGGCGGCGGCGCGCGGCCAGAAGTTGAAGACGCCTTCAATTTCTGCGGGCGCGGTCGCGGGCGTCCCCGCGCCGCTGACGATGACGCGCTGCGTCCTGCGAATCTGCCGCGTCTTCTGAATGATGTTGACGACGAGGAACTTGCCCGCGAGGCCCGAGGCGTCGGGCTGCTCGCCGTTCATCAGGAACGTGGGCGCGGCCGTCACGGGGCCGGCGGGCGGGACGATGACGCCGTAGGTCTTGCGGACGTCGGTCGTCGGCGTGTCCCAGACGGCGAGGTAGTTCGAGCCGTCCCAGCCGACCGAAGGGTTGTTGGCGCGCGTCTGGTCGCCGGAGAGGACGAAGGGCTCGGGGTCTGCGGGCGTGCCGTCGGCGTTGAGGCGCTGGCCCATGATGCGCGACTCGCCGGAGACCTCGCGGCGGAAGACGGCGAGGAAGCCCGCGCCGTTCGACGCGATGCGCGCCTCGGCCTGACGCGGCGCGCTCAGCGCGAGCGGCAGATCGGTCGGGCCGACAGCGCCCTCGCGCGTCGCGCGCGAGGTGTTGACGTCGAACCTCTGCGTGTCGTTCCAGACTATCTGCGCGCCGCCCCCGATGCCGGGCGCGGCGGCCGGGTCGAAGTCGTTGCCCGTGCCGCTTTCGGCGGCGACGCCGTTCGGGTCGAGCACCGCGCCGGCCGTCGTGACGCGCGTGAAGTAGACGTCGTGGCCGCCGAGGTTGTACTGCTGCGTCGCCGGGTCGTAGCCGCTCGAATAGACGACGAACCAGACTTGCCCGTCCCAGACGACGGCCGACTTCGAGGGCGAGACGCCCGTGTTCGAGCGGACGAGGATGGGCGTCGTGTCGACGGGGTCGCCGTCGCGCGTGACGCGCGTCGCGTAGACGTTGTAGACGCTCCCGCCGTCCTTCCAAGCGACGAGCCAAGTGTTACCGTCCGAGGCCAAATCATAACCGGACGAGGCGCTGCTCAGCCGCTCGGGGCCGTTGCGCAGTTGCGTGAAGTTCGCGTCGAGCGTGAGGCCCATCAAAAGGTAGGGCGGCCCCATCTCGACGAAGGTCAGAAGATAGCGGTCGCCCGCGCGCGCCATCTTCGAGTCGCTCATGAATTGGCTGTGGTGGTTGTAGACGAGTCGCCCGCCGGGGTCTAAGACCGTGCCGTCGTCCGCGACGCGCGTGACGAAGACGCCGCGCGGGATGTTCGAGCCCTCCTGCGGCAGCGACGACTCCCAGACGACGACCCAGTTGCCCGCGCCGTCCTCGATGACTGACTGCGGCCACTGCCCGTCCGGCGCGCTCGGGCGGATGACGACGGGCGTCTGGTCGAGCACGACGCCCGCGGGCGAGACGCGCGCGGCGAGCATCTGGTAGTTGTAGTAGTCGTTCTCCTGACGCGTGAGCCACACGACCAGCCAGTTGCGTCCGTTCCAGCCGACGCGCGGCATGATCTGCTCGTAGCCGGCCTGATTGACGACGATGGGCGTGCGGTCGATGACCTGTCCGTCGGCCCCGATGCGCGCCGCGTAGATGTCGGCCTGCGAGCCCGCGCCCGTGCCGCCGTTGGGGCTCGACGTGCCGGCCTCGTTGACGGAGAGCATCGTGCGCGAGTCAGACCAGACGGCGAGCAGGGTGTCTGCGCCGCGCGCGACCTGCGTCTGGTGCTGCGCGCCGGGCGCGGCGAACCGGCCCGAGTCGCCGGGCAGCAGGTAAGGCTCGGAGACGGTGGTCTGAGCGCCGGCCCCGCCGAAGCCGGGCAGGAGCGACGCCGCGCAGGCGAGTAGAATGATGGCGATGACTGCAGCGCGGCGACGAGACACGCGGGGTGTTCGAGGCATGGGACACTCCATGTCGGAGGCGCGCCGTAAGGGGAATGAACGCGGGACTCCGTTCGGGTAAACTGCCGTGGCTGAAAAGGCCCGGCCCGAACTATTTGATTTATGCTTGACCGCTGCCGCCGCGGGCCGCGCTGGAAGCCGTGCGGAGGTGTGAACTAGAGCGTGCGAGGCTCGCACCCGTAAACTTTAAAAAGAGCGACCATTATGCCCGATTCTTCGGGCGACGTTCATGACGTAAAGTCAAAGAAAAGATGGTCGAAATCTCGCGAACCCGGACGCCGCCTCGCGCCATCTCGCGCACCGAAACGGGACGGTTCGCAAAATTCTGTCAGGCGCGCCCGCACGCGCGCCACGCGTCGAGGTCTGGTGGAATTCCACTCTACTTGTAAACGCGTATTCCGCGGGAAAACTCCCAACCCGCCGCGGAACAGTCCGGGGAATTTTCGGGGCGCTGAGAAAATCAAGTTTTGATGTCGGACGGGTCGGAATAGGTGCTCGACGCGCGTCCATAAATCGGGACGCGGCGCTCCCGCCGCGCGCGGAAAAATGTTAGTATCGGCGCGGCGACACTCCCCTCTAAACAGTGTTCCGCCGAGTGTTTAAGGCTCGGGCGAGGCAGCCGTGCGTCAGCGCCGCGCGGGCGCGCTCCGTCCGGCCCCTCTGCCCCGATGACGCACACGCCCCAACAGGTCACGATGCTTCTGGAGAGGTGGAGCGCGGGCGACCGCACCGCGCTCGACCAACTGATGCCGCTCGTCTACGACGAGCTGCGCCGACTCGCCGGCGGCTACCTCCGCCGCGAGCGGCCCGACCACACGCTCCAGCCGACGGCCCTCGTCAACGAAGCCTACATGCAGATGGTTGACCAGAGCCGCGCGCGCTGGCAGAACCGCGCGCAGTTCATCGGGGTGGCCGCGCAACTGATGCGGCGCATCCTCGTCGACCACGCGCGGGCGCACCGGGCCGACAAGCGCGGCGGGCAGTTCTACACGGTCTCGCTCTCGGAGGCCGACCGCTTCGGCGACCGCCCCGACGTCGAACTCCTAGCCATCCACGAGGCGCTCGAACGTCTCGCGGCGGTCGACCCGCAGCAGGCGCGCGTCGTCGAGCTGAAGTTCTTCGGCGGGCTGACCATCGAGGAGACGACCGCCGTGCTCGGCGTCAGCCACACGACGGTCGAGCGCGACTGGAAGATGGCCCGCGCGTGGCTCCGCCGCGAGATGACCGCAGAGCAGTGACGCCCGAACGCTGGCAGCGCATCAAGGAGGTCTTCGGCGCGGCGCTCGACCGGCCCGCGGGCGCGGAGCGCGCCGCGTGGCTGGAGCGCGAGTGCGGCGCGGACTCGGGGCTGCGCGCCGAGGTCGAATCCCTCCTCGCCGCGCACGAGCAGGACGACGACTTCCTCTCCGCGCCGGCCGCGCAGTTGGCCGCGCGCCTCATCACGGGCGACGACGCGTCGTCTCTCCAACCGGGCCAGACCATCGCCTCCTACCGCATCCTCTCGACGCTCGGCGAGGGCGGCATGGGCAAAGTCTACTTGGCGCAGGACACTTTTCTCGGGCGCAAGGTCGCGCTCAAACTCCTCCCCGCCTCGTTCACCGACGACGCCGAGCGCGTCCGCCGCTTCGAGCAGGAGGCGCGCGCCGCCTCGGCCCTCAACCACCCGAACATCCTGACCATTCACGAGATAGGCGCGGACGGGCCGTTGCGCTTCATCGCCACCGAGTTCGTCGAGGGCGAGACCCTGCGCGAGCGTCTGCGCGGCGGGCCGCGCCCGACGCACGAGGTGCTCGACGTGGGCATTCAGACGGCGGCCGCGCTCGCCGCCGCGCACGCCGCGCGCGTCGTCCACCGCGACGTGAAGCCCGAGAATTTGATGATACGCCCCGACGGCTACGTCAAGGTCTTGGACTTCGGGTTGGCGAAGCCGAAGGGCGACGGCCGCAGCCAGCGCGACACGTCCGACAGCGACTCGCTCGCCCGCGCGCTCGTCAACACGCGCCCCGGCATGGTGATGGGGACGTGCGGCTATATGTCGCCGGAGCAGACGCGCGGCCTCGAAGTCGACGAGCGCACCGACATCTGGTCGCTCGGCGTCGTGCTCTACGAGATGGCCGCCGGCCGCGCGCCGTTCGAGGGGCCGACGGCGAGCGACGTGATGGCCGCCGTGCTCAACCGCGACCCGCGACCGCTCGCGCGGCTCTCCGCCGACGTTCCCGCCGAGCTAGAGCGCATCGTGATGAAGGCGCTCGCCAAAGACCGCGAGGAGCGCTACCAGACGGTCAAGGACTTGGGGATTGATTTGCGCAGGCTCAAGCAGCGCGTCGAGTTCGAGGCCGAGCTGCGGCGCGCGCGCGGGCGCGACGGCGAGGGCGCGGACGCCCTTGCCGACG
>DASQDT010000270.1:0-6233 GCA_035634035.1 Pyrinomonadaceae bacterium | reverse complement strand
AGCTTAGTTTTAGCTGAGCGCCGAGCGCCTTCTTTTTACCGCCGCCGTTCTACAGAAGCTTGTAGAAGACGACCGTCGTGATCAACTCGCCTTCGGTGTTGAGCGCGTAGCGCGGGATGACGCCCGAGCGCGTGTAGCCGCACTTCTCGTAGAGACTCTCGGCGACGCTCCCTTGCTCCGTGTCGAGCACGAGCGTCGTCCGCCCGGCCGCGCGCGCCGCGTCTTCGGCCGCGCGCATCAGGGCGCGCGCCACGCCGCGCCCGCGGAAGCTCGTGTGCACGAGCAGCTTCTGCACCTCCGCGCGGTGCAGACCGTTCTGCTTCGTCGCGAGCGCGAGCTGCACCGTCCCCGACACCTCTTCATCTTCCGTCGAGACGAGCAGCACGCGCGTCCCGCGCGCGACCTCGTCCAACGTTTCGAGCCAGTAGTCCTCCGCCGTCTCGAACGCGAGCGGCGGCAGAAAGCCCACCGACGAACCGCCGTCAACCGAATCCCGCAGGAGCGCCACGAGCCGCGGCACGAGCGGCCGCGCACGCGCCTCCGATAAGCTCTCGACCTTGCGCATGGGTGGGCCGGCTTTAAATCTCGTGGCGGTTGGCGAGGGCCTTGTCCATCGTGACCTCGTCGACGTATTCGAGGTCGGAGCCGACGGGCATACCCATCGCGATGCGCGTGGTGCGGACGCCTAAGGGTTTCAGGAGGCGGCTGATGTAGCTGGCCGTGGCCTCGCCCTCGGTGTTGGGGTTGGTGGCGAGGATGACTTCGCGCACCTCGACCCCCTCGTTGTTCTCGGGCCGCAGGCGCGGCAGGAGGTTTTGCAGCCGCAGGTCGTCGGGCGAGATGCCGCGGATGGGCGAGAGCGAGCCGTGCAGGACGTGGTAGAGGCCGTGGTAGCTTCTCGTCTTCTCGACGGCGACGAGGTTGTAGGGCTCCTCGACGACGCAGATGATCGAGCGGTCGCGCCCGGTCGAGGAGCAGAAGCGGCACGGATCGACGTCGGTGAGGTTGTTGCAGATCGTGCAGAAGACTATCTTGCGCTTGACCTCTTCGAGCGCGGCGATGAAGCGCTCGACCTCGACGTCGGACATCCGCAGGACGTGGAAGGCGAGCCGTTGCGCCGACTTGTGCCCGACGCCGGGCAGGCGCTTGAACTCGTCGATCAGACGTGTGACCGGCTCAGAGTATTCGAGCATACGAAGGCGATGACGGGTGACGGGCGGCGGGCCGGGGGCGGGACGAGTTTTTAACTCGCCGCCCGCCGCCCGCCGCCCGCCGCTGCTTTACATGAGTCCCGGCGGGAGCATCCCGCCGAGCTTCGACTTCATGGCCTCGTCGACCTTGCGGCCGGCCTCGTTGAAGGCCGCGACGAGAAGGTCTTGGAGCATCTCGACGTCGCCGTCCTTGACGGCCTCGGGGTCGATCTTGATGGACTCGACCTCCTTCGTGCCGCGCATCATGACGGTGACGACGCCGCCGCCGGCCGTCGCGTCGACCGTCATCTGCTCCATCTCCGCCTGCATCTTCTCCTGCATGGCCTGCGCCTGCTTCATCATCTGCTGGATGTTCATGCCGCCCGGGAATTTCATCGCGCTTTAACCTCTCTTCGGCTCCGTGAATGTGTGTGCAAGTTGGTCAATCCTAACCGCCCCGCGCCGCACTTTGCAACGCCCACGTGGCAGCCGCGCCGCGAACTGTTGTAACCTGACCGTCAAAAAGCGAAAGGGGGCGGGCGCGCGATGAGCGATGAGACGGAAGCGGGCGGCGGCGCGAAGGCGAAAAGGGAGGTGGCGACTCTGGGCGGCGGCTGCTTCTGGTGCGTCGAGGCCGTCTTCGATATGCTGCGCGGCGTCGAGAGCGTCGAGTCGGGCTACGCGGGCGGGACGGTCGAGCACCCGAGCTATCAACACGTCTGCACGGGCGAGACGGGCCACGCCGAGGTCGTGCGCGTCACCTTCGACCCCGACGAAATCTCCTTCCGCGAAATCCTCGAAGTCTTCTTCTCGGCGCACGACCCGACGACCCTGAACCGTCAGGGCGCGGACGTGGGCACGCAGTACCGCTCAGTCGTCTTCTACCACGACGAAGGGCAGCGGCGCGTGGCCGAAGAGGTGATGCGCGAGATCGACGAGTCGAACATCTGGGACGGCCGCGTGGTGACGGAGCTCGCGCCGTTCGAGAAGTTTTACGAGGCCGAGGATTATCACCAAGAGTACTTCGCGAACAACCCCGGACAAGGCTACTGCCGCGTCGTCGTCGCGCCGAAGGTCAAGAAGTTCCGCGAGCGCTTCCGCGACCGCCTCAAGGACGCCTGAGAGAGTCTCCGAGTGAGCAAGCGTTACGTCATCAAACGCCCCGCAGGCGCGGGCGTGCCCGACCGTCTGGCGCGCTTCCGCGAGGAGCTGAACGAGGAGCAGTTGGCGGTCGCGACCTCCGAGCCGGGCGCGGCGCTCGTCATCGCGGGCGCGGGGTCGGGCAAGACGCGCGCCATCACCTACCGCGTCGCCTACCTCGTCGAGCACGGCGTCGCGCCCGCGCGCGTCATGTTGGCGACCTTCACGAACCGCGCCGCGCGCGAGATGCTGCGGCGCGTCGAGGGCCTCACGGCGGGAAGCGCGGACGTGGCGCGCCGCGTCTGGGGCGGGACGTTCCACCGCATCGCGAACCTGATTCTGCGCCGCCACGCCGAGTCAATCGGCTACTCGTCGAACTACACGATTCTCGACGCGGAGGACGCGCGCGACTTCCTCTCCGTCTGCGTCGCCGAGGCCGGCGTCGACACGCGCGCGCGCCGCTTCCCGAAGCCCGAAGTCCTGCAAGACATCATCAGCTTCGCCAACAACACAGACCAGCCGATTGCCGACGTGGTCGCGCGCCGCCACCCGTATTTTGAGCCGCTCACGCCGCAGATTCACCGCGTCGATCAGGTCTTCATGGAGCGCAAGCGCGAGCGTAACGTGATGGACTACGACGACCTTCTGATGAACTGGAAGCGCCTGCTGATGGAGCGCGACGAGGTGGCGCGGCTCTATCAGGAGCAGTTCGAGCACATCCTCGTCGACGAGTATCAGGACACGAACAAGCTTCAGGCCGAGATCGTCGACCTGTTGGGCGTCAAGCACCGCAGCGTGATGGTCGTCGGCGACGACGCGCAGAGCATTTTCGCGTGGCGCGGCGCGGAGTGGACGAACATCTACGAGTTCCCGAAGCGCTACCCGGACGCGCGCCTGTTCCGCCTCGAAACCAACTACCGCTCGACGCCCGAAATCCTCTCGGTCGCCAACGCCTCGATTGCCGCGAACCGCAAGCAGTTCCCTAAACTGCTGCGCGCGGCGCGCGCGAGTTTGGGACTACAGCCCGCGCTCGTCCCGTGCCGCGACGCCGACCAGCAGGCGGCCTTCGTCGCCTCGCGCATCCTTGAGCTGCGCGACGAGGGGGTCGCGCTCGAAGAGATGGCGATTCTCTACCGCTCGCACTACCACTCGCTCGAAATCCAGCTTGAGCTGACGCGCCGCGGCATCCCCTACCGCGTCCGCTCCGGCGTCCGCTTCTTCGAGCAGGCGCACATCAAGGACGTGGTCTCCTACCTGCGTCTGACGGTGAACGCGCGCGACGAGCTGGCGTGGAAGCGCGTTCTGAAGCTCATCCCGAACGTCGGCAACGCGACGGCCGCGCGGCTGTGGGAGATGCTCGCGTTCGCGCCCGACCCGCTCGCGCTCGTCCGGAGCGGCGGCGCGGACGCGGCCGTGCGGACGCGCGGGACGAGTTGGGCGGAGTTCCGCGCGCTCGTCGAGGAGCTGGCGCGCGAGGACGTGCGCTCGTCGCCGTCGAGGCAGATAGAGCTCGTGCTCGCGCGCGGATACCAAGCGTACTTGGAGGCGAACTACGAGAACGCCGAGGCGCGTCTCGAAGACCTGCGGCAGCTCGCGCTCTACGCGGCGCGTTACGACTCGACGGAGGAGTTCTTGGCCGAGCTTGCGCTAATCTCGACGGAGCGTTACGGCGGGCCGCAGGCTTTGACGGCCGAGGACGTGGTCTCGGGCGGCGACGAGGACGAGCTGCTCACGCTCTCGTCCGTGCATCAGGCCAAAGGTCTCGAATGGCGCGCGGTCTTCGTCGTCTGGGCGTCGGACGGCAAGTTCCCGTCGCCGCGCTCCTTGCGCGACGCCGAGGGCGAGGAGGAGGAGCGACGCCTCTGGTACGTCGCCCTCACGCGCGCGCGCGACCAGCTCTACATCGCGTACCCCCTGACGGCCGCGGATCACACGCGCCAGACGATCCTCCAGCGCCCCTCGCGCTTCGTCACCGAAGTCACGCCCGACCTCTTTGAAGTCTGGAGTCTCGAAGAGGAGAACGTGTTCGCGGGGCTGCCCGCGGCGAGGGCGGCGGTTGACGAGGCGGGCGGGGCGGAAGAAGGGAAAGATGACGACGAAGAAGAGGCCGGCGGGGAGGGCGAGGGTTATTTGAACTGAAGGCGGCGGCGCGCGGGTCAGAAGTCCGCAGGTCGCCGCCTTCAACCAAACGCGGCGCGGAAATACATCCCGCCCCTTTAAAATTTTCGGCCGCCGCCGGGCCGCGAAACTCGCCCGCAAATCGCCTCCCGCACGCGCGGCAAAGTCTTGACAAAGACTGCGCCCGACAATAGAGTTCCCACTCCTCTTTGAAGCGGCCCGACGAGGCCCCGAAGACGCCGCCCGCACGCCTTCCGCCTCGCACGTGCTCCGAAGCCTTTCGCGCCCCGCCCGGCCGCCCGCCATTTCAGAGAGACGCCAAGCTCCAACGGAACCGAGCGCCTCGGCTCCCACACGTCCGCCCTGCGACCTAATCCTCAAGGAGTCAAGCCCCCATGAGAACTCACACTTCGCCCCGCCGCAGACGCAGCGCCGCCCTCGCAACCCTCTCGACGCTCATCCTCGTCGCCGCCGCGCTCGCCGCGCCTCACGCGCGCGCGCAGAAGTCCATCAACGGGACGGAGCGCGACCGCGCGCTCAGTATGCTCAAAGTCGTCAGAGAAGACATCAAGAAGAACTACTACGACGTGACCTACCGCGGCGTCGACGTCGACGCCCGCTTCCGAGAGGCCGAGGAGCAGATGAAGTCGGCCACGTCGGTCGGCCACGCCTTCCGCATCATCGCGCAGGCGGTCATCGACCTCGGCGACTCGCACACCTACTTCATGCCGCCCGGCCGCGCCGCGCGCTACGACTACGGGTGGGACATGATGATGGTCGGCGAGGCCTGCTACGTCCACGCCGTCAGGCCCAAGAGCGACGCCGACGCGAAGGGCCTGCGCCCCGGCGACCGCCTGCTCAAGGTCGGCGGCATCGACGTCACGCGCGACGACCTCTGGAAAATCAAGTACCTCTTCTACACGCTCGACCCGCAGCCGGGCCTCCGCCTCGTCGTGCAGAGTCCGGGCCAGCAGCCGCGCCAAGTGGACGTGATGACGAAGGTCGAGGCGCGGAGGCGGACGACCGACCTCACCGACGAGACCTCTTGGTTCGAGCTCGAACGCGAGGCCGAGAACTTGCGCAAGACGACGCGCCAGCGCTTCCACGAGGAGGGCGACCTCTTCATCTGGCGGATGCCGCACTTCGAGATCGACGAGGGGAAGATCGACCAGATCATGAGCCGCGCGCGCAAGTACAAGGCGATGATTCTCGACCTGCGCGGCAACTACGGCGGCCCGACGGTCGCGCTCCAGCGTCTGGTCGGAAACTTCTTCGACCGCGAAATCAAGATCGCCGACTTGAAGGGGCGCAAGGAGCTGAAGCCCCTGATGTCGAAGCCGCGCGGCGCCGACGCCTACAAGGGCGAGCTCGTCGTCCTCGTGGACAGCATGTCGGCGTCGGCCGCCGAAGTCTTCGCGCGCGTCGTGCAGTTGGAGAAGCGCGGGACGGTCGTCGGCGACCGGACGGCCGGCGCGGTGATGGTCAGCCGCTTCTACGACCACAAGGCCGGGGCCGACGTCGTCTACTTCTTCGGGACGAGCGTCACCTACGCCGACCTCATCATGGCCGACGGCCGCAGCCTCGAATACGTGGGCGTGACGCCGGACGAGCCGGCGCTCATGACGGGCGAGGAGATGGCGGCCGGGCGCGACCCCGTGCTCGCGCGCGCCGCCAAGCGGCTCGGCCTCGACCTGAAGCCCGACAAGGCCGGCGCTCTCTTCCCTTACGAGTGGCCCAACAACTGAGACGGCGCGGCGGGCGGGGTCGCGTCGGCTGACCGACCCC
>DASQDT010000269.1:0-7629 GCA_035634035.1 Pyrinomonadaceae bacterium | reverse complement strand
CTCGTTCGCGCGCGACGCCCGAAGGTCTGTCGTCAGACGGCTTTTGCGGCCGTGCGGTCTTACTTCTTGTCGGTCGCGGCCTCGGCCTTCGGCTCTTCCTCGCCCGTGAGGGCGGGGATGCCGAGCGCGGCGCGCACCTCGTTCTCGACGCGGCGCAAGAGGTCGCGGTTCTCCTTCAGGTTCTGCTTCGAGTTCTCGCGCCCCTGCCCGAGGCGCTCGCCCTTGTAGGAGAACCAAGCGCCGCTCTTGTCGACGACCTTGTGCGTCACCGCCAAGTCGAGCACGTCGCCCTCGCGCGAGATGCCCTCGCCGTAGATGATGTCGAACTCGCAGTCGTGGAACGGCGGCGCGACCTTGTTCTTGACGACCTTGACCTTCGTGCGGTTGCCGACGAAGCGGTCGCCGTCCTTGATCGCGCCGATGCGGCGGATGTCGAGGCGCAAGGAGGAGTAGAACTTGAGCGCCCGCCCGCCCGTCGTCGTCTCGGGCGAGCCGAACATGACGCCGATCTTCTCGCGAATCTGGTTGATGAAGATGAGGCTCGTGTTCGACTGCGCGACGATGGCCGTCAGCTTGCGGAGCGCCTGCGACATCAGGCGGGCTTGCAGGCCCGGCAGAGAGTCGCCCATCTCGCCGTCGAGCTCGGCGCGCGGGACGAGCGCCGCGACCGAGTCGATGACGATGACGTCGACGCCGTTCGAGCGCACCAGAGCCTCGGCGATCTCCAAAGCCTGCTCGCCCGAGTCGGGCTGCGAGATGAGGAGCTCGTCGATGTTGACGCCGAGCTTGCCGGCGTATTCCGAGTCCATCGCGTGCTCGGCGTCGATGTAGGCGGCCACGCCGCCCGCCTTCTGCGCCTCGGCGACGATGTGGAGCGCCAAGGTGGTCTTGCCCGAACTCTCGGGGCCGTAGATTTCGATGATGCGGCCGCGCGGCACTCCGCCGACGCCGATGGCCGCGTCCAGACTCAAAGAGGTGGTCGAGATCGACTGCACGTCGGCGACTTCACGCTCGCCGAGGCGCATGATCGACCCCTTGCCGAATTTCTTCTCGATGTTGAGCAGCGCCGCCTCGACGGCCTTGCCGCGGTCGGCGCCGAACTTGTCAGCCATTGTCGCTATCACTCTTTCTCGTCCTCACTCTCGCTGTGTTTTAAAGTCGTGTCCGCAAAAGACGGGCACACTATAGCACAAACGACGCGAGAATGGAACAGCGTTTCACACCTGAAACAAGGTTTTTTTTCGCCGCGCCCGCGCCGGAAAACGTGGGCGAGACCTCTGACGGGTAGGCGGCTGGCATTATGAAACAGACGGTGACGACTGACAAGCGGCGGGTGACGCGCGAGAACGAAAGTTCTCAAATTCGCCGCCCGCCGCCCGCCGCCCGTCACTGTTTCAGGGGGGCGACGACGGAGCGGTTGCGGCCGTCGGTCTTGGCGCGGTAGAGGGCCGAGTCGCTGGCGGTGAAAAGCTCTCGCTCGGAGCGCGCGTGGCCCGGGCAGGAGGCGACGCCGACGCTGACGCTGACGCGCCCGACGCCCTCGACCTCCGACGCCTCGACGGCCTCGCGCAGACGCTCGGCCGCGGCAAAAGCCTGCGCGCCGTCGGCGCCCGCGAGCAGGAGCGCGAACTCCTCGCCGCCGAGGCGTGCGGCCGTGTCGTTGTCGCGCGTGAAGAGTGAGAGCGCGGCCGCGACGGCGCGGATGACGGTGTCGCCGGCCGGGTGTCCGTGCGCGTCGTTGATGCGCTTGAGGAAGTCTATGTCGACGAGCAGGAGCGCGCACGGGACGCGGTAGCGTCGCCAGCGCTCGACCTCCTGACCGAGCGCCTTGCGGAAGCGCCGGCGGTTGGCGAGGCCCGTCAAAAAATCGCGGTCGGCCTCGGCGCGCAGGCGCTCGACGGTGAGCTTCATGCGGACGAGCTGCCGCGCGCGCGCGACCAAGAGGCGCGTCTCTTCGGGGAGTCGGAAGTAGTCGAAAGCGCCGGCCTCGATGGCGTGCACGCGACGCGCCGCGTCGGAAGGCTCCGGGCCGAAGAAGACGGCGGGCGTGCCCTCCTCGGCCTGCGCGAGCGTGCGGGCGAGTTCCTCGGCGCCGATGCCGCGCAAGAGATGGTGCGCGATGACGAGGTGCGGGCGCGACCTCTGCAGCGCGACGAGGGCCGCCGCGCCGCCCGTCACGCCGACGACCTCGAAGCCGGCGTCTTCGAGCGCGTCGCGGCACTCGGCCGCGCCCGCGTCGTCGCAGACGATGAGCACGCGCCCCCGCTCGCGCGCCTCTGCGCGCTTCTCACCTTTGGCCGGCGCGGACGCGGTCATGCGTTCCCCTTCTCTCTGGCGTGTGACGTTTCGGCCGTGGCAAATTTTGCCGGAGCAAATCAGGGTGAGGTCGGGTCTTGAGGGGCCGCCCCGCCGGGGCTTTCGGCGCGGGGCTCACGGGTAAATGACAGGCGAACAATAATCAGAAACCGTCGGGCGCGTCAAGGGCGAACCGGGATAAATTCTTGACAACCCCGTGGCCCGGTCATATCCTTCCCGCGCATCCTCGCGACCGCGTCACCTTCAGTCACCTCGCCCCACGCGTCAACCGCCGTCCCCCTTCACCGAACCTCAGAGGTGAACACCATGAACTGGCTCAAAGAGCTTCTCGAAGCCATCGCGAAGGCCATCGCCGACTGGATCACGCGCTGCCTGCCGCAGTACAACCCGGCGGTGTGGAACGACGCGAACGGCGTCCAGTACAACAACAACTGTTACAACTACGCGTGCGACATCGCGACCGGGACTTACGCCCAGCCCGGCCTCGCCTCCGGCAATATGTACAGCTCGATTGACTGCGCCGAGGTCGGCTCCGGCGCGCAGTCGGACGGGCTCGCGCCGGTCAACTGCGACACCGGCTGCGGGTGCAGCGACTGCTGTCATCAGGTGGCGCTCGTCATCTGGCCGGGGCGCGACTTCCACTGGTACCGCAAAGACCGCGACGGCCGCTGGTCACACAAGCCGGGCGGGACGGAGGCGACGAACCTCGACAACAGCGGTAACATCATCACCGACCCGCGCACCGCCGACCGCGGCCCTTACACGGTCTTCTGCGGCTGCTACTGCGTCTGCAAAGCGAAGGTGACCATCGCCTGACGGGGCGCGGGCGCTCCGCAGACGGACGCGAAGGAGTTGAGCTTATGTCGTCACCGGATCTGTACACAGTTCGGCTGCTGATCTTTTCCGGCCGCCCAGACCCCGAGTGGACGCTCGACGGCGACGCGCTGGGCGACCTTCAGGGCCGCCTCCGCGAGACGCTCGCGGGCGAGGAGAGCAACCCGCCGCCGCCCTCCGCGCTCGGCTACCGTGGCTTTCTCGTCAGGGCGCGGTCGGCGGACAAGTCTGTGCCGTCGGAGATAAGGGTCTTTCGCGGCGTCATCACGGCCGAGGACGGCCGCAAGGGCAGGCACCTGCGCGACGCCGCCGGGTTGGAAGAGTTTCTACTCGCCGACGCGCGACGGCGCGGCTACGGCGACGCGCTCGACGAGTCGGGCGCGGGCGGCCGAGGGCGCACGCCCGGCGGCCCGACGGCGCAGCAGTCTTAGACGCGCGACGAACCCTCTAAGGCTTCGGCGTCGCGCCCGCCTGACGGCCGCGCGGGCCGCCCGTCCGCTCCGCGATGAGGCGCGCGACTTCGGGCTGGCCCGCGGCGACGGCCCACGCGCGCGCGTCCTTCCCTTCCTCGTCGCGCAGGGACGCGTCCGCGCCGTGTCCGAGCAGGAGCGTGACGAGCTCGGCCCGCCCGCGCGTCGCCGCGATCATCAGCGGAGTCCCGCCGTACTTATTCCTCAAGTTCACGTCGGCGCCGCGCTCGACGAGCGCGCGCGTCATCGTGGGTCGGCCGTGCCAGACGGCCCACGCGAGGGCGGAGCCCGTGTCGCCGTCCGAGGCGTTCACGTCCGCGCCCGCGTCGAGCAGCGCGTTGAAGGCCTCCTCGCGGTTGAAGCCGACGGCGTGCATCAGGGCCGTCGCGCCGCTGCGCGCGTGCAGGTTCGGGTCGCTACGCTTCGCGAGGAGCGCGCGGACGCACGCGTCGCAGCCCTTCTGGACGGCGCGCATCAGCGCGGTCTGCCCGTCGGAGTCCTGCGCGTTGACGTCCGCGCCCGCGTCGAGGAGCGCGCGGAGGGGTTTGATGTGGCCCCAGCCGGCGGTGATGATGAGCGGCGTCTCGCCCTTCGAGTTGCGCGGGTCGGGCCTCATGCCGGCCGCGAGGTAGAGCTTGACGGCGACCGTGTCGCCCTCGGCCGCGCGCGCGATGAAGGCGTCCTCCCTGTAGTCGTGGCCGCGCAGGACGAGCTCGCGCCGCGCCGTGTCGGGGTGGATTCTCTCCTCGGCCCGCGGGCGCGGCTGCTCGCAGGCCGCGGCGGCGGCGGCGAGCGCGGCGACGAGTGGGACGTTGACGAGAGCCGCTCTCATGCGAGTCATTCGCCGCCGACGAGTCGGTTGCTGAGCCACTGCCCGCCGTCGACGGCGATGATCGCGCCGTTGATGTAGAGCGCGGCGTCGGAGCACAAAAAGACGGCGAGCTGTTCGATGTCGCGGACGCGCCCGAAGCGCCCCAAGGGGACGCGCCGCCGCAGCTTCTCCTTGACGGGCTCGGGGACGAGGCGTCGCAGTCCTTCGGTGTCGTCGATGGGCCCCGGCGCAATCGCGTTCGAGCGTATGCCGTGCGCGCCCCACTCGACGGCGAGGTTGCGGGTGAGCGCGTCCACACCCGCCTTCGCGGCCGAGACGTGGAGCTGATAGGGCGTGCCGCCGTAGTGGAGCGTGGCGCTGATGTTGAGGACGTGGCCGCGCGCCTTTTTGAGTTCGGCGAAGGCTGCGCGGCAGACGTTGAACGTGCCCTTCAAATCGATGTCGACGACCGTGCCGAAGCCGTTGGGCGAAAGCTCGGCGGCGGGGCAGAGGAAGTTGCCGGCCGCGCCGTTGACGACCGTCGTCAGCTTCCCGAAGCGCTCGACCGTGGCGGCAATCGACTGCTCGACCTGCGCGTAGTCGCGCACGTCGGCGGCGAACGCGAGGGCCTCGCCGCCCGCCTCGTTGATGCGCGCGGCGGCCGGCTCCAAGTTTTCGAGCTTGCGGCTGACGAGCGCGACGCGCGCCCCGGCCTCGGCCAGAGCGCGCGCGACGCCGCCCGTTATGCCCGTGCCCCCGCCCGTCACGAGCGCGACGTGGCCGTCGAGAATCCTCTCCCTGAAAATTTTCTCCTCCAAGTCCTCACCGCCTCTCGTTTGGTGGTTAGATAAAAAGCTCGCTCAGGGTCGTCGCCTGTCGGGCGAGGGCGTCGGGGAGGTCGCGGGCGTGGGCGACACGGAGGAAGCGCCGGAGGTGACGCCGGGCGTGATGGGGAGCGGCTCGGGCTCGCCGTACTCGCCCTCGCGCCCGCCCTCGCCCTCCGGCTTCAGCTCCGTCACGCCGCGCAGCGCGGCCTCGTTGTCCGAGTCGTTCAAGATAGCCTTCTGGTAGTCCTCGAACGCGCCCGCCGTGTCGCCGCCGGCGCGCCGCGCGTCGCCGCGTTTGACGTAGGCGGCGGCCAGAGACGCGCGCGTGTCGTCGCTCGGCGTGCGCTCGGCCTGACGTTCGAGGCGCTCTATCTCGGCGTCGAGCGCCGCGCCCTGCAAGCCTTCGGCGCGCGACGCGTTCGCCTGACCGTTCGCCGCGCCGTCCGCGCCGCCCTGACTCTTGCGCTCGCCGCCGCACGCCGCGACGCACAGCGCGAGCGCGGCCGACGCGAGACACGGGGCGACGGCGCGCGCCGGCCTCACGAGACGAACGGACGCGACTGAACGATGTAGAGCCGACCCTTCATGTAGACCCATTCGATGTCCTGCTCCTTGCCCCCGAAGACGTTTTTGATGAGCGCGGCGGCGCGCGCGAGTCTCCGCACCATCTCGTCGGTCAGAACCGCGCGCTCGCCCGTGATGGGCACTTCCTTGACGCCGCCGCGCTCGTCGAACGTCAGAACGCTGTCCTCCTCCGAGCGCGTCAGGACGCGGACGGAGTTCGAGCGCGGGCGGAAGATGATCTGCTCGGCGATGCGCTTGCCCTCGACGACCTTGATGCCTAAGCCCCGCTTGGCCGAGATGTAGATGGCGCCGCGGTTGTCGGCGTCGTAAGGGTCGGTCGTAATCATCACGCCGGCCGAGTCGGCGTTGACGCCCTCCTGTATGAGGACGGCCATCATCGCCTTCGAGTGGTCGACGCCCGCGCGCTCGCGCGCCTCGTACGCCTCGTAGTTCCAGACCGACGCCCAGACGGTCTTAATCGCCTCGAAGAGTTGCTCCTCGTCACGCACGTTCGGCACGGTCGAGTAGAGGCCCGCGCCGCTGAAGTTGGGCAAGTCCTCGACGTTCGAGGAGCTGCGCACGAAAAGACCTTTGCCCGCGAACTCCGCACGCACTTTCGCGGCGACCATCTCGCGCAAACGCGCGTTCACCGCCGCCTTCTGGAAACGCTCGCGCATCTCCGTCAGGCGCGTGCGGCGATACGCCGGGTCGTGTACGAAGCGCTGGTCTTGCAGCATCTCGAAGACGGCCTCTTCGAGCCCGTTCTCTTTGATGAACTTGTCGTAGTGGTGGACGGGGACGGTGAAGCCTTCGGGCACGGTGATGCCGGGCAGGCGCGCGCGCATGAGCTGTCCCAAGTTGGCCGACTTCGCGCCGTAGGCCGGGGCCATCCGCGCGCTCTGCTGGCGCAGGCTCATCAGGGCCGCCGGCCCGAGGTCGAGGCGCGGCGTCATCACGCTCTTAACTTCGGCCAGCCGCTTCTGGTACTCGTCGAGCTCTTTGAGGTCTGCGCGGCGGACGGTGTACTTGTCGGGCAGCGTCTCGAAAGTGACCCACCAAGTGTCGTACTGCTTGAACAGCTCGGTCGCGTTTTTGATGTAGGCGTTCGGCACGCCCCAACCCTTCGCGAGCAGGTTGATGTGCGAGAGCGGCGTCGAGGGCTTCGAGATGATGATGCCGGCGACGGGCGGCAGGTGCACCGGCACCTCGTTTAAGACGAGAATCTCGTTCGAGCCGATCTCCGTGTGCTCGTCCAACTTCTCGATGACGTGGATGCGGCCGATCCCCTTCGCCACGTTCAGCGGCTCGTACTCCTGCTCGCGCGCGATCTCGCTCTGGAGGACGACGGGGAGGCCGTCGATTGTGCGCGCCGCCTCCTCCTGACGCATGGAGTTGGGCTTGTAGGCGACGGGCGCGAAGAAGCTCTTTTGAATGACCTCGCCCGTGAGCTTGATCTGGTCGGCCGGGATGAGGTCGCCCTCCCAGAACTCGTACGTCCAGCGTTTGACGGGCGTCTGGTAGGCGAGCGTGCCGAGGATGAAGCGCCGGTTGGGCTTGATGTAGTTGTTCTCGAAAAATTCCTGCCCGCGTTCGAGCGAGAGATAAGTGCCGTTGACGAAGTCCTTGTGGAAGCGGAAGCGTTTCGAGTTGACGTAGTAGACGCGGTTCGCGTCCTTGCGGTCGATGACGAAGATGACGTGCGGGAGCGCGTACTGCCGGTCGGTGTAGACGCGCGCGAGCGTGTCGAACTCGGCCTGCGACCTGACGGCCGGGAGCGACTTGACGGTCTCTTCCTTCGCCGCCGCGC
>DASQDT010000268.1:0-14587 GCA_035634035.1 Pyrinomonadaceae bacterium | reverse complement strand
GATGCGCGGCCACGCGCGCCCCGTCGCGCCGCCGGCCGACGCGGGGTTGACGATGACGAGGGGCGTGCTGCCCGACACGACTTCAGGTGCGCTCCTGCCGCACGGGCGACGTGAGGGACGGCCGCCTGTTGGCTTCGAGCGCGCGCGCCGCGCGATCCTCCTCGCCCAGCTCGGCAATCTTCGTCATGACGAACTCGCCTATCTCCTTGTAAGTCCGCAGGGACTCGCGCCGCCCGTAAAAATCGGCGAGTTCGAGCTCGCGGCCGAAGCGCACGCGCACGGGCTCGCCGCCGCGCCAGTTGCCCAACACCTGACGGCCGAGACGGTTGCCCAAGCCCGCGATGAAGACGGGCACGACGACGGGCTGCGCGTCTTTGATGAGCCGGCCGACGCCGGGCTGCGGGCGGAGGTAGCTGTAAGGGTCTTGCGACTTGTTGCGCGTGCCCTCGGGGTGGAAGCCGACGACGTTGCCCTCGCCCTCGCGGCAGAGGTGCGCGAGCAGGCGCATCGAGTACTTGTCGAACTCGCGCTTCTCCAACTTCGGGTTCTCGCCGCCCGAGAAGAACGGCGGGAACATGGACCACCAGCCCATCACGAAGTTGACGACGGGGCCGAGCGGCGTGTCGTAGAAGAAGCGGCCGCGGACGGGGAAGAAGAGGCGTTTGCGGAAGCGCGTGCGGCGGAAGAGCGCCGTCGAGACGACGTACATGTCGAAGAACGAGCGGTGGTTGGCGACGAGCAGGACGGGCCGCCCGCTTTCGGCCGCGCGCTCGACGTGCTCGACGCCGTAGACCCGCATCAGGTTGTAGGTCGCCAGATGTATCCAGCCCGCGCCGAGGTGTCTCTGGCAGAGCGTCCAGAAACGTTTCCAGCGCCCCGAGTTCATCCGGCGCGCGAGCCGGAACGCGAGGCGCTCGAAGCCGCCGAGCACGGCCCACTCCTCCGGCGTCGGCTCAGGCATGGACGTTTCGCGCATCTGTGAACAAACGTTCGGAGGCCCGACGGTCACTCTATCGAAAAGTACTTCGCCTCCTCGTGGTGGACGATGATGGCCGAGGTGGACTGCTCGGGCACGAGCTGAAACTCTTCGCTCAGCTCGACGCCGATGCGCTCGGGCCGGAGCAGCTCGAAGAGTTTCGTTTGGTCTTCGAGGTCGGGGCAGGCCGGGTAGCCGAAGCTGAAGCGCGAGCCCTGATAGCCCTGATGAAAGAGCTTCGCGAGCTCGGGCGCGTCATGGCCCGCGATGCCGAGCTCTTCGCGCACGCGCTTGTGCCAGAGCTCCGCGAGCGCCTCGGCCGCCTCGACCGAGAGGCCGTGGAAGAGTAGGTAGTCGCGGTAGTTGTCCGAACGAAAGAGCTCCTGCGCGTACTCCGACGCGCGGCGGCCCATCGTGACGAGGTGGAAGGCGACCACGTCCACGCGCCCCGACTCCTTCGACGCGAAGAAGTCGGCGAGGCACAGGCGACGGCCCTCCGGCTGTCGCGGGAAGGTGAAGCGCAGGCGCTCGGTGCGCTCGTCCTCGTTGTAGATGACGAGGTCGTTGCCTTCGGACTGACAGGGGAAGTAGCCGTAGACGACGCGCGGCGCGAGCAGCTCGTCGCGCGCGGCGCGTCTCTTAAGCTCCTCGTAAGCGGGCCGCACCTGCGCCTCGACGAAGGCGCGGTACTCTTCATTGCCGCGCTTGCCTTGCTTGAACTGCCACTGGCCTTTAAAGAGCGCCGTCTCGTTGACGAACGAGAAGACTTCTTCGAGCGACACGTCCGCGACGACGCGCGAGCCGTAGAAGGGCGCGCGCGGGACGGGCGCGTTCGGGTTCACGTCCGAGCGCCGCGTGTGCGTCGTGTCGCCCGCGATTTTGCGCGCGCCGCGCGGCTTCGCTGATTTTTTGACGCCGAGTTTCGCGTCCTCGCCGACGAGCTCCTCCGCGTCGTCCGCCAACACGGAGTCGGGCGCGCCGTTAGCGCCGGCCGCCGCCGCGCGCGACCTCCCCGCCGCCTGCTCGTCCGCCGCCCCCTCGGTCGCGCCGCCCGTCAGCCTGTCCATCAGGTGCAGGCCGTCGA
The DNA here is from genome assembly GCA_035634035.1 of Pyrinomonadaceae bacterium. GTDB lineage: Bacteria > Acidobacteriota > Blastocatellia > Pyrinomonadales > Pyrinomonadaceae > DASQDT01. The sequence continues at coordinate 12,527 of DASQDT010000268.1, read as the reverse complement.
AGGCGTCGCGCGCGTAGAAGAGGCGGCCGCGGTAGACGGGCAGCAAGTCCTCCTCGACGTAGCGACGCGTCAGAGCCGCGCCGCCCAAGACGACGGGCACGCTGATGCCGCGCTCGTTCAGGGTTTCGAGGTTGTCGCGCATGATGAGCGTGGACTTCACCAGCAGGCCCGACATCCCGACGGCGTCCGCCCCGTGCTCCTCGAACGCCGCGACGATGTTGTCAATCGGCTGCTTGATGCCGAGGTTGACGACGCGGTAGCCGTTATTGGTCAGGATGATGTCGACGAGGTTCTTGCCGATGTCGTGCACGTCGCCCTTGACGGTGGCGAGCACCATCGTCCCGCGCGCCGTCGCGCCGCCCTTCTTCTCCATGAACGGTTCGAGGAAGCGGACGGCCGCCTTCATCACCTCGGCCGATTGCAGGACGAAGGGCAGCTGCATCTGGCCGCTCCCGAAGAGGTCGCCGACGGTCTTCATGCCGTCGAGCAGGTGGTCGTTGACGATTTCGAGCGCCGGGTATTTTTCGAGCGCCGCGCGCAAGGAGTCTTCGAGCCCGAGCTTCTCGCCGTCGATGACGTGACGCCTGAGCTTCTCTTCGACGGGCAGGTTCTCGTCCGCCGCCTTCGTCTTTTTGGCCGACACGCCCTCGAAGAGTTTCGTGAACTCCGTGAGCGGGTCGTAGGTGCACACGTCGCCCTCGAAGCGCCGCCGGTCGTAGATGAGGTCGAGCGCGACTTCGAGCTCGCGCTCGCCGACGCGGTTCAGCGGCAGAATTTTGCTCGCGTTGACGATGGCCGCGTCGAGTCCGGCTTCGACCGCTTCGTGTAGAAAGACCGAGTTCAAGACGACGCGCGACACGGGGCTGAGGCCGAACGAGATGTTCGAGACGCCGAGAATCGTGTTGGCGTCGGGCAGCTCGGCCTTGATGCGCCTGAGCGCCGCGATGGTCTCGGCGGCGTTGCGCCGGTCTTCCTCGATGCCGGTCGAGATGGGGAGCGCGAGCGGGTCGAAGAAGATGTCGTGTGCCGGGAAATCGAGTTCGCGCGCGGTCTGCTCGTAGGCGCGGCGCGCGATCTCAAGCTTCCCGTCCGCCGTGCGCGCCATGCCTTCCTCGTCAATCGTCCCGACGACGACGCCCGCGCCGTACTCGCGCGCCAGCTCAAACACCTTCAGGAAGCGCGGCTCGCCGTCCTCGTAGTTCGTCGAGTTCAGGATGCACTTGCCGCCCGCGTGCTGGAGGCCCGCCTCCATCTTCTGCCACTCGGTCGAGTCGAGCATCAGCGGAATCTTGACGTTCGTGACGAGGCGCGAGACGAGCTCGTGCATATCGCGCTCGCCGTCGCGGCCGACGTAGTCGACGTTCACGTCGAGGACGTGCGCGCCCTCGCGCTCCTGCTCGCGCGCGAGCGAGACGAGGCCGTCCCAGTCCTCAGCGCCCAAGAGGTCGCGCATCTTCTTCGAGCCCGACGCGTTGACGCGCTCGCCGACGATGAGAAACGACGTGTCCTGACGGTAGGGCTGCTGGATGTAGATTGACGAGGCGGACGGCGTGAGTCGCGCGTCGCGCCGTTTCGGCGCGACTCCCCGCATCGCCTCGACGACGAGTTTTAAGTGCGCGGGCGTCGTGCCGCAGCAGCCGCCGACGACGTTCGCGCCGAAGTCCCGCGCGAAGTGCGTGACCTGCGCGGCGAAGGATTCGGGCGTCTCGTCGTAGTGCATCTTGCCGTCTTTGACTTCGGGCAGGCCGGCGTTCGGCAAGACCGAGACGGGGAGCGGCGCGTTCTCGCAGAGGTAGCGCAGGTGCTCGGTCATGTGGCGCGGCCCCGTGCCGCAGTTCATGCCGACGACGCTCAGGGGGAAAGGTTCGAGCGCCGTCAGCGCCGCGTTTATCTCCGTCCCGTTGAGCATGACGCCGTTGCTCTCGATCGTCACCTGCGCGATGACGGGCACTCGGCGGCCGCTCCTTTTGAGTTCCGAGAAGATGGCGGCCAGCGCGGCCTTCGTCTGCAAAAGGTCTTGGCAGGTCTCGACGATGAGCAGGTCGACGCCGCCGTCCAGAAGCCCGCGCGCCTGCTCCGAGTAGGCGGCGCGCACCTCGGCGTAAGTTATCTGTCCGAGCGTCGGGAGCTTCGTCCCCGGCCCCATCGAGCCGGCGACCCAGCGCGGGCGCTCCGCAGTCGAGAAGTCGGCGGCGACGCGCCGGGCGAGTTGCGCCGCCTTGACGTTGAGCTCGTAGGTCATCTCGGCGATGCCGTACTCGGCGAGGACGTAGGGGATCGCGCCGAAAGAGTTGGTCTCGACCACGTCGCAGCCGACCTCGAAGAAGCCGGCGTGGACGTGCGCGACGGCTTCGGGGCGGCTGACGAGCAGGTACTCGGGGCAGCCCTCGAACTGCGGCCCGCCGTAGTCGTCGACGGTCAGGTTCTGCGCCTGAAGGTTCGTGCCCATCGCGCCGTCGAAGACGACGACGCGCTCTTTCAGAGTGTCGAGAAATTTGTTCATCGAGAAGCTTTCGGCCGTCGGCTTTCGCCCAAAAAGAAGTCCCCGCGCCAAACAACGCGGGGCTTTTCGCGAAGCCACTTTTTACGTCGCCCCTGCGGGGAGGCGCGCGAGCTGTTTAGCGGTTTATTTTACGTGGCCGCAAGTCGCCTTAACTCACCACGTTCGGGCTGTATTGAAGCACCGCGCGCCGACGCGTGTCAAGAAGCGTCCGGCGGCCAGCACTCAGCTTTTTGTATTTGCCGAGTGCTGGCCGCCGACGGCCCTCACTTGAACTCGCGGCGCATGGCCTCGGCGACCTCCTCGGCGCGTCGGCGCGTCGGCTCTTTGAAGCTGAACGGGTTGACGAGCCTCTTGTGGCCGAAGTCCTTCGCCCAGAGTTTCGCGCCGCCCGGCGCGTTGAGCTGGACGAAGACGCGCGCCTCGGACTTCTTGTCGTGGACGCGCACGGAGAGCGCGCCCGTCAAAACGCCGTCGGCCTCGACCTCCGTCGCGACGACGGTGAAGCCCTTCTTCGCCAACTGCTCTTCGAGCAGGAAGCGGAAGCGGTCGGCCTCGTCGGCCGTCCCCATGTCGCCGACGTAGATCTTCTGCACGTCGGCGCGGGCCCTCTGCGCGCCCCCCGTCTGCCTCCGTCGCTCGTCGCGCGCGGCGGCCCCGGGCGCGAGCGCGGTGAGGCAGAGCGCGACGGCGAACACGTTTACGAACACACGTCTCATCTGAAACCCTCCTTACGGTTTTCGGGAAACGGGGCTTTTTGGTTTACGGCGACTGCCGGGGCGACGCGAAGGCACGCGCGCGGCCGCCCGGCGAGGTTTGTTACGCGTCCGGCCGTTGGAAGGTTTACGGGCGGGGCGGAGTTGGCCGAAAGAGTTTGAAAATCTTCACGCGCCGCGCGCTTTTGTGATAACTTCCGGGTCGGCTTCCCCCTTTCGCCCGACGCCCGCGCCCGATACTTATGAGACGCGCCATCTACCCCGGCTCGTTCGACCCGGTGACCAACGGCCACCTCGACATCATCGCGCGCGGCTGCAAGCTCTTCGACGAAATCATCATCGCCATCCTCGTCCACCCCGAGAAGCGCCCGCTCTTCACGCTCGCAGAGCGCGTCGAGATGCTGGAGGAGGTGACGCGGGATTTGGGCGGCGGCGCGTGCCGCCTGAAGGTCGGCTCGTTTCAGGGCCTGCTCGTCCGCTACGCCGTCGAGCAAGGGGCGGACGCCATCGTGCGCGGCATCCGCGCCATCTCGGATTACGAGTACGAGTTGCAGATGGCCCTGATGAACCGGCGTCTTGAGCCGCGCATCGAGACGGTCTTCATGATGTCGGCCGAGGAGTATTCTTACGTCAGCTCGCGCCTCGTCAAAGAGGTCTACTCGCTCGGCGGCGCGATTGACGGGCTCGTCCCCGCGGCCGTCGGGGAGCGTATGCGCGTCAAGCTGAACCGCCCTTAGAGCCTCATAAACGTCAGCACACGCGGAGGAGCGACCATGCCCAGAGGAGACAAGTCGAGCTACACTGACAAGCAGAAGCGGAAGGCCGAGCACATCGAGGAGGGTTACAAGGAGCGCGGCGTCTCAGAGGAAGAGGCCGAGCGGCGCGCGTGGGCGACCGTCAACGCCACGCACGGCGGCGGCGAGAAGCCCGGCGGCGGCGGCCACGGCAAGCCCGAGAATAAAGCACCGGCCCGGAAAGGCGGCAAGAAGGGCGGCAAGAAGGGCGGCAAGAAGGCCGCGAAGAAGTCGGGCGGTAAGGGCGGCGGCGCGAAGAAGTCGGGCGCGAAGAAGGGCGGCCGGAGTAAACGCTGACGCCGCTTGCGCGCGGCGAAGGCGAAGCGATACCATCAGTCGCCTTCGCCCAACAACGGAACGGTCGAGACACGAGGATGGCCCGGAGCACACAGGAGACAGCGAGCCGCGCGGAGTTCCCCACCTCCGAGAACGTCGCGCGGATGCGCGCGTCCTCGACGCTCGCCGCCATACAGGCCGCCGCCGCGATGCGCGCCAAAGGCGTCGACGTGGTCGACCTCGGCGCGGGCGAGCCCGACTTCGACACGCCCGAGCACATCAAGCTCGCCGCCGTCGAGGCGCTGCGCGCCGGCAAGACGAAATACACGGCGACGGCCGGCACGCGCGAGCTTCAGGAGGCCATCATCGGCTACTACGGGCGCGAGTTCGGCGCGCGCTACGAGCCGTCGGAGGTGATGGCGACGGCCGGCGGCAAGCAGGCCATCTTCAACGCCGTCGTCTCGCTCGTCGGCGCGGGCGACGAGGTCTTAATCCCGAAGCCCTACTGGGTCACCTTCCCCGAGATCGTCACCTTCGCGGGCGCGACGCCCGTCTTCATCGAGACCGAGGAGACGGAGTTTCTTCTGACGGCCGAGCAGGTCGGGCGCGCCATCACGCCGCGCACGAAGCTCATCATCCTCAACTCGCCGTCGAACCCTTCGGGGCGCGTCTACCCGCCCGAAGAGTTCGAGCGCATCCTCCGCCTCGTCACGGACGCCGGCGTCTACGCCATCACGGACGAGTGCTACCTGCGCTTCGTCTACCCGCCCGCGCGCGTCTTCAGCGCGGCGAGCCTGTCGGACGGCGTGCGCGCGCGCCTGTGCGTCGCCGGCTCCTTCTCGAAGACCTACGCGATGACGGGCTGGCGCATCGGCTACTCGCTCGCGCCCGCCGGGTGGACGAAGCAGATGCTCAAGGTGCAGGGGCACTCGACGAGCAACCCGACTTCCATCTCGCAGCACGCCGCCGCCGTCGCCTTCGACTCGCAACAGGAGTGCGTCGCCGGGATGCTCGAAGAGTACCGCCGCCGGCGCGACTGGCTGGTCGGTGCGCTGCGCGAGGTGCCGGGCCTGCGCTGCTTCGAGCCGGAGGGCGCGTTTTACGCCTTCCCCGACGTGCGCGCGCTGCTCGGCGGCGAGGTGAAGACCTCGGCCGAGTTCGCCGAGCGGCTCTTGAACGAGGAGCACACGGTCGTCACCGACGGGCGCGGCTTCGGCGCGGACGGCTTCATACGCATCTCCTACGCCACCTCCCTCGAACGCCTCCGCGAAGGCGTCCGCCGCATCACCGCGCTCGCCGAACGACTCGCACGCTAAAAGCACGGGGCGGGAGGACGAGAGCCTTCGTGGCCTTCGTCCTCCCGCCCTTCGGCTTTCGCCTTTTTACTTTTCCGTCAGCCCTGACCGACGGGCGACTTCGAGCCGTTGCCGGTCGGCTGGTCGAGGCCGATGCGCTCGCGGAAGAGGTTGAGCAGGAGTAGCTGCGCGATGCCCCCGCCCGCGCCGTCGGCCCCGCCCGTGGCCATCACGTCGGGCGTGATGCGGACGCCCTTCTCGCCGATGACCTTCAAGGTCTCGACGAGCGCGACGCCCTGCGGGCCGAGCGCGTTGACCTGCTCCTTGTAGGCGACGCCCTGCGCCTCGCCCATCAAGCGCACCTTCTCGGCCTCGGCCTTGCCGGTGGCGAGAATGTAGTGGGCCTCGCCGTCGGCCTCGGCCTTGCGCTGCTCGGAGCGGCGCGATGAAATCTCGACGCCGACGGTCGCCGCCATCAGGTCGCGCTGGTTGTCGGCGTGGGCGCGCGTCTTCTCAAGCTGGATGCGCTTGTCCTCGGCCTCGCGCTGCGCGTTGTACATATTCTGGCGCTGCTCGGCGAGGATTTTCTCCGTCTGCGTCTTCATCAGCTCCTCGGGCAGGTGGATGTGGCAGATGAGGACGTTGACCACGTCGACGTGGTACTTCAGGAGGTGCATCCGGACGCGCGCCTCGGCGCGCTCCTGCTCCTCGTGGCGGTTCTGAAGGTAGGCCATCGCCGACGACTCCGACGCCTGATTGCGGAAGATGGAGTCGATGAGCGGGTGCATCACGTTCTGGATGAGCTTGTCGGTGTTGCCTATTTTGGCGACCATGAAGGGCGCGTCCTCGGGCTTGACGCGGAAGACGACGCGCACTTCGAGCTTCATCGTGAAGCCGTCTTTGGAGATGACCTCGAACGGGTCGAAGGTGTTGTCGACCTCCTCGGCCGTCCACTCGACGGTCATGTTGGTCGTCGGGATGATGATGGGCGACATCGCCAGCGTGTTGATGTAGTACTTGCCGGGGCCGACGACCGTCTCCTGTATGCCGCGGTAGCCCTCCGGGACGACGTAGGCCTCGTGCGCGCCCTGATCGAGCCGCATATCGGCCGGGTCGTTGATGATTAGCTCCTCCTGAATCTCGGAGATTTCCCGGCTCTCGCCGTCGAGCTTGTCGAGGCGCGCGGCGGCCTTCGACACCTGCTCCTGCTCCTCCTTCTCCAAGCGCACGCGCACCTTGTCGGCCATCTCGCGCCGAATCTCCTCGGTCGGGTCTTTGCCGACGTTCGAGACGACGACGGCGACCTCGCCGGGTTTGACCTCGCGCGCCGACTCGGGGATGACCTTGAAGACGAGCGGGTTGATGTAGTAAGTGCCGGGCAGGAGAATGTCCTTCTGCGGCCCGCGCTGCCCGCCGCGCGAGATGAACTCGTTGCAGTCCTGAAAGTTGTCGTGGCCGAGGACGGGCGTGGCGACGTAGTCGCGCGGGTCTAAGGGCGCTCCGTCGAGCGCCTCGACCAAGCCGATGTTGTTCTCGCTAATCGCCGTCGCGTCGTAGAGGCGGACGGTGAAGAGGCCGGGCTTGAACTCTTGCCCGCCGTCAATCGGAATCGACTGCTGGAGGATGCGGTACGTGCCCGGCGTCAGGATTTCGACCTGCGGCCCCTTCTGGCCGCCGTTGGCGATGAACGCCTCGGCGTCTTGGAAGTTGCGGTGGCCGGCAATCGCCTTGCCGTGCAGGCGGCCGGCGTCGAGCGGGTCGCCGTCGGCCGAGGTGATGACGCCGACCTTGCCCGGCGGAATCATCGTCGCCTTCGAGACCGAGACGCGGAACAGGTAGGGGTGAATCGGCCACAGGCCCGGCGGGAGCGTGCGCAGTTGGATGCCTTTGACGCCGCCGCGCTTGATGAAGGCGATGGGGTCTTGGAAGTTGTTGTGCGCGTTCTCCGCGCGGTCGGGCGCGAAGATACTGCCGGCCTGCATCGGCTCGCCGTCAATCGCCTCGACTACCCCCAGCTCGTCCGGCCCGATCTCGATGAGCGGGACTTTGCGGACGACGCTCTCGAAGGGCCACTTGATGAGGTGCAGACCGGGCTTGAGCACGTCGGCCTGAATGCCGACCTCGCCCTCGGTGGCGACGACGCGTCCGGGCGGCATCTTCGCGCCGAGGTAGCGCCGCTCCTTGATGGCGATTTCGCGCGCGCCGACGTTGACGAGCACGCAGCTCAGAATGATGAGCAGGGCGATCAGGCCGACCACGACGAGGGCGATGGTCAGCAGAGGGAGTGTTTCTAACATATTCATGGTGAGCCTCGGAGGGTTTAAGACTTCAGCCGTCGTCCGACTTCGCGGCAGGGGACGCGCGGCGCGTGCCGGCGGTGTGTTCGCTCAGACGCCCGCGATAGTGTCTGAGTTTGTCGAGGAGCAGGAAGGCCGAGCCGCCTTGCCGCGCCGCCGGGGCGAGCAGATGGTACTCGGCTTCAAAAAGGTCGCTCAGGTCTGAGGCCGTAAGACGCGGGACGGAGCCGGCGCGCCAAGCCTCGAAGATCGCGTCGAGCGCGCCGGCGAAAGTTTCTGCGTCGTCCGAGAGCGCGGCGACGCGCAGGAGGTCGGCCGCGCGGATAGCCTCGGGGTTCTCCGCGTGGGCTCTCAGGAGCGAGTCGGCGAGTCGTTTCGTCGCGCGCAGACCGTCGCCGCGCGAGACCGTGGAGGCGACGGCCGCCAGCTTGTCCGGCGAAGCATCCACGTTTGCGACGAGCGTGTCAAGAATTTCGGCGTAGAGTCGCGCGTCGGCGCGCAAGGCTTCGTCGCGCAAGACCTCGATTTCGCCGCGCCCGGCGCGCTCGCGAAGCCCTCGCACCCGGCGCGCTCGCTCGTCGTCGGCCGCTTCACGTGCGGCCGCGTTCAGGGCGCGGGGCGAGTCGTCGCCGAAGAGTCCGCGCGCGCGCGTGGGCAGGTAGTCGAAGTCGGCCTCGCCTGTGGGCTTCGAGCGTTTCGAGCGAATGATTACGAAGGAGGCTGCGGCGAGCAGGAAAAACGCGATGATTAAGGTGGCGGTCATCTTACGCCGACCGCGCCGGACTTCAATCTCTCATGGTTCGCAACTCTGACGGTGCCGAACCTGTCCGGCTCCGGGCGCGGAAATATTATACGTTAGACGCGCGGTAAAGTTCTACGTTCGGTCGCCGCCGCGCGACTGCCGCCGAAGTGCGAAGCGGGCGGCCGCGAGTCCTTCGACCGCCGCCGCCCGCTACAGTTTTCAGTTCCCGCGCGCGTCAACTCGCGAAGCGGTAAACGTCGCCGCTCGTCAATTCCGCGTTTGAGACTCGCCCGCGTGGCGCGGCGCCGTCTTCTCCGACTCGTTGTAGTCGAAGTCGAAGTTGACGCCCGGCCGCTCCCACGCGTCGTGCTGAACGCCCGCCGCCGGCAGACGCTTCAAGGTGTCCTTCGCCCCGCGCGCGCGCGGAGCCGTGCGGACGCCCTGCACGCCCTTCAGAGCCACTTCCGGCAGAGGCGCGCGGACTTTGAGCTTCGCGCCCGCCGCCTCGGCCGCCCTCGCGCGCGTGACCAGCACGTCGGCCCGCGCCCCCACGTGCGCGGACTTAATCAACCGGTCGAGCTCGAACGGAAGCTCGACGGGGACGGCCATGCGCAGACCGGCCTCGGCCTCCGGGTCGAAGGCGAAGAGTCTCTCGTCCTTCCTGAACTGCGCGACGAAACGCTCGTCCGCCCAAGCGTCCTCGCCTCCCGCCGCGCGTCGCGGCTCCGGGCGGGCGGCCTCCCGAAGTTTCGGCGCGGCCTCCGCCTTTCGCGCGCGGGCCGACGCCGCCGTCTCGACCGGCGCGACCTGACGGATGGGCGAGGCGTCGGCGTTCGCCGGCTCGGCGTGGTGTCCGTTGAGACTGAGGAAGGCGTCCCAGAGCGTGGCTTCGAGGCGTCCGGCCGCCGCGTCCTTGAGCGCGAGGAGTTGTTGTGATGCGCTCGGGGCGGCGACGAGCGCCGCCAGAACGATGATGAAGATGCCGGTTGACCTGTGTTTCATCGCGACCACCTTGCCTTTTTGACGCCCCCTCGGATGTGGAGTCTTGGGAAGCTTCGTGCGACTCAATAAGGGATTCGCCGCGGGCGTCTGAAAAGTTCCGGTTAGTCGGGGCGTTCTCCCCGTTCGGGCGTCCCGTTTGGTTTCGACCCGCCGACGCCCCGGCTAACCGTTTCTAACGTGGAAACACCGCCTCCGCGGCCTTTGTGGCAAAATATTTCGGCCGCCGGCCGGCGCGCGCTTCGCGCGTTATTTCTGCCTTAAACGCCCGACGCGCGCGCGCGGTTTAAATTTTTCGCGCCCGCGACTTTTAATTTACATCTCGTTTACACTGCGGGGCGCGTCGTCTACTTTTTCATCTTTTCTGACAGCGACCCGGAGGAGCGCCGACTTGAGACCAGAACGCCTCGCCGCCTTCTTCAACTTCCGCGCGCGTCTCTTAACGACGGCTCTCGTCATCGCCGCGCTCGCCCCGGCCGTCGCGGCGCAACGCGAGCGGCCGCCGAAAGAGGAGGGCGAGTTCCGCCGCCCCGACCTCGTCGAGCTCGTCACGCTCGACCGCACCATGCGCCTCGACGTGCGCTACGCGACCGCGAACAACTTCGTCGGCCGACCCGTCTACAACGAGGCGCGCGCCTTCCTGCAACGTCCCGCCGCCGTCGCGCTCGCGCGCGTCAGCCGCGCTCTCAAGCGGCGCGGCTACGGCCTCGTCGTCTTCGACGGCTACCGCCCGTGGCACGTCACGAAGCTCTTCTGGGACTTGACGCCCGAGGACAAAAAACAGTTCGTCGCCGACCCCGCGCGCGGCTCGCGTCACAACCGCGGCTGCGCCGTCGACCTCACGCTCTACGACCTTCGGACGGGCAGACAGGTCGCGATGCCGAGCGGCTACGACGAGATGAGCGAGCGCTCGCACATCGACTACGCGGGCGGAGGCCACGAGGAGCGACGCGCGCGCGACACCTTGCGCGCCGCGATGGAGGCCGAGGGCTTCGCCGTCTACGCGCCCGAGTGGTGGCACTACGACTACAAAGACTGGCGCGAGTACACGATCCTCGACCTCTCCTTTTCGGAGATAGCGCCCGCGAGGCGACGCGCCCGGCGGCGCACCAAATAGTGTCGGGCGCTGCACCATCTCGCATAGAGGGTTTTCCCCGCCCCTCGATTTTTCAAGGAAAAGCTCACACCTTCGCCTCCGCCCGCGTGCGTGCGGGGCGCGGGCACGCCTCTTGCTCACGCCCCTGACACCGGACTAAAGCCCTCGCAAAACGCTTTTCTCTCGGCGCACAACTTTCAGAGTCCCGCGCGCGAACGCCGTCGCCCTTTGCCCCGGCGCAGGAGTTTGCCCCGCCTTCGTACCGACAGGAGTAAGGAGCGTATCGCCCTATGCGTTCTCGACACACGTCTCCCACACGCCTTCTGCTTCTCATCATCGCCGCGCTCCTCTGCGCGAGCGCGACCGCCCGCGCCGACGAAGAAGACCAGTACGAGCCCGACGAGTACGACGAGACGGCCCGCGTCGTCCGCGTCAGCCTCATGCGCGGCGAAGTGTCGCTCAGACGCGCCGGCAACATCGAGTGGGAGCCGGCGCGCCTCAACATCCCGCTCGTCGAGGGCGACACGCTCGCCACGGGCCGCGACGCGCGCGTGGAGATTCAGTTCGACGCCTACAACTTCGTCCGCGTCGGGGAGCAGTCGGTGCTGAGCGTCGTCACGCTGCGCGAAGAGGGCGCCGCGCTCAGCATCTCCGAGGGGACGGCGACGTTGCGCCTCGCGCGCTTCGACCGCGCGCGCGAGTACTTCGAGCTGGACGCGCCGAAGTCCACCGTCTCGGCCGAGACGAAGGGCCTCTACCGCGTCGACGTCGGGCGCGACGGCGACGTTCGCGTCACCGTCCGCGACGACGGCCGCGCGCGCGTCTACTCCGAAACCTCCGGCTTCCTCCTGCGCAGCGGCCGCACGGCCCGCCTCGCCTACGACACCTTCGCCGACGGCGACTGGGAAATCTCACAGGCCGCGGCCTTCGACGACTGGGACGCTTGGAACGACGAGCGCGAGCGACACCTCGCCGTGCTCCTGCGCTACGAGAACCGCGAGCGCTACTACGACGCCGACATCTACGGCGCGGAGGAGTTGGACACCTACGGCGACTGGGTTCACCAAGAGCCTTACGGGTGGGTCTGGCGTCCGCGCGCCTCAGTCGTCAGCCAATACCCCGACTGGGCTCCGTACCGCCACGGCCACTGGGCTTGGTGTCCGCCTTACGGCTGGACGTGGGTGCCGGACGAGCCGTGGGGGTGGGCCCCTTATCACTACGGGCGTTGGGTCTACGTCAACGACAACTGGTGTTGGGTTCCGCGCGCCTACGGCCGCAGGCACGGGCGCGCGTGGTGGCGGCCCGCGCTCGTCGTCTTCGTCAAGATCGTGTTGCGTACGGGCAGACACTTGGGCAGACATCCGGGCACTCACATCGCTTGGTACCCGCTCGGCTACGGGCACCGCGACCCGCACAGTCGGAACTACCGGCGCGGCCGGCACGACCGGCACGAGCGACGGCCGCTCGACCCCGTGCGCGGCAGCGAAGCCGCGAACATCATCCGGCGCAACCCCGAGTTGATGCGCGCCGTGACCATCCTGCGTGAGCAGGAGTTCGGCACGCAGCGCGCGCGGCCCGCCCCGACAGACCTCGCGCAGCGCGCCATGACGGGCGAGCCCGTGCAGGGGCGTCTGCCCATCAGACCCGCCGACCTCGAACGCCTCGACGCGCGCGGCGAAGGCGGGCGCGGGCCGACCGTACCTGCGCGCACCGTGGGCGCTGGCGGGCGCGCCGACGGCGACAGCTCGCGCGAAGGGTTGACGATTATTCGGCCCGCGCGCGTCGCGCCGCCGCGCGACATCCCGCGTCGCG
>DASQDT010000267.1:0-21513 GCA_035634035.1 Pyrinomonadaceae bacterium | reverse complement strand
GCGGCTACACGGACGCGCGCGTCGAGCAGAGCGGCGACGACGTGGTGCTCTCGTTCGCCGTGAGCGCCGGCGCTTCGGCCCGCGTCGCGCAGAGCTTCAACCGCCTCGACGTTCATTTCACTCTCAGGCAGCAGGGCGGGGCCAACCAGCCCGCGCCGCAGCCGACGCCCGCGCAGTCCGGCGGCGGGACTTCCGGCAACGCCGCGTCCGGCACCTCCTCCTCGACCTCCGACGGCGCGAACGTCTCGCCGCCCGTCGTCGCGCCCGCGCAGCCGCAGCCCGCCGACCCGAAGCCGGCCGGCCAGCCCGTCGACGCCACGAACGTCACGGCGGCCTCGCCCGCCACCGGCAACGCGCCGCAGACCAGCACGCCCATCGTCTTCGGCGCGGCGGCGCGCGCCTCGCTCCCGCCCGAGAAGGCGAGCCCGGTGAGCATCCCCAAACTTGAGAAGGCCCCGGTGATCGACGGCAAGCTCGACGACGAGGTCTGGAAGTCGGCCGCGCGCTTCAAGGACTTCTACCAGACGCAGCCGGGCGACAACATCGCGCCGTCGCAGCAAACCGAGGCCTACATCGGCTACGACGAGAAGTTCCTCTACGTCGCCTTCCGCGCCTACGACGAGCCCGACAAGGTGCGCGCCACCATCGCCAAGCGCGACAACATCTTCAACGACGACTACATCGGCGTCATCCTCGACACCTTCAACGACAAGCGCCGCGCCTACGAGCTCTTCTTCAACCCGCTCGGCATTCAGGCCGACGCCGTCGTGACCGAGGATCAGGGCGAGGACTTCAGCGTCGACCTCGTGCACGAGTCGAAGGGCGCGGTCGACGACAAGGGCTACGTCGTCGAGGTCGCCATCCCGTTCAAGTCTCTGCGCTACGTGGCGGGCAAGGACAAGCTGTGGGGCCTCCACATCATGCGCCGCATCAAGCGCAACAACAACGAGCAGAACTCTTGGATGCCGATCGTGCGCGGGCAGGCCGGCTTCCTCAATCAGGCCGGCAGCATCACGGGCATGGAGGGCATCTCGACCGAGCGCACCTTCGAGCTGATTCCCTCGTTGACCGTCTCGGAGACGGGCCGCCGCGTCCGCACCAAGAGCCGCGCGCAGATGAGCGCCGCGCGCCTCGCGGGCCTCAACCCGACCGACCCCGGCAAGTTCGTCAACCAGCCGATTGAGCTCGACCCCGGACTCACCGCCAAGCTCGGCATCACGCCGACCATCACGCTCGACGCGGCCATCAACCCCGACTTCGCGCAGGTCGAGGCCGACGCCACCGTCATTACGGCCAACCAGCGCTTCCCCATCTTCTTCGAGGAGAAGCGCCCCTTCTTCCTCGAAGGCCGCGACATCTTCTCGACCATCCTCAGCGTCGTCCACACGCGCACCATCGTCGACCCGGACGTGGCGCTGAAGATCACCGGCAAGCAGGGCAAAAACTCCTTCGGCCTGATGGTCGCCTCCGACAACAACCCGGGCGACTTCACCTTCGAGAAGAAGTTCGACCCCGAGGCCGTCGACCCGCGCATCGTCGACAAGAACTCCTACGTCGCCGTCCTCCGCGTCAAGCGCGACGTCGGCAAGGAGAACACCATCGGCTTTTTGGGGACGGGCTACAGCTTCATCGACAAGCACAACTGGATGGGCGGCCCCGACATCCGGTGGCGGCTCAACAAGCAGACGACCTTCACGGGTCAGGTCGTCGGCAGCATCTCGCGCCGCGTCTTCTTCTACCCGGACGAGGCCGGCAACTTCTACCGCACCGAGAACGGCATGGCCTACGCCTTCAGCCTCTCGCGCGAGGGGCGCAACTGGTACATGGAAGTCGCCTCGGCCGGCCGCTCGCGCTACTTCCGCGCCGACGTGGGCTTCAACCGGCGCTTCCACACCAACAACCCCAACTCCTTCATCCAGTACCGCTCGACCGAAAAGCCGAAGTCGACCATCGTCAACTGGCGCGTCTACAACTCGATGGGCGCGAACATCGACTGGCGCGGGCGCAGCCAGCGCATCGATCAGGAGGGGCAGTTCCAGATGCGCTTCCAGCGCAACATCTACGTCGGCGTCGGCCAGCAGCTCGGCTTCGAGCGCGTCTTCGAGGAGGAGTTCGGCCCGTCGCGCCGCGGCATGGCGCTCGTCACGCGGCAGCGCTTCGGGAATGACATGGCCGCGACGCTCCCCGTCTGCGACCAGACGGGCTCGCTCGCCGCGCCCGACCCCGAGCGCCCCGACCTGCGCATCCCGCGCTGCACCTTCTTCGGCGAGGACGACGAGCGCTCGACGCGCCGCAAGGGCGTCTACGCCTACGTCGACGCCGCGCCGTCGAAGAAGTACTCGTTCTTCATCATCAACTTCTTCAACTGGGGCGTGACCGACTACGACTTCGGCACGGACAACCCGAAGTACCCGCGCGTCAGCCCGGCCGCGCTCCAGTTCGGGCAGGGCGCGCCGCTCGACCCCGGCGCGGCCAACGAGTGGTTCATCGAGTCGAGCGCGGCCTACCAGCCGTTGAACGAGCTGCGCCTCACCCTGAGCTACATCAAGAGCCGCTACACGCGTCAGGACACGGAGCGCGTCGCCTTCGACGACAACATCTTCACCCTGCGCGGCACCTACCAGTTCACCAACTTCACCTTCGCCCGCGCGCGCCTCGACTACACGAGCTTGGGCCGCAACGTCCGCGGACAGTTCCTCTTCGGCTGGACGCCGAACCCCGGCACCTCGCTCTACGTCGGCTACAACGACGACATGAACCGCGGCGGCGACAACCCCTTCACGGGCGAGCTCGAACCCGGCTTCCGCCGCAACGGCCGCACCTTCTTCGTCAAGATGTCGTACCTGTTCCGCCGCAGCCTGTGACGGGCGGCCCGCGAAGTTCTTAACAACCGAGCCCCGCGCGCGTGGGGCGAGACCGAAAGGCCGGGGCGCTTCAGAGTCGCCCCGGCCTTTTGCCATCCCACCCGCCGCTTCATATAATCGTCGGCGTCCGGCGTCTCAATCTCCGAAACCGACAAGCACAGCGGGAGGCCCACACGTGCGAAAACTTCTGCGCCTTTTACTGCCGACGATTCTGCTCTCGTCCCTGCTCTGCGCCGCCGCGCCGGCTCAGGAGGGCGAGGTCGCGCCGGGCGACAACCTGATCGTCCAGAGCATCCCGAAAATCCCGGCCGCTCTGGCCGAGACCGTCCGCCGCTACACCGAGTTCCGCACGGCGACGCTGACGAGCTGGCACCCGACGCGCCGCGAGATGCTCATCAGCACGCGCTTCGGCGACACCGCGCAGACGCACCTCGTCCGCCAGCCGCTCGGCGCGCGCCGCCAGCTCACCTTCTACCCCGACCGCGTCGCCGGCGCGTCGTTCCAGCCCAAGCGCGGCGACTACTTCATCTTCGCGAAGGACGTGGGCGGCAACGAGTTCTTCCAAGTCTTCAGGCAGGACATGGCGGGCGGCGAGGCCGTGCTTTTGACCGACGGCAAGTCGCGCAACACGGGCTGGCGCTGGTCGAACTCGGGCGCGCGCGCCGCCTACTCCTCGACGCGCCGCAACGGCCGCGACACGGACATCTACGTCGTCGACCCGCTCAACCCCGCGACGACGAAGATGCTCCTTCAGGTCGAGGGCGGCGGTTGGGGCGTCGAGGATTGGTCGCCCGACGACAACCGACTCCTCGTCCAAGAGTTTCTTTCCGCCAACGAGAGCAAGCTCTGGCTCGTCGACGCCGCGACGGGCGCGAAGACTCTCTTCAGCCCCGAACTCACGGAGAAGGTCAATTACGGCGGCGCGCGCTTCAGCCGCGACGGGCGCGGCGTCTACCTGACGACCGACCGCGACTCGGAGTTTCAGCGCTTGGCCTACGTCGACCTCGCCTCGAAGCGTTTCGAGTACCTGACCGACCACATCAAGTGGGACGTCGACACGTTCGAGCTCTCGCCCGACGGCTCTCTGATAGCCTTCGTCGCGAACGAGGACGGCGTCGGCCGCCTCCGCCTGCTCGACACGCGCGCCCGACGCGAGCGCACGGCCCCGGAACTCCCGACCGGCATCGTCGGCGGCCTCGAATGGCACGAGAACGGCCGCGAGCTCGGCTTCAACTTCGTCTCCTCGCGCACGCCCTCGGACGTTTACTCGCTCGACGTGCGCACGAACAAGGTCGAGCGCTGGACGGAGAGCGAGACGGGCGGCATCGACACCGCCGCGCTCGCCGCGCCGGAGCTCGTCCGCTGGCCGACCTTCGACGGCCGCCAGATCAGCGGCTTCCTCTACCGCCCGCCCGCGCGCTTCACGGGCAAGCGGCCCGTCGTCGTCAACATCCACGGCGGCCCCGAAGGACAGGCGCGGCCCGTCTTCTTGGGTCGCAGCAACTACTTCCTCAACGAGCAGGGCGTCGCCATCATCTACCCGAACGTGCGCGGCTCGTCGGGCTACGGCAAGACCTTCCTCGCGCTCGACAACGGCCTCAAGCGCGAGGACACCTACAAGGACATCGCCGCGCTGCTCGACTGGATAAAGACGCGCCCCGACCTCGACTCCGAGCGCGTGTTGGTGACGGGCGGCTCCTACGGCGGCCACATGACGTTCGCCGTCGCCACCTACTACCCCGAGCGCATCCGCGCGGCCCTGCCCGTCGTCGGCATCTCGCACTTCGGCACGTTCCTCCAGAACACCGAATCCTACCGCCGCGACCTGCGCCGCGTGGAGTACGGCGACGAGCGCGACCCCGCGATTAAGGAGTTCTTCGAGCGCACCGCGCCCCTGAACAACGCGGCCAAGATACGCAAGCCCATCTTCATCGTGCAGGGCTACAACGACCCGCGCGTGCCGCGCACCGAGGCCGAGCAGATCGTCGCGAAGGTGCGCGAGAACGGGACGCCCGTCTGGTTCCTCATGGCGCGCGACGAGGGTCACGGCTTCCAGAAGAAGAAGAATCAGGACTTTCAGTTTTACGCGACCGTCCTCTTCATGCGCGAGCACCTTC
Source organism: Pyrinomonadaceae bacterium (assembly GCA_035634035.1). Classification (GTDB taxonomy): domain Bacteria; phylum Acidobacteriota; class Blastocatellia; order Pyrinomonadales; family Pyrinomonadaceae; genus DASQDT01. Next base: position 16,532 of record DASQDT010000267.1, on the reverse strand, counting down.
TCGACTGATAGGGGCAACCCCGCGCGCCCCGCGCGACTCATAGATTGTTTCGCGTTACCGACAAAAGGCCCGCGCGCGGGCCTTTTGTCTTTCATGTGGCGAGTTTTTACAGAAATGTGAGATTCGGACGGCGTCTCCGCGCGCCTCTAACCGAGGCCGCAGGCGCCTCGCGTGTTAAACTAGCAACTCACACGAGTCGGTTCTCAGGCCGTTTATCCGATAATGTTCACGCAAAGGTTCTTCAAGCACTCATCCATCCGCGCGAGAACGGCCCGCGCCCTCCTCGCGGCGCTCGCACTCGTCTCCGCCGCGGGCGTCGCGTGCAAGAGCGACTACCCGGCCGGCGCGCAGCAGAAGGGGCCGGGCGGCGGGGGCGGACAGCGCGAGGCGCGCGAGGTGCGCGTCGCGCGCGTCGACGAGATGCCCGTCGGGCAGACCGTCACCGTCAACGGCACGCTCGCCGCCTTCGACCAGACGACCGTCAGCGTCAAAGTCCCCGGCAGACTTCAGGGCGTGGCCGTCGACCTCGGCACGACCGTCCGCAAGGGCCAGCTCATCGCGCGCGTCGAGCCGCGCGACTACGAGCTGCGCGTCCAGCAGGCCGACGCCGCGCTTCAGCAGGCGCGCGCCCGCCTCTCGCTCTCGCTCAACGGCTCCGACGAGACGGTCGACCCCGAGCGCACGGGCACGGTCAGGGAGGCCCGCGCGCTGATGGACGAGGCGCGGCAAAACCGCGACCGCGCGGCGACGCTCGTCCAATCCGGCGTCATCGCCCGCGCCGAGTACGACGCCACGCTCGCCGCCTTGAAGGTCGCCGAGAGCCGCTATCAGGACGCCGTCGAGGAGATACGCAACCGTCAGGCCCTGCTCTCGCAGAGGCGGACGGAGCTGTCGCTCGCGCGGCAGCAGTTGCAGGACACGGCCGTCCACGCGCCCTTCGACGGGGTGGTCGAGGAGAAGATCGCGAGCGTCGGGGAGTATCTGGCGGCCGGCGCGCCGGTCGTCCGCATCGTGAAGATGAACCCGCTCAGGTTTCAGGCCGAGGTGCCGGAGCGCGAGGCCGCCTCGGTGCGCGCCGGGCAGATGCTGCGCGTGACGGTCGAGGGCTCGCAGCGCGCCTACGCCGGGCGCATCGTCCGCATCAACCCCGTCATCAAGGAGCAGAGCCGCGTGCTCGTCGTCGAGGCCGACATCTCCAACGACGGCCTCCTGCGCCCCGGCGCGTTCGCGCGCGCCGAGATCGTCGTCAACGACGCGCAGATGGCCGTCACCGTCCCGCCGGGCGCCATCGTCACCTTCGCCGGCATCGAGAAGGTCATCGTCGTCGACAACGGCCGCGCGCAGGAGAAGCCGGTCACGACCGGCCGCCGCGCCGCCGAGTGGACGGAGATCATCAGCGGCGTCAACGTCGGCGACTCCGTCGTGCTCGAACCCGGCAACCTGCAGTCGGGCACGCCCGTCAACGTGGTGCAGTAACAGAAAGCTTTAACCATGCAGAAGCTCGCGGAAATTTGTATCAAGCGGCCGGTCTTCGCGTCGATGATCATCTTGGCGCTGGTGGTCGTCGGCGCGGCCGGGTACATGGGCCTCGGCGTCGACCGCTTCCCGTCGGTCGACCTGCCGACGGTGAGCGTCCGCACGAACCTCCCGGGCAGCTCGCCCGAGGAGACCGAGACGCTCATCACGCAGCCCATCGAGGAGGTCGTCAACACGGTCGACGGCATCGACGAGCTGCGCTCCATCTCGGGGCAGGGCACGTCCATCGTCATCGCCACCTTCAAGCTCGACCGCGACCTTGAGACGGCCGCGCAGGACATGCGCGACCGCGTCTCGACCGTCGTCCGCCAGCTGCCCGAGGACGCGACGCCGCCCGTCGTCCAGAAGTTCGACAACGACTCCGCGCCCGTCATGACCATCGCCCTGTCGGCCGACCGCTCCTTGCGCGAGCTGACGGAGCTGGCCGACAAGACCGTGCGCGTGCAGCTTGAGCGCGCGGGCGGGGTGGGCGAGGCGCGCGTCGTCGGCGGACTCGACCGCGCCATCAACGTCATGATAGACGCCGACCGCCTCGCCGCCTACGGGATTCCGATCACGTCGGTCGCGCAGGCGCTCGACCGCCAGAACGCCGACGTGCCGGGCGGCAACGTCGTCACGGGGCGCGAGGAGCTGACCCTGCGCACGCTCGGCCGCTTCGCCGACGCGCGCGCCTTCAACGACCTCGTCATCTCGGAGGTCGGCGGCACGCCCCTGCGCATCCGCGACGTGGGCCGCGTCGAGGACGGGACGAAGGAGCAGCGGAGCTTGGCGCGCCTGAACGGGACGCCGACCGTGACGCTCGAAATCCGCCGCCAGTCGGGCGCTAACACGATTGAGGTCATCAACGGCGTGAAGCGCGAGCTGCCGCGCGTCGCGGCGCAGCTGCCCTCGGACGTGAAGCTCGAAATCATCCGCGACCAGTCGCGCTACATCGAGGCGGCGCTCCACGAAATCCAAATCCACCTCGTCTTGGGCGGCCTCTTGGCCTCGCTCGTCGTGCTGCTCTTCATGCGCTCGTGGCGCTCGACGCTGATCGCGGCCGTCGCCATCCCCGCGTCCGTCATCTCGACCTTCGGCATGATGCGCGCGCTCGACTTCACCCTGAACAGCGTGACGATGCTCGCGCTCGTGCTGATGGTCGGCGTCGTGATTGACGACGCCATCGTCGTCTTGGAGAACATCTTCCGCTTCATCGAGGAGAAGAAGATGAGGCCGATGGATGCGGCGCGCGAGGCGACGAAAGACATCGGGCTGGCCGTCTTGGCGACGACCCTGTCGCTCGTCGTCATCTTCCTGCCCGTCTCCTTCATGTCGTCGATCTCGGGCCGCTTCCTCTACCAGTTCGGCATCACGGCGGCCGTCGCCATCATGGTCTCTCTGCTCGTCTCGTTCACGCTGACGCCGATGATGTCGTCGCGGCTTTTGCGGACGGAGGACGCGGAGAAGGGCGGCGGCGGGCACGGCGACGAGGCCGCCTCGCGCAAGGGCTTCTACGGCTACATCGAGCGCGCCTACATGCGCGCGCTCGGCTTCACGATGCGCCACCGCTTCGCCGCGTCGGTCGTCGCCATCCTCGTCATCCTGTCGAGCGTCCCGCTCTACCGCTCGGTCAAACAGGAGTTCATCCCGACCAACGTCGACGAGGCCGAGTTCGAGGTCTCCGTGAACGCGCCGGAGGGGACGAACCTGCCCGTGATGAACGAGGCGATGCTCGCCATCGAGAAGGAGATGATGGCGACGCCGGGCGTGCGGCTCGTGCTCTCGTCGGTCGGCGGCTCCTTCTTGGGCGGCGTCAATCAGGGCAACGCCTACGTCCGCATCGTGCCGCACGAGGAGCGCACGCTCTCGTTCACGAAGTTCTGGAACTCGCTCAAGGCCGGCCGCCCGCTCGACGCCTTCCGCGGCAACTACACGCAGCAGGACGTGATGACCGAGATGCGAAGGCGTCTGCGCAAGTTCTCGCCGCTGCGCGCGGGCGTCAGAAACGCGCCGTCGTTCAACTTCGGCGTCGGCGGGCGCACGGACATCGACTTCGTCCTGCGCGGGCCCGACATCGTGCAGCTGAGCGCCTACGCCGACGAGCTGGTCGAGCGCTCCGAGAAGGCCGGCGGCATCGTCGACCTCGACACCTCCTTGCGCCTGAATAAGCCCGAGCTGCGCGTCGAGATCGACCGGCAGCGCGCGGCCGACTTGGGCGTCTCGACGGCCGACATCGCCAACTCCCTGCGCCTGATGGTCGGCGGCGACCAAGAGGCGTCGCGCTTTCAGGACGCGACCATCAACGAGTCCTACGACGTGCAGCTGCGCCTGACGCAGGGCGACCGCAGCGACCCCGAGACCATCTCGCGCCTCTACGTGCCGAGCGCGCGCGGCCTCGTCCGCCTCGACAACCTCGTCCGCATCAGGCGCGAGACCTCGCCGTCGCGCATCGACCGCCTCGACCGCGAGCGTCAGGTGTCGGTGCGCGCCTCGGTCGCGCCGGGCTTCGCTCTGGCCGACCGCATCGAGGTGATGCGCGCGGCGGCGCGCGACATGAATATGCCGCCCTCCTACACGACGACCGTCTCGGGCCGCGGGCGCGAGCTCGAACGCACGTTCAACGAGTTCATCTGGGCGTTCTTGCTCTCGATCATCTTCATGTACATGATTCTGGCGTCGCAGTTCGAGAGCACGATTCACCCGATCACCATCTTGCTCAGTCTGCCGCTGGCCATCCCCTTCGCGCTGCTCTCGCAGTGGATGATGGGGAACACGCTGAACCTCTACTCGGCGCTCGGCATCCTCGTGCTCTTCGGCGTCGTCAAGAAGAACTCGATTCTGCAAATCGACCACATGAACAACCTCCGCGAGAAGGGTTTGACGCGCGAGGAGGCCATCATGCAGGGCAACCGCGACCGCCTGCGCCCGATTCTGATGACGACCATTGCGCTCGTCGCCGGCATGATGCCGCTCGCGCTGGGCACGGGGCCGGGCGCGGAGGAGCGCCGCTCCATCGCCGTCGTCGTCATCGGCGGGCAGACGCTCTCGCTCCTGCTCACGCTGCTCATCACGCCCGTCGCCTACTCCCTCTTCGACGACCTGCGCGAGAGCCGCTGGTGGCGCTCGTCCGCCTTCGCGCGCGGCTTCGCTCTGCCCGGCCGCGCCTTCGCCTCGCTCAAGGCCGCCTTCGCGCGACGGCGTCAGGAGCGCGAGGAGATGGACGAGGCGGCGACCACGGTCGAGGGGCGCGAAGTGCCCGACAACGGCCGCTTCGGCGTCCGCGCCGGCGGCGGCGACTAGACTGTATCGAACGGCCTTCGCGCCCCCCGCGTTTGCCTCGCGTCCTCCGCGTTACCAAATCTCGTAGCGCAAAGAGCGCGAAGAATCGGCGGGGGGCGCGAAGTTTCTTTACCTCACCGGAACAAGTCGTTGTAGTATTCAGCCCGGAGGCGAGAGGGATGCCCGAACAACTGTTGGGACGGGCCGTGCCGCGCAAGGAGGGGCGCGCGAAGGTCACGGGCCGCGCCCTCTACGTGGACGACATCACGCTGCCCGGTATGCTCCACGGCGCGACCGTCCGCAACACGGCGGCCCCGCGCGGCCGCATCCGCGAAATCCGCTTCGACCCCCGCGTCCCGTGGCACGAGTTCACCGTCGTCACCGCGCGCGACATCCCCGGCGCCAACTACGTCGCGCTCATCCAACTCGACCAGCCCTACCTCGCCGACGCGGTCGTCAACCACCCCGAGGAGCCCGTCCTCCTCATCGCGCACGAGGACAAGAACCTCTTGGAGGAGGCGCGCCGCGCCGTCCACGTGGAGGTCGAGCCGCTCCCGCCCGTCTTCACCATCGAGGACGCGCTCGACAAAAAAGAGGTCGTCTGGGGCGAGGACAACGTCTTCAAGTCTTACTTGGTCGACAAGGGGAACGTCGACGACGCTTGGTCTGAGGCCGACTTCGTCGTCGAGGGCGAGTACCGGACGGGCGCGCAGGAGCAGCTCTACATCGAGCCGAACGGCGTGATTGCGACGGCCTCTCCGGAAGGCGTCACCGTCTGGGGCTCGATGCAGTGCCCCTACTACGTGCACAAGTCGCTCATCAAACTCTTCGGCCTTCCGGAAGACAAGGTGCGCGTCGTGCAGACGGAGACGGGCGGCGGCTTCGGCGGCAAGGAAGAGTACCCGTCGATGATCGCGGGCCACGCGGCGCTCTTGGCTTGGAAGTCGGGGCGGCCCGTCAAGATCGTCTACGACCGCGCCGAGGACATGACGGCGACGACCAAGCGCCACCCCTCGCGCACGCGCCACCGCACGGCCGTCACGCGCGACGGCAAACTGCTCGCGATGGAGATCGAGTTCATAGTCGACGGCGGCGCTTACGCGACCCTGTCGTCGGTCGTGCTCTCGCGCGGGACGATTCACGCGGCCGGCCCCTACTCTTGCCCGAACGTGCGCATCAAAAGTTCGGCCGTCGCCACCAACGCCCCGCCGCACGGCGCTTTCCGCGGCTTCGGCGCGCCGCAGAGCATCTTCGCGCTCGAACGCCACATGGACAAGGTCGCGCGCACGCTCGGCCTCACGCCGGAAGAGTTCCGACGCCGCAACTTCATACGCGAGGGCGAGACGACCGCCACCGAGCAGGTCATGCGCGAGCGCGTCGACATGGACGGAATCCTGACGCGCGCCCTCAGCCTCTCGGACTACCACGCCAAGCGCGAGCGCTTCGACCGCGAGAACGCGCGCGAGGGGCAGAGAGTAAAACGCGGCGTCGGCTTCGCCTCCTTCATGCACGGCGCGGGCTTCACGGGCTCGGGCGAGAAGTTTTTGGAGTCGGTCGTCGGCTGCGAGGCGACGGCCGAGGGGCGCGTCGAAATCCTAGCCGCGAGCACCGAGATAGGGCAGGGCACTAACACCATCTTCGCGCAGATAGCGGCCGAGGCGCTCGGCATCGACGAAGACGACATCGAAATCCGCCAGCCCGACACGGCCGAAGTGCCGAACAGCGGCCCGACCGTCGCCTCGCGCACCGCGATGATCGTCGGCAAGCTCGTCGAGTCGGCCGCGCTCGGCATAAAACAGACGCTCGCCGGCGCGGGGTTAATCAAAGAGACTTACACGCCCGAAGAGTTCCGCCGCGCGTGCGCCTCGTACGTCGCGCGCCACGGCCCGCTCAAGTCCTTCAGCCGCTACAAGCAGCCCGACGACATCAACTGGGACGACGAGCGCTACCGCGGCGACGCCTACGGCGCGTTCGCGTGGGCCGTCTACGTCGCCGAGGTCTCCTACGACACGCTGACGTACGAGGCGCGCGTCGAGGATTTCGTCGCCGTCCAAGAGGTCGGCCGAGTCATCAACCCCGTCTTGGCGGCCGGGCAGATAGAGGGCGGCGTCGTGCAGGGGCTGGGGTTCGCGCTCTACGAGCGCGTCGCGTGGGCCGGGGGCCGCATGGCCAACGGGCAGATGACCAACTACATCATCCCGACCGCGATGGACGTGCCGCCCGTCCGCGTGCACTTCGAGGAGAACCCTTACGCGCGCGGCCCCGGCGGCGCGAAGGGCATCGGCGAACTCCCGATGGACGGCCCCGCGCCCGCGATTCTCAACGCGCTCGAACACGCCACGGGCTTCGACTTGAACCACGTCCCCGTCATGCCGGAGGACTTGATGGAGGCCTCGGGGCGCGAAGAAGTGGGGGAGACGGTCGGCGCCTGAGAGTCAGACTCGACGCACGGACGCTAACGATGAGCGACGCTCAAAACAAAATCACACTCGGCTTCGAGCTGAACGGGCGCGCGGTCACGGTCGAAGCCTACCCGATGGCGCGTCTGTTAGACGTTCTGCGCGAGGGGCTGCGGCTGACCGGCACGAAGGAGGGCTGCGGCGAGGGCGAGTGCGGCGCGTGCTCGGTTCTCGTCGACGGCGCGCTCGTCAACAGTTGCCTCGTCCCCGCCGCGCAAGTCGAGGGCGCGCGCGTGACGACCATCGAGGGCGTCGCGCCCGAGGGCGGCGAGCGCCTGCACGCCGTGCAGGAGGCTTTCGTCACGCACGGCGGCGCGCAGTGCGGCATCTGCACGCCGGGCATGGTGCTCGCGGCCGTCAATCTGTTGGAGCGCGACCCCGACCCCGACGACGCCACGCTGCGCGAGGCGCTCGCCGGAAACCTCTGCCGCTGCACCGGCTACACCAAAATCTTCGACTCCGTCCTGCGCGCCTGCCGCGAAAGTTGATGAGAGCCAACGTGCCCGAATATGAGTTGCGCGTGCCGCGTGGTCTGGGCGAGGCGCTTGAGCTGATGGCCGACGGGGCGGGCGCGTGGCGGCCGTTCGCGGGCGGGACGGACTTGATGGTTCTGTTCGAGTCGGGCCGACTCGCGCACAAGAAGTTCGTGAGCATCCGGCGTCTCGAAGAGTTGCGCGGCGTGGAAGAGTCGGAGACGCACGTCACGCTCGGCGCGCTGACGACTTACGCGGAGGTGCGCGCGAGCGCGACGCTGCGCAGCGAGTTCCCCGTCCTCGCCCGCGCGGCGGCCGAGACGGGCGGGCTCGCCATCCAGAACCGAGGCACGCTCGGCGGCAACATCGCCAACGCCTCGCCGGCCGCCGACACGCCGCCGGGCCTCCTCGCCTACGGCGCGCAGGTCGAACTCCTGTCCGCTTCGGGCGCGCGTTGGGTCGAGTACGCGGAGTTTCACACGGGCTACAAGCAGAGCGTCATGCGCCCGGACGAGCTGATCTCGCGCGTGCGCCTGCCGCGCACGCGCGCCGACGCCGCGCACTACTGGCGCAAGGTCGGGACGCGCCGCGCGCAGGCCATCTCGAAGGTCTGCCTCGCCGGCTACGCCGAAACGGACGGCGGGCGCGTCCGAGAGGTGCGCATCGGGTTGGGGAGCGTCGCGCCCGTCCCCCTTCGCTGCCGACGGACGGAGGAGGCTCTGCGCGGGCGTGAGTTGGAAGCGGCGACGTTAGATGAGGCGGCGCGCGTGCTGGCCGAGGAGGTCGCGCCGATTGACGATATACGCTCGACGGCGCGCTACCGCCGCCGCGTCGCCGCGAACTTGTTGAGAGACTTTCTGACGAGCGTCCGGGGCTAGGGCCGCGCGAAAGGAGACGCCGGTGTCAAAGACGAGAGCCGAGGCGGTCGCGTCGCTGCTGCTCGCGCTCGCGTGTCTGTTCGGGCCGGTCGGGAGCGTCCGCGCGCGGCAGGCCGCGCGGCAAGTTGATTGGGCGCGCTACACGTTCGAGCAGGAGGAGTTCTCCGTCATGCTGCCGTCCGTGCCGTTCATCTGGCGACTGCGGAGGCTGCTGCCGGGCCGGAGGGGCGACACGGAGACGGGGCGCGTCTTCGGCGTGTACGCGGACGGCGTCGTCTACACCGTCACCTCCTACGACAACCCGCGCCCCTCCGAGACGCTCGATTACTTCGTGAAGGAGTTGCAGTCGCGCACGCCGTGGGAGTTGAAGCCGCGCGAGTCGGCCGCAGTCACGCACGGCGGCAGGGAGTACTTCAACTCGTTCGAGTGCGCCGGCGGGCGGGCGACTTGCGAAGAGACCAGCCGCATCTTCCGTACGGGCGAGCACGCCTACATCGTCAGCGCCTTCGCCGAAGTCGGGAGACAGGAGGCGGTCAAAAAATTCCTCGACTCCTTCGCGCTCTCGGCGAAGCCGGAAGGGCAGTTGGTAATCGCCGGGCCGCCCGTGCTCGCCCCGTTCCGCGTGTCGGACGCCGAGCCGAAGCCGAAGGGCGAGCCGAAGCCGCGGGCGACGCCCGCGCCGTCGCCGACGCCCGCCACTTCCGACGCCGCGACGCCGCCGCCCGCGGCCGACCCTAATCGCGCTCTGGCGGCAAGGGAGGTGGCGCGAAAGGCGGTCATCGTCTTCAAGCCGGAGCCGGGCTACACGGAGAAGGCGAGGAAGAACGACGTGGAGGGCGTCGTCAGGCTGAAGATGGTCTTGGGCGCGGACGGGCGTGTGAGTGACATCGTGCTCGTCAAGAAGTTGCCCGACGGCCTGACCGAGCGGGCGCTGCTCGCCGCACAGCACATACTGTTCATCCCCGCGCAGAAGGACGGCCGCCGCGTCTCGCAGTGGATCACGGTCGAGTACAGCTTCAACATCTACTGAACGCCCGCCCGCACATGAGCACACGAGACTTCGTCATCCGCGCGCGCAGGGTTGTGACGGCCGGCTGCTGCGCGCCCGCGTCCGTCGTCGTGCGCGACGGGCGCGTCGCGTCGGTCGGCAAATTCGAGGAGGCGGGGGCGGGCGTCGAGGTCGTCGAGGTCGGCGACGAGCTCGTGCTGATGGCGGGGCTCGTGGATTCGCACGTCCACGTCAACGAGCCGGGGCGCACCGATTGGGAGGGCTTCGAGACGGCGACGCGCGCGGCCGCACGCGGCGGCGTGACGACGGTTGTCGATATGCCGCTCAACTCCGTCCCGCCGACGACGACGCGCGAGAACCTGCGCGCGAAGCTCGACGCGGCCGCGGGCAAGTGCGCCGTGGACGTGGGCTTCTGGGGCGGGCTCGTGCCGGGCAACGCCGGCGCGCTGGCCGAGATGTCCGGCGAGGGCGTCGTCGGCTTCAAATGTTTTCTGATTCACTCGGGCGTCGAAGAGTTTCCGAACGGGACCGAGGCGGACTTGCGCGCGGCGCTGCCGGAGTTGGCGCGATTGGGCGCGACGCTCATCGCGCACGCCGAGACGCCCGCGCCGGTCGAGCGCGCCGCCGCCGAGCTCGATGAGAGCCGCGCTGACCCGCGCCGCTACGAGACTTTCCTGCGCTCGCGCCCGCGGGCGGCGGAGGACGAGGCCGTCGCGCTGCTCGTCCGGCTGTGCCGCGAGACGGGCGCGAGCGTGCACGTCGTTCATCACTCGTCTTCCGACTCGCTCGCGCTCATCAAAAGCGCGCGCGACGAAGGGCTGCCGTTGACGGCCGAGACCTGCCCGCACTACCTTCGCTTCGCGGCCGAGGAGATCGCGGACGGCGCGACCGAGTTCAAGTGCTGCCCGCCCGTGCGCGAGCGCGAGAACCGCGAGAGACTGTGGGCGGCGCTCGGCGACGGCACGCTCTCGATGGTCGTCTCCGACCACTCGCCGTGCCCGCCCGCGTTGAAGCTGCGCGAGGAGGGCGACTTCCTGCGCGCGTGGGGCGGCATCTCGTCGCTCCAACTGCGCCTGCCCGTCGTCTGGACTGAGGCGCGGGCGCGCGGCTTCGACCTCGCGACGCTCGCGCGCTGGCTCTGCGAAGCGCCCGCGCGGCTCGCGGGGCTCGACGCGCGCAAAGGCGCAATCGCGAAGGGCCGCGACGCGGATTTCGTCGTCTGGAATCCCGACGAGAGTTTTACCGTCGAGCCTCGCGCAATCGAGCACCGTCACAAGCTGACGCCTTACGCGGGCGCGACTCTGCGCGGCACGGTCGAGGCGACGTACCTGCGCGGCGCGCGCGTCTACGAGCGCGGGCGCGGCGTTGATGAGAGTCGCGCCGGCCGACTTCTTAAACGAGGGGGAGGGGAATGGACTTCACCGAGCTTGTAGACTTGGCGGCCGAGCGCGTCGGCGGCGCGGTGCTTTACGCCAACGACGAGTTCTTCGCGCCGAAGGAGAATCTGCTCACCGCTTCCGCGCCCGTCTGGCGCGAGGGCGAGTACACGGAGCGCGGCAAGTGGATGGACGGCTGGGAGACGCGCCGCCGCCGCACGCCCGGCTTCGACTGGTGCGTCTTGCGCCTCGGCCTCGCCGGCATCATCCGCGGCGCGCTCGTCGACACGAGCTTCTTCCGCGGCAACTACCCCGAGCAGTGTTCGCTCGAAGCGGCGGCGGTCGAGGGCCACCCCGAGGTCGAACAGCTCATCGGCGAGGAGACGCGCTGGACGGAAATCCTCCCGCCGCAGCGGCTCGAAGGCGACTCGCAGAACTTGTTCCCGGTCGCGGGCGGCGCGCGCCACACGCACGTCCGATTCAAAATCTACCCCGACGGCGGCGTCGCGCGTCTCAGAATCTACGGCGAGGTCGTGCCCGACCCCGCGCGCCTGAGACGGCCGGGCGAGGTCGACTTGGCCGCGGTCGAGAACGGCGGGCTGGTCGTCGCGGCGAGCGATATGTTCTTCGGACACCGTCACAACCTCATCATGCCGGGCCGCGCGCTCTCGATGAGCGACGGGTGGGAGACGAAGCGGCGGCGCGGGCCGGGGAACGACTGGGCCGTCGTCCGCCTCGGCGCGAAAGGGACGGTGCGGCGCGTCGAGGTTGACACGTCGCACTTCAAGGGCAACTTCCCCGAGAGCTGTTCGCTCGAAGCGTGCGACGCGGGCGACGCGCGGGTCACGGAGAAGAACGCGCCGGCTCTCGCGTGGCGCGAAGTCCTGCCGCGCACGCGCCTGCAAGCTCACGCCCGCCGAGAGTTCTCGGAGACGATTAAGGACGTGGGCGCGGTCACGCACGTACGGCTTCAAATCTACCCCGACGGCGGCGTCGCGCGCCTGCGCGTCTACAGCGACGCGGAGGGCCTAGAGTCTTGACGAAGGGCCTCGAACGTCTCAACGCGCTCCCCGATGAGGACGCCCGGTCAGCGATGCTCTCATGCTGCGGCTCAACTCGTTGGGCGGAAGCGTTGACGGGGGCGCGCCCGTTCGCGAACGAGGACGAGCTTCTGGAGACGGCAGACCGCGCGTGGCAGGGCCTCGCGCGCGAGGACTGGCTCGAAGCCTTCCGCAGCCACCCGAAGATAGGCGAGCGCAAGGCCGCGCGCGGGACGGGCGACGAGGCGTCGCGCTGGTCGCGCGAGGAGCAGCGCGGGGCCGCCGAGGCCGAGGCCGCGACGCTCGAACGCCTCGCGCGACTGAACCGCGTCTACGAGGAGCGTTTCGGCCACATCTTCATCGTCTGCGCGACGGGCAGGACGGCCGCCGAGATGCTCTCCGCCCTCGAAGCGCGTCTCGCCAACGACGCCGGCGAGGAGCTGAAAGTCGCGGCCCGCGAGCAGCAACGCATCACGCGGCTTCGTCTGAAGAAACTCCTTGAGTCGCTCGGCTGAAGCCTCGGAATGGCGGAGCGGCCAACCCTCAAGAGCGTGAAAAGATGAGCGCCATCACGACACACGTCCTCGACACCTCGCGCGGGCGCCCCGCCGCGGGCGTGCGCGTCCGCCTCGAATGGCTCGACCCGGCCGAAGACATCTGGGAGGACGTCGGCGAGGGAGAGACGGACGCGGACGGCCGCCTGAGAACCTTGCTGAGCGAGGACGAGCCGCTCCGCACGGGCCACTACCGCATCACGTTCGAGACGGGCGCTTACTTCGCGTCGGAGAACGTCATGAGCTTCTACCCGGAGGCGCAAATCATGTTCACGGTGCGCGACGCGGGCGAGCACTACCACGTCCCTCTGCTCCTGAGCCCGTTCGGGTACTCCACCTACCGCGGGAGTTAGAAGATAAAAACATCATGCTTAACGAGTGGCTTCCCCTGCTCAAAGAATGGCTGCACCTCGCGCTCCGCTGGACGCACATCTTCGCCGGCATCCTCTGGGTCGGCACGACCTTCTTCTTCACTTGGCTCGACGGCCGCCTGACCGAGGAGGAGCGGGACGCGCGCGCGGGCGAGCGCGCGCAGGTCTGGATGGTTCACAGCGGCGGCTTCTACGTCGTCGAGAAGCAGAAGGGCGTCGAGCTTCTGCCGCGCCACCTGCATTGGTTCCGCTACGAGGCGCTGGCGACTTGGCTGAGCGGCTTCGCGCTGCTCGTCCTGCTCTACTACCTGAGCGACGGGCTGACCTACGCGGGCGAGGACGGGCTCGGCGGCACGGCGGCCGTCCTCGTCGCGCTCGGCACGCTCGTCGCGGGCTGGATCATTTATGACCTGCTCTGGCGCTCGCCGCTCGGGCGCAACGAAAAGGCCGGCGCGGTCGCCTGCTACCTGCTGCTCGTCGCCGCCTCGTACGGGCTGACGCGGATTTTCAGCGGCCGCGCGGCCTACATCCACGTCGGCGCGATCATGGGCACCATCATGTTCGTCAACGTCTGGGAGCGGATACTGCCCGCGCAGCGCCAGCTCATCGCGGCGACGAAGGAGGGTCGCGAGGTCGACATGACGCTGGCCGCGCGCGCCAAGCAGCGCTCGAAGCACAACACCTTCATGGCCGTCCCCGTCGTCTTCACGATGCTCAGCAACCACTTCGCCACCTCGACCTACGGCCACCAATACAACTGGCTCATCCTCTCCGCCCTCATCCTCCTCGGCTTCCTCGCCGCCAAATTCGTCCGCCGCGCCTGAGCTTGCGGGCCGAAAAGTTTTCTTCGGGGCGGCGTTACGTTTCGGTGTGAGACGCCACTCATGGGCGTAAGCGCGAAAGCGTTCGAGTCCTCGCGCAAGTCTTTCGAGTGGAGAAGGAGAGTCTCACATGAAAATCCGCAGGGCAGTAAGAAACTTTTTGGGCGCGGCTTTCGTCGCCGCGTCGCTCCTCGGCACGACCCCGACGGGCGCACAGGAGCGCAGAGCGGCCCCCCGCGTCGAGCAGGAGCGGAGGGTGCCGGCAGGGGTGGCGGAGCCGGCGCGCGGCGGCTGCCCCCGCCCGGTCGCCGTGACGCTCAAGGCTTCGCCGGGCAACGTCGTCAACTCGGACTTCGCCCCGACGCACCTCGCGATGCCGCGCGCGCCTCTGGGCGGGACGCAGCCGAATCAGGGCTTCCTCCAATCGTTCCAGTGGGCGCGCGACGGGCGCTGCTGCGAGATCACGAAGGCCGTGCTGACGGTCGAGATGAGGGCCATCCAGTCGGGGCAGTCGAAGGATAGCTCCGACGCCGGCAACGACCACATCCACCTCATGCACGGCGGGAGCGTCGTGCAGCCTTACAGCGAGCCGGTCTACGGCAGTTGGCCCTTCGCCGCGGGGCAGACGGCCGTCAAGACTTGGGACTTGCAGGGCGCGGCGCTCTCTAACCTCAACACGCACGGCACGGTCAGCTTCTTCGTGCAGGACGACACCTCGGTCGTCTCGGCGACGCTGCAAATCTACGGCTGCTGCCTGTCCGAGCAGCGGAGGGGCGCGGTCGAGGATGCGCGGCCCGAGCGTCTGGTCGAGGCCGTGCGCCCGTGACGGCTGCGGCGGGACGGACGGAGGCAAGACGGCGGCGAGTGCGGAAGGCGTCCGCGCGGCTTCATGGGAGCCGCGCGGACGGCCGTTTTAAAAACGCCGCGCGACGACGCGGAGGCTCACTGCGGGCGGGGAGGCGGGGCGACTCCGCCCCGTTTCACCTGACGGTGAAGGTCGCCACGCCGCCCTCTATCAAATCATTCACGAACATCTGACAGGTTCCCATCCCTTCGGGCGCGCGCACGTACTGACCCTGCGTCACGCTCCTCGCCCCCGCCGCCAGATTCGACCTCACCGACTTGGCCTTGAGCAGTCTGGCGTCGACGCGGAAGGTGGGGTTGACCATCCTGTTGTTGATGAAATACATGATTCTCGGGTGCGTGCCGTTCTCGATGGTTCTGAGGTCGAACTCGTAAACGACGAACCTCCCCGGCCGCGCCTTCACATTCTTCGGCTTGCGGAATTTGACGACGATCGTGTCGCCCGCGACCTCGCGCTCGGGCCTCCCCCAGTCCTCCCGGTCGACGCGGAGGTTCGTCACCTCCAGCCACTGCTCGTTGACGGGGCCGGGCGGGAGCGCGTCCAGCTCCCAGTTAAAGACGAACTTGGAGAGGTCGCGCCGCGGCGTGTCGTCGTCGACCGGCCCGCTCAGCATCAGCCTCACGTCGTCGCCCTTGTAGCCCGTCACGTAACGGCAGTGAACGCTCATCCGGCAGAAATTCTCGCGCAAGTCCGCGTCTTCGAGCGGCGCGAAGATGAACTCGATGAGGTGGTCAATCAGCGTGTTGTGATCCGCCCCCTTCGACTGGTGCTTGATGGTGTCGAGCTCGTGGCGGATGATTTGCGTCATCTCCTCGGTGGTTTCGAGCTTCAGAATCCAGTCGTAGAGGAACGCGACCGCCGACGCCGCCATCAGCCCCTTCAAAATCTCTTCGACGATTTTCAGCCACGGCTCGATCTCGGGCTTGTCCGGGTCGACGAGGAAGTGCTTCTCCTGCGTGAAGGCGACGAGCAGCAGGAGCGCCGACAGGGCGAAGACGACCCCGCTGAAGAGGCGTATGTTCCTCCTGATGAATCTAATCACTCTCTGATTCTGGGGCATGGGCGTGCTCTCCGAAACCGGCCCGAAGGTGAATAAGCAAAGAGCCTGAAGGGTAAGCGCGGGCGTCTGACGCGTCCGCGTGCGGGTCGTGAGTGTCGAACGCGGTAACGATATTCCCGTAGGAAAGTGGAGTCAATATAAAACTTATCCGGCCGGGCGCGTTCCCGCGTCCGGAGGCGGCCGGTCACAGGTGCTGACGGTTCTTGAGAATTTTGACGAAGGAGGCGGAGCGAAGCTCTTCGGCTGTGAGGGTCGTGAGTCGCCGCG
Organism: Pyrinomonadaceae bacterium; assembly: GCA_035634035.1. GTDB lineage: Bacteria > Acidobacteriota > Blastocatellia > Pyrinomonadales > Pyrinomonadaceae > DASQDT01. The sequence goes on along the minus strand of DASQDT010000267.1, from coordinate 565 downwards.
CCTCGTCTTCGGTGACCGCGCCGCAGTTGACGGCGCGCAGGAAGAAGTTGAGGAGCCCCTGACCGGTCGCCGCGTCGTCGAACACGTCGCCGACGAGCGTGGCCTTCGCGGCCTTCTCGACGAAGTTGCGCAGGCGCTCCGAAGCGGCTTCGAGGCTTTCGAGGAAGAAGGCGTAGACGGCGGCGTAGCGCGTCGGCAGTTGCGCCGGGTGCAAGTCCCAACCCTGATAGAAGGCGTTCGTGAGCGAGTGGCGAACGTGCTCGTAGTGCAGGGCCCACGCGCGGTGGACGGCGCGCGCGTTCTCGGCGCGCTGCTGCTCGGTGAGCTTGCCGCCGGCGGCGGCGCGGTGGACGGGGACGGGCATGATGTTGGTCGCGCCGTCGGAGAGCCAGACGCCGGTCGAGCCGAGCGAGACCTGCATGAAGTGGCGCGCGAAGTCGCAGGCCGGGTGCGTCATGTGCTGGTGCGCGGCCGTTATCTGGCAGCTCGCCGTGTAGTCGTAAGTGCCGAAGTGAGCGGCCGTGCAGCGGCCCCGCGCGGCTTCGAGCAGCGGCGGGAGACCGGC
>DASQDT010000266.1:0-2080 GCA_035634035.1 Pyrinomonadaceae bacterium | reverse complement strand
GGGCGACCGCATCCGCGTCGTCATCGAGGACGTGTCGAAGGAGTCGAAGGGCCCGCAGGTCGTCGTCTCGCGCACGAGCCCCGAACTCCTGCGCCGCCTGTTCGAGATGGAAGTGCCCGAGATTTACGACGAGACGGTCGTCATCAAGTCGGCGGTGCGCGAGCCGGGCGAGCGCGCCAAGATCGCCGTCGCCTCGAACGAGCGCGACGTCGACCCCGTCGGCGCGTGCGTCGGCATGAAGGGCTCGCGCGTGCAGGCCATCATCAGGGAGCTGCGCGGCGAGAAGATCGACATCATCGAGTGGTCTGACGAGCCGAGCGTTTTCGCGGCCAACGCCCTGTCGCCGGCCAAAGTCAATCAGGTGCGCATCACCGACATCGAGCGGCGGCAGATGGAGGTCATCGTCAACGAAGACCAGCTATCTTTAGCCATCGGCAAGCGCGGCCAGAACGTGCGACTCGCGACGAAGCTCGTCGGGTGGAACATCGACATCCGCAGCGAGGAGGAGATCAAGCGCGAGGTGGCCGAGCAGATGGGCGCGATGATCGCCTCCGGCGAGCCCGTGCCGCTTGAGCGCCTCGAAGGCATCACGCCGGCCGTCACGGCCGTCCTCGCCGAGCGCGGCATCAACGACATCGCGGCTCTCGCCGAGACTTCGATTGACGACCTGACCGAGTACCTCGACATCTCGCTCGACGAGGCCGAGCGCATCCTCACGTCGGCCCAAGCGGTCGTCGCCGCGCGCGACGCGGCCGGGACGACCGACGAGGAGGGCGCTGAAGGCGCGGGCGAAGGAACGGCCGAAGGCGTCGAGACGGCCGCCGCGAACGACGGCGACGCCGCCACGGCGGCGGAAGCGTCGGGCGACGAAACGTCCGACGACGAAACGTCGGGCGCGACGATTGAGCAGCACGCGGCTTCGTTCGAGGCCGACCCCGACGCGCCCGCGCGCGAGGTCGAGCCGTCGGACGCGATGATCGCCGAAGGTTACGACGAGGCCGTGCGCGGCGGTCTGCCCTTCGCCGAGGACACGCCCGGCCGCGCCGAGGAGTCGGCGGCCGACCCCGTCGCGCTCACCGAGGCCGACCCGATGTCGGCCGACGAGCTCGTCCTTCAAGGCGCGGGCCGCGACCTGCGCCCCGACACCATCACGCCCGCGCCCGACATCACCTCGTCCGAGGCCGCCGTCATCGAGACGAGCGGCGCGGCGATGGACGACGACCGCGCTGACGTGGGCCTCGCCTCGGCCGCCGCGTTCGCCGCCGCGGCCGGTGACGAGTTCGACGAAGACGCGTCCGGCGCGGCAGTGTCCGTGTCCGGCGACGACGACGATTTGACAACGGGCGGCGGCGAGACGGAGGACGACTCGCCGCTCTCGCCCGTCGCCGACTTGGGCGGGGAGGCTTCCGCGCCCGAAGTGTCCGCCGCGGATTCTTCTTACGCTTCGGAGAACGCCGAAGCGTCGCGGCCGGGCGAAGACGTTGCCGACCAGAGCGGTGAGAAGCCAACTGATGCTTCCGGCAACGAACAGTAGCGTGTTGGACGGCGCCGCCCGCCGGGCCTCGCGCTCGGCGGAGAGGCGCTGCCCGCCTTGAGCGTCCCTGACGGGCTTCGACGGCCCGCATCACTTGGAGAAGTGAGCGGCGTCGCGGCTTCGGAGGTTCGCAAGAGAGGCGGTTTCGGCCTTTCACCTTTGAAGCGCGCGACGCCGTTTTTTTGTGTAGCGTCGAAGTAAGGAGTGCATGAACGTCACGTCGAAGATTCGTATTTACGATCTCGCCAAAGAGCTGAAGCAGGAGTCGAAGCGCATCCTCGAAGACGCGCGGCGTGAGGGCGTAGACGTTTCCGTCCCCTCGAACACCATCTCGAAAGAGCTGGCCGAGAAGATTCGGAACAAGTACTTCCCGAAGAAAGACCCCGTCGCGCCGCGCGCCATCCGCGTCAAGAAGGCCGTCCGGCCCGCCGACGGCGACGCCGCGCACGAGGCGCACGACGCCGAGATTCACGAGACGCAAGACCCCGCGCCGCCGCCGCCCGCCTTCGCCGCGCCGCAGCACGCCGAGGCCGAGACGCCGGCGCC
>DASQDT010000265.1:0-6184 GCA_035634035.1 Pyrinomonadaceae bacterium | reverse complement strand
ACTTCGAGCAGGTCGTGCTCGGTCATCAGGCAGAGGACGAAGCCGTAATCAGAGTTCTCCGCTACTTGGGCGCTGCACATCTCTCGTTCAACTCCGCGTCGGAGGCGCGCACGTAGAGCGCGCGCAACTCCGAGGCGTCGCGCGCCTCGCCCGCCCCGTATTTTCTGAAGGCGAGGGCCGCGACGTGTGCGGCAAGTTTGCCAACGGGCGGCGCGAACGTCCAGCCCGCGTCGCCCGCCGACCTCAAGGACTCGAACAGCTCCGCGCCCCCGACGCCGGCCCACTTGACGGCGACGCCCGCGCTCGCCGCGCGCTCGACGAGAGTCGCGGGCGAGACGTGCGCCGGCTTATCGAGTTCCGTCACCTCGCCCTCCGCGCTCACCGAGAGCGTCTGCGCGAAGACCTCGCCGCGCCCGGCCGGCGCGAACGCGATGACGTTCTCACACGGCCCCGCCGCGTAGGCGACGGCGTGAAGCGTGGGGACGCCGACGACCGGCCGCCGCAGGGTGTCGCCGAACGCCTTGACGGTCGCCAGCCCGGCTCTCAGGCCCGTGAAGCTGCCCGGCCCCGAGGCGACGGCGAACAGCTCGACGTCCGCGACCCGCACGCCCGCACTCTTGAGCGCCGCGTCCACGTCCGCCAGCACGCTCGACGCGCCGGATTTTTTCTCCTCGCCGCCGTGGAGCGCGACGACGCGCGCGCCGCGCGCGACCGCGACGCTGCGCTCGGGCGTCGCCGTGTCGATGCTCAGGATTAAAGTATCTTCGGGCACTTCGGGAATTTTACTTCGGGAATCCGATTCGCGCGGCGGCGCGGCGGGCGCGCTTCACACACTCTTAACAAGCCCCTCGTTGACATGCGGCGCGCGGAGGCGCGATTATAGGTCTTGAAACTGACCAACGCAAACACTCTGTTTTTCGACGGCCGCGGCCGTAAAAAACTTCGCACCAGATGTCTAAGCGAATCGGAATCTTGACGGGCGGCGGCGACTGCCCCGGTCTCCACGCGGTCATCCGCGCCGTCGTCCGCCGCGCCACGTCCGACGCGGAGCACGACGAGGTCATCGGCGTCCGCAACGGCTGGGAGGGGCTCATCGAGAACGACGTGACTCAGCTCACGCGCGAGTCCGTCTCCGGCATCCTCCCGCGCGGCGGCACGATACTCGGAACCTCCCGCACGAACCCCGAGGGCGACACCGAGGCCCTGCGCCGCATCCGCGCGACGTGGGACGAGCACCGCTTGGGCGCGCTCATCGTCGTCGGCGGCGAGGGCACGCTCAAGGCCGCGCGCGATATGTGGCGCGACCACGACTACCCCGTCGTCGGCATCCCGAAGACGATTGACAACGACCTCAACGGCACGGACTTCAGCTTCGGCTTCGACACCGCCGTCACGGTCGTCACCGAGGCGGTCGACCGCCTCCACTCGACGGCCGAGTCGCACCACCGCGTGATGGTCGTCGAGGTGATGGGCCGCCACACCGGCTGGATAGCCGCGTACGGCGGCATCGCGGGCGGGGCGGACGTGGTGCTCGTCCCCGAGCACCCGTTCCGCATGTCGCGCGTCTGCGAGGTTCTCATGAAGCGCAAGGAGCAGGGCCGCCCCTTCTCGGTCGTCGTCGTCGCGGAGGACGCGCGGCCGCACGAGGAGGAGGATTTTTTGAGTCCCGAGACGCGCGCCGAGATTTACAAGCACGACCGCTTGGGCGGCATCGGCTTCTTCCTCGCGCGCGAGATTCAGGCGCGCACGGGCCTTCAGGCGCGCGTCACGACTTTGGGCTACGTGCAGCGCGGCGGCTCGCCCACACCGTTCGACCGCGTGCTCGCCACGCGCCTCGGCGTCAAGAGCTACGAGATGGTGAAGGCCGGCGAGTGGGGGCGGATGGCCGCCGTGCGCGGCAACCAACTCGTCAGCGTCCCGCTCGACGAGGCCGTCGACAACATCAAGCGCCTCGACGACGAGATCTACCGCGTCGCGGAAATCTTCTTCGGCTGAGTTTTCTCCGGCCGGGTTTTTACGTCCGGTCAGCCCTGCCTCGCGCTCTCGGCCCTCGCCTTCTTCGTCGTGTCGGCGACGACTTCCTTGATCTCGGATTCGAGGCGCTCGCTCTTGATGTCGAGCCGCAGGCGGTTGTAGAGGCTCATGTACTGGTTCGCGACCCAGACGAGCGCGAAGCCCGCGATGAGGTAGCCGCGCCAGTCGTCGTAGAGGAGCTTGTAGCGCGTGACGTAGAGGAAGAAGATCGTCACGTAGTGGCTGAAGCAGTACTCGCAGGTGAAGAGGTAAAAGAACTTTCGCTTGTACCACTCCTGACAGTTCTGGCTGCGCTCGACGCAGAACTCGCGCGGCTCGCGGAACACCTCCTCGTGCGTCACCGTCCACGCGATGCACGCGATGGGAATCGCGAGCAAGAACAGGTAGGCGACCTGAAGGTACAAGCTCATCATTTAAGCTCACCGATAGCCGCGACGAGGTTCGGGGCGAGGTCTCGACCTAAACTCAGCGCGCGGGCTTGACCGCGCGGGCCATGACGTACTCGATGAGGCCCATGCGGAAAGTCCTGTAGAGCACGATGTCGATGATCGTGCCGAGGCGTCCCGCGACGAAGCCGCGGATTTTCGCGTTCTGCGCGATGGTCTCGGGCCGGCGCTGCTCGCGGTAGTAGCCGGGGATGGTCAGCGCGCCTATCTCCTTCAAATCGATCTCCGCGAAACCCGCCTCGCGCAGTTGCCCCTCGTAGACCTTCGACGTGATGGCGTTCTCCATCGGCACCTTCCACAGACGGCAGACCAACCCGACGAAGAACCGCTCGACGGCCGTCCGCGGCTCGCGCTTCAGACTGTAGTCGGTGATGCCGACGACGCCGCCCGGCTCCAAGACGCGGAAGGCCTCGCCCAAGAACTTCCGCCGCGTGTCGAAGTGCACCGTGCCCTCGATGCTCAGAAGGTGCGAGAAGCTTGCGTCGGGGAAAGGTATCTCGGTGGCCGTGCCGTGGTGGAAGCGTATGCGCTCGTCCATGCCCGCCTCTTTCGCGCGGCGGCGGCCGTGCTCGACGTGCTTCCAAGTCACGTCCAAGCCGTCAATCGAGGCGGGCGCGAAGTGGCGCATCAGGTAAACGTCCTGCGTGCCCATGCCGCAGGCCACGTCGAGCAGCCGGCTCTGCGGGTCGAGGCCGAGCAGGTCGCCCATCCGTCGGACGAGGTTCTCGGCGGCGAGCTGGAAGTCTGTGATGCCGCCCTCCCAGAGGCCGAAGTTGAGGTAGCCGTCGTGGTGGTCGCCGTAGTTCTCCGCGCCCACGCCGTAGAAGTCCTCGACCTTGCGCTCGTGCGTCGCGCTCGACCACACAGACCTTTCGGGAGTGCTCATCCTTTCGCTCGCTTTCTACGGATTTTGGACACGCTTCGCTGCGCATACTCGCATCCCGCGCGCCCGCGTGTAAAGTTGCTACCGTACAGTCGTCGGAAAATTCGTCCGGCGTGTGCCTTTCGGATTCACCTGTGATAGCTTTGTCCACTCCGGCGACCCGTACTACACCCTGCGGCCCGAAACTCGATGACCAACGCGACGACGCCTCTCACGCCGATGCTGCGGCAGTACCACGAGCTGAAGCAGCAGCACCCCGGCACGCTCCTCTTCTTCCGCCTCGGCGACTTCTACGAGCTCTTCTACGACGACGCCGTCACGGGCGCGCGCGAGCTTGAGATAACTTTAACGGCGCGTCACAAGGAGCGCGGCTCGCCCGTCCCGATGTGCGGCGTGCCGCATCACGCGCTGGCGAATCACGTCGCGCGCCTCATACGCAAGGGCTTCCGCGTCGCCATCTGCGAGCAGACCGAAGACCCGACGAAGGCGAAGAAGCTCGTGCGGCGCGAGGTCGTGCGCGTGATCACGCCGGGGACGGCGATTGACCCGCAGCTCGTCGAGTCGAAGGAGTCGATTTATCTGGCGGCCGTCTGCGGCGCGGGCGACACGTACGGGGCGGCCTTCCTCGACCTCTCGACCGGCGAGTTCCGCGCGACCGAGGCGACGGGCGCGGACGCTTGGGCGCGCGTCCGCGCGGACGTCGAGAGCTACGCGCCGCGCGAGCTTCTCTTCCCGCAGTCGCTCTCAGTCCTCGTCCGCGACGCTTACGCCGGCCGCGCCCCACACACCGCGCCGCTCCCGCTCTCGAACTCGGCGGACGAATCCGCGCCCGCCGTCGCGCGCATCCTCCCGCCCGCGCACGCCTCGCAGGGCGCGGCGTCGCCGTCTCTGACGCCGCTCGACGATTGGCTCTGGGAGCCCCTGCTCTGCGCCTCGCAGTTGCTCGAACAGTTCGGCGCGCGCACGCTCGAAGGCTACGGGCTCGGCGGCAAGACCTTCGCCGTGAGCGCGGCCGGCGCGTGTCTGCGCTACGCGCGCGAGACGCAGCGCGACGCCGCCGCGCACGTCACCGACATCAACTACTTCGAGACGCAAGACCACCTCGTCCTAGACTCCGTCACCTGCCGCAACCTCGAACTCACCGACTCGCAGAGCGGCGCGGGCCGCGCCTACTCCCTGCTCGGCGTCGTCGACGAAACGGTGACGGGCATGGGCGCGCGACTCCTCCGCGCGTGGCTCCTGCGCCCTTCGGTGCGTCGCGGCGAGATAGAGGCGCGGCTCGGCGCGGTCGAGGACTTGCACGCCTCGCAGATGCGACGCGACCGCGTCCGCACGCTCCTGCGCGAAGTCTCCGACCTCGAACGCCTCACGGCGCGCCTCAACATGGCGACGGCCACGCCGCGCGACATCTCGGCCCTCCGCCGCTCGCTCGAACAAGTCCCCAACATCCGTCAGGCGTTATCGGACGCCTCGTCGTCTCTGCTCCAAGTGCTGCGCGAGGGGGCCGACGAACTCTTGGACGTTCGTGAGTCGATCGCGACCGCGCTCGCCGACGACCCGCCCGTGCAGTTGGGCGACGGCGGCGCGATACGCGCGGGGTTCGACGCGGAGTTGGACGAGCTGCGTTCGGTCAGCGGCGACGCCAAGAAGTTTATCGCGGCCATCGAGTCGCGCGAGCGTGCGCGGACGGGGATTGCGAACCTGCGCGTGCGCTTCAACAACGTCTTCGGCTACTTCATCGAGGTCTCGAAGGCTTCGGCCGCGCGCGCGCCCTCGGACTACGAGCGCCGGCAGACGCTCGCCAACGCCGAGCGCTTCACGACGCCCGAGCTCAAAGAGTGGGAGCGCAAAGTGCTCGGCGCGGAAGACCGCATGCGCGAGATCGAGACGCGACTCTTTAACGACCTGCGCACGCGCATCTCGCACGAGACGCGCCGCCTGCAACAGACCGCGCGCGCGCTCGCCACGCTCGACGCGCTCGCCTCGCTCGCCGAGGCCGCCGTCCGCCGACGCTACGTGCGCCCGCAGCTTCACGACGGAGACGAGCTAGAGATACGCGCGGGCCGCCACCCCGTCATCGAGTCGTTCGCCGAGGCCCCGTTCGTCCCGAACGACCTCTACATGAACAACTCGACCGACCGCCTGCTCATCATCACCGGCCCGAACATGGGCGGCAAGAGCACCCTTCTGCGTCAGGTCGCGCTCGTCTGCATCCTCGCCCAAGTCGGCTCGTTCGTCCCGGCCGAGCACGCGCGGCTGCCGATCCTCGACCGCGTCTGGACGCGCGTCGGCGCGTCCGACGACCTCTCGCGCGGCCGCTCGACCTTCATGGTCGAGATGACCGAGACGGCCGCCATCCTTCACAACGCGACGCCGCGCTCGCTCGTCCTCTTGGACGAGATCGGACGCGGGACGGCCACCTTCGACGGGCTCTCAATCGCTTGGGCCGTCGCCGAACACCTGCACGACGCGCCCGCCAACGCCGCCAAGACACTCTTCGCGACGCACTACCACGAGCTGACCGAGTTGGCCGAGCGCCTGCCCGGCGCGCAGAACTACCAAATCAAGGTCGCCGAGCGCGAGGGCGAAGTCATTTTTCTTTACAGGCTGGAGCGCGGGCGGGCGTCGAAGTCTTACGGCATCGAGGTGGCGCGCCTCGCGGGCCTCCCGCCCGGCGTCGTCGCGCGCGCGCGCGAAGTTCTCTCGCGTCTCGAACGCTACGAGTTGGACGTTTTCGCCGACGCGAGCGAGCCGAAAGCGGAGGCGGGGTCGCGTTTTCGCGTTGGGCTTCATAAATCTTTTCGCCGGGTCGGAGCGCGCC
>DASQDT010000264.1:0-50648 GCA_035634035.1 Pyrinomonadaceae bacterium | reverse complement strand
CGAGCACGCGCCGCGCGCGCTGTGCGTCGCGGTCAACGGGCAGCTCTTGGCCGCGCAGAAGGTCGGCGCGGCGCGCTGCGAGCAGACGCTCAAGGTGCCGACGGGCGAGCCCGTCGAGTTCGTCGAGGTCTTCAGCGAGCAGGACGTGCGGCTGCGCCTCTGGAGTGTTGAGGGCGCCGTGCCCGCGGAGGTCGGCGCGGCGAACGCGCAGAGCTTGAGCGCGAGCGTGGCGCTCAGCGACGCGCGGCGTCTCGAAGCGGTGCTCAGTTTCGACGGCGCTTGGCCGACCGTCCGCGTCGTCTACGACGACCCGACGCTCGCGGGAGCCGCCGACAAGGTTTCTGAAACAGAGACCGTGCGCGCGCCGCGCGTGGCGGAAGCTTCGACGGCGCGCGAGTCGGAAGCACAGGACTCGACGACGCGCGCGCGCGGCGCGTGGGGCGTCGCGTCGGCGCAAGTCTCGCGTCTGCTCGGCGCGCTGCGACCGCCGAGGCTTCTGCTGCGTCCGGCGGGGCTGACGGCGGCGCTCGCGCTCGTCGTCGTCGCGGCGCTTCTGTTGACGAGAGTCTACGTCACGCCCGTCTCGGCGGCGGCGCTGCTCGACCGCTCGGCGGCGGCCGAGGAGCGCGCGACGGCGGACGCCTCGCTCGTGCTTCATCGCGCGTTCACCGTCGAGGAGGCCGAGGCGGGGCGCGCGGCCGTCGTCTCGCGCTCGCGCGTCGAGGTGTGGCAGAGCGCGGCGCGCGGCGTGCGCGTGCGGCGCGTCTACGACGGGCGGAACCGTCTGGCCGCCGTCGAGCGCGTCGAGGCGAGCGGCGCGGTGACGATCTTCCGCCGCGACGCCGCGCCCGAGGAGTGGCCGTCGGCCGCCGCGCCGCGCGCGCTGCTCGAAGCGGGCGAGGCTTGGCGGCTCGACCCGTCGGCGCGCACCTTCTCGGCGCTCGTCGCGGAGGTCTCCCGCGTCGAGGTCGAAGAGGCGCTCGGCGGCTACGTCCTCAAGTACGAGTCGGGCGAAGCGTCCGACGCGGGCGCGAGACTTCTGAGCGCGACGCTGCGGCTCGGCAAGTCCGACCTGCGCGCGACGAATCAGACGCTCGTCTACGCCGGGCGCGAAGGCGCGGCGCGCGAGTACCGCTTCATCGAGAGCGCGTACGAGCGCGTGCCGGCCGCGCGCGTCGAGCCGAAGGTGTTTGAGGCGGAGGGCGAGTTGCGCGGCGCGTCGGGCGCGTCGGCGGGCGGCGCGGGCGTTGATGAGAGCCGCGCGGGCGGGGCTTCGTCGTCGGACGCGACAGCGCCGTCGGCCTCGTCGCAGTCGCCCGCGCCGGCGGTGGCGTCGGCCGAGTTGGAAGTCGAAGTGACGCACCTGCTCAACGCGGCGAAGGCTAATCTCGGCGAACAGGTGAGCGTCGCGCGCACCACGGGAGGACAACTGCGCGTCGACGCTCTCGTCGAGACCGAGGGGCGCAAGGCCGAAATCCTTAGCGCCCTCGGGCCTGTTCTCAAACACCCGGCCGTGCGCGTCGAGGTGGCGACGGTGGCCGAGCGCGCCGCGCGCGCGTCGGCGCAAGGGCCGACCGTCGAGCGCGAAGTCGAGGTGCGCGCGGGCGGGATGCCCGCGTCGGACGACCTGCGCCGCTACTTCGGCGCGCGCATCACGGGCGACGAGCGCATGGACGAGGAGGGGAGGCGAGTCGCGGCGCGCGCGATGGCGCGCTCGCGTCAGGCCCTGCGTCACGCGTCGGCGCTCCGGCGTCTGGTGGAGAGGTTTTCGCCGGAGGAGGTGCGCGCGCTGGACGAGAGTGCGCGCGCGAAGTGGCTCGCGATGGTGCGCGAGCACGCGCAATCCGTCGGGCGGGAGGTGAGGGCGTTGAACGGGGAGCTTCGCCCGATCTTCCAGCCGGCGAGCGCGCAGGGGGCGGGTGCTTCCGGCACGGGCGGCGCGGCAGCTGACACGCGCGGCGTCGCCGACCGCCTCCTGCGCTTGAGCTACGAGGTGGACGAATCCGTCCGGTCGGCCTTCACCGTCTCTTCGGGCGAGACGGGGACGGCGCGCGTCAAGTCGTCGCGCTTCTGGCGCGCGCTGGCCGAGGCCGAGTCGTTGGCCGCCTCGATTCAGGCCGCCTACCGGCAGTAGAATTTTGGACTCATGCGTACGACCTCGCATCACCGAACGGCGCGGCTGCTCGCCCGCCTCTTGGCGCTCGTCGCGCTCGCGGCGTGCGGCGCGGCGGCGTCTCCGGCGCGCGCGCAGACGGCGACGGCCACGCTCGGCGGCTCAGTCCTCGACGAGGCCGGCGCTGTTCTGCCCGGCGTCGAAATCACGGTTCTGAATTTAAGCACCGCGCTCGAACGCCACGCGACGACGAACGGCGAGGGCGTCTACGTCATCCCCCTGCTCCCGCCCGGCAGCTACAACGTGACGGCCGCCCGCGAAGGCTTCACGACGGTCGAGCACCGCGGCGTGCGCCTGAGCGTCGGCGACCAACTCTCCCTGCGCATCAAGCTCAAGGTCGGCGAGATAGGCGAGACCGTCACCGTCTACGACCACGTCGGCGCGGCCACGCGCGAGTCGCCCGCCGTCTCGACGGTCGTCAACCGTCAGTTCGTCGAAAACCTGCCCCTGAACGGGCGCAGCTTCCAGACGCTTCTCGAACTCGCGCCGGGCACGACCCTGACGCGCGCGAGCTTCAACGAGCAGGGACAGTTCTCCGCCTCGGGCCAGCGCGCGAACGCCAACTACTTCACGGTGGACGGCGTCTCGGCCAACGTCGGCGTCTCGGCCGGCGCGGCGCCCGGACAGGCGGCGGCCGGGAGCCTGCCCGCGCTGACGGTGCTCGGCGGGACGAACAACTTGGTCTCGGTCGAGTCAATCGAAGAGTTTCAGATTCAGACCTCGTCTTACGCGCCGGAGCACGGGCGCACGCCGGGCGCGCACGTCTCGGTCGTGACGCGCGCCGGGACGAACGAGTTTCACGGCTCCGTCTTCAACTACTTCCGCAACGACGCGCTCGACGCCACCGACTGGTTCGCCAACTCGCGCGCGCTCGGCCAAGCGGCGCTCCGCCAGAACGACTTCGGCGGCACGCTCGGCGGCCCCGTCCGCAAAGACCGAACCTTCTTCTTCGCCTCCTACGAGGGCCTGCGTCTGAGACAGCCGCAGGTCGCGCTCTCCGACGTGCCGACGCTCGAAGCGCGCGCCGCCGCGCCCGCGCACCTCCGGCCCTTCCTCGAAGCCTTCCCGCGTCCGACGGGGCGCGCGACCGCCGCGGGCTTCGCCGAGTTCGCCGCGAGCTACTCCGACCGCTCCGGCTTCGACGCCGCGAGCGTGCGCGTCGACCACACCGTCTCCGAACGGCTCACGCTCTTCGGCCGCTACAACTACGCGCCCTCGCGCACCACGCAGCGCGGCGGCGCGAGCGTCCCCGGCTTCGCGGGCCAGAGCATCAACAACGTGAGCCGCACCTCGCTCGACACGGAGACGCTGACCGCCGGCGCGACCTTCGCCCCCGCGCCCGACGTTCTGGACGAGCTGCGCGTGAACTTCAGCCGCGCCACGGGGACGACCTCCCTAACGCTCGACGACTTCGGCGGCGCGGCCGTCCCGCCCTCTTCGCTCCTGTCCCCGCCCTCCGTCTCGCCCGAGTCGGCGGGCTTCCAGTTCGCCCTGCGCGGCGGCGCGAACTCGGCCTTCGGCGTCGGCCGCAACGTCCGCAACCTTCAACGCCAACTCAACGTCGTCAACAACCTCTCCCTCATACGCGGCCGCCATCATCTTAAAGTCGGCGCCGACTACCGTCGTCTGACGCCCTCTTACGGCCCCCTGCGCTATTCGCAGTCGGTCGTCTTCGGCGACGGCTCCGCGACCGGAGTCGTCGCGGCCCTGACGACGGGCCGGGCCGCGCAGGTCAAGGTCATCGCCGACGACGAGCCGCGCGTGCCGGTCTTCACGAACTTCTCGGCCTACGCGCAGGACACGACGCGTCTGACGCCGCGCCTCACGGTCACCTACGGACTGCGTTGGGAGCTGAACCCGCCGCCGCGCGAGCGCGACGGGCGCGACCCGTTCGCGCTCGAAGGGTTCGAGGGTTGCGAGGGCGGCGTCGTCAGCAACATCTGCGTCGGGCGCGCGTGCGTCTGCGAGCGCCTGCGGCTCGCCGAGCGCGCCGCGCCGCTCTGGCGGACGAACTACACGAGCTTCGCGCCGCGCGCGGGCGTGGCCTACCTCGTCTCGCCCTCGCGCGGGACGACCCTGCGCGGCGGCCTCGGCGTCTTCTACGACCTCGGCACGGGCCAAGCCGCGCAGGCCTTCGGCAGCGTCTTCCCGTTCGTCAAGGAGAAGACTTTGACGAACGTCAGGTTCCCGCTCGACCCCGCGCAGGCCGAGCCGCCGCCCGTCAACCTCGACCCGCCCTTCGGTCAGGTCTACGCGTTCGTCCCCGACCTCAAGCTCCCGATGACGCTGCAATGGAGCGCGACCGTCGAGCAGCCGCTCACGCCGCGCGACGCGCTGTCGGCCTCCTACGTCGGCGCGCGCGGCGAGCGGCTCCTGCGGCAGTCGGCGCTCGTCAACCCGAACCCGAGTTTTTCGCTCGTCCGCCTGACGAACAACAGCAGCTCAAGCTCTTACCACGCGCTCCAGCTTCAGTACGCGCGGCGGCTCGCGCAGGGGCTTCAGGCGCACGCCTCCTACACCTTCGCGCGCTCCGTCGACGACGACTCCGACGACTCTTCGGGCCTCCTTTTCCCCGGCACGACCGACGCCTCGCGCGACCGCGGCCCCTCGACCTTCGACGTGCGCCACTCGCTCGTGGCCGCCGCCACCTACAACCTCCCCAACCCCTTCGGCGCGGGCGGCGCGGCCGGCGCGCTCGCGCGCGGCTGGCACCTCGACGCCATCTTCCGCGCGCGCACGGCCGCGCCCGTCAACGTCTACGTCACGTCCGGCGCGCTCGTCGGCGACCTCGTCGCCGCGCAGCGCCCCGACTTGGTCGAGGGCGTGCCCGTCTGGCTCGACGACCCGCTCGCGCCGGGCGGCCGGCGCATCAACCCCGACGCCTTCGTCGTCATCGGCAACGGGCGCGAGGGCACGTTCGGGCGCAACGCCCTGCGCGGCTTCGGCTTCACGCAGCTCGACGCCTCCGTGCGCCGCGCCTTCCGACTCTCCGAGCGGCTCAGCCTTCAGTTGAGGGCCGACGTTTTCAACGTCTTCAACCGCCCGAGCTTCGGCGACCCCGTCGGCGACCTGACGAGCCCGCACTTCGGCACGAGCCGGCAGACGCTCGCGCGCAGCTTGGGGACGGGCGGCGTCAACGGCGGCCTGAGCCCGCTCTATCAGGTCGGCGGCCCGCGCTCGGTGCAACTCGCCGTCAGGCTTCAGTTCTAACGTCTCGGAATGGGAGGACGCATGAAGGTGAAAAGTGTTTCGAGAAAGATTGTCCGGCTTGTCCTCGCGTTGGTCGCCGTCGCGCTCATCGTCGAAGCCCCGCCCGCGTCGCGCGCGACGACCCTCGTCGTCCACGAGCGCCTCTTCTACGCGCTCACCGACTCGAACAAGATTCTGACCTTCGACATCCACACGCCCGGCCAGATTGACCAGACCGTCCAGATCACGGGCCTCCAGCCCGGCGAGTCGATCCTCGCCATCGACGTGCGCCCGACCAACGGACAGCTCTACGGGCTCGGCAGCACGAGCCGCCTCTACCGCATCAACCCGCAGACGGGCTTGGCGCGCGCGGTCGGCTCGTCGCCGTTCACGCCCGCGCTCGAAGGCACGCAGTTCGGGTTCGATTTCGACCCGACGGCCGAGCGCATCCGCGTCGTCTCCGACGCCGACCAGAACCTGCGCCTCGACCCGACGACGGGCGCGGGCGCGTCCGACGCGCCGCTCGCCTACGCCGCGGGCGACCCGCACGCGGGCGCGAACCCGAACGTCGTCGCCGTCGACTACGTCACGCTCGTCGACGAGCAGGGCGGGCGCTCGACGGCGCTCTACGGCGTCGACACGAACCTCGACACGCTCGTCGTCGTCGACCCCTCGACGGGCGCGCTCCGCACGCGCGGGCCGCTCGGCCTCGACGTGTCAGACGACGTCGGCTTCGCCAACGCGCAGGGCACGGGGCTGCCCTTCGTCCTGACGCGGCGGCCGGGCGAGCAGCGCGTCACGGTCTTCTACATCCACCTGCTGCCGAACTTCCCCGACGACCCCGGACGCGCCGACGCCATCTCGATAATCAACACGACCGAGGAGATTCGCGGCTTCGCCGTCGGCCGCGTCTCCGGCACGTTCCAGTTCGCGCGGACGGAGCACCGCGTCGTCGAGGACGCGACGAGCGTCAGCGTCACCGTCACGCGCGCGGGCGACGTGACGCAGGCGGCCACGGTCGATTACGCCCTCAGGTGCGACCCCGACGCGCTCGTCCGCTGCGAGGCCGACCGCCGCGCGTCGCGCCTGTCCGACTTCACCGACCGCGTCGGCACGCTCTTCTTCGCGCCGAACGAGACGAGCCGCACCTTCTCCGTCCTCGTCAACGAGGACTCCATCGTCGAAGGCCCCGAGGGCGAGACGGTCGTCTTCACGCTGATGAACCCGACCGGCAACTTCGGCCTCTCGACGCCGCTCTTCTCCACGCTCGTCATCGAGGACGACGACGCGCCCGGCGCGTCGAACGTCATCGACAACCCGCGCGCCTTCGTCCACCAGCACTACCACGACTTCTTCGGCCGCGAGCCCGACGCCGCCGGGCTCGACTTCTGGACGGCGCAAATCACGTCGTGCGGCGCGGACGCGGCTTGCGTCGACGTGCGCAGGCAGAACGTCTCGGCGGCCTTCTTCCTGTCGGGCGAGTTCCAGCAGACGGGCTTCGTCGCCTACCTCGCGCACCACGCCGCGTTCGGCACGGGCGAGCGTCTGAGCCTCTACGACTTCCTCGCCGATCAAGGGCTTCTGGGCGACGGCGTCGTCGGCGGCGAGGCCGGCTCGGAGGCGCGGCTCGAATCGAACAAGCGTCTCTTCTACGAGCAGTTCGTCTCGCGCCCGCGCTTCCTCTCGGCCTACCCGCTCTCGCTCTCCGCGGCCGAGTTCGTCGCCGCGCTGGACGCGAAAGCCGGCGGCGCGCTCGACGCTCAGGAGCGCGACCAGCTCGCCAACATGCTCTCGACCGGCGCGGCGACGCGGGCCGAAGTGCTCCGCGCGATTGCCGAGGACGAGGACGTGCGCGAGAGGGAGAAGCGGCGCGCGTTCGTGCTCATGCAGTACGTGGGCTACCTGCGCCGCGCGCCGAACGAGGCTCCGAACACCGACTTCAGCGGCTTCGCCTTCTGGCTCAAGAAACTGAACGACCACGACGGCAACTACATCGCGGCCGAGATGATTCGCTCGTTCCTCGTCTCGGGCGAGTACCGCTCGCGCTTCGGTCAGTAAACGATTCGCCGAAACTTTAACTTTTTAAGCTCCCCGCAAAACTCTCGAAAGGGGATCTCCACCTCGTATGAAAAAGGTCTCAAAAGCTTTCGTCCTCCCCGCACTCTTCATCGCCGCGGCGCTCCTGCTGCTCTCCTTCGCGCGGCCCGCCCGCGCGCAGGCCGAGACGTTCGTGCCCTACGTCCCGCGGCCCGACCAGACGCAGGCGCGCGTCTGGTCGGAGGGCGCGCGGGCGCGGGCGCGCGTCACGTTCACCTTCCCGACGGGCGGGTTCATAATCACCGACCGGGGCGCGGTCGAGCGGCAGGGCAACGACTTCTCGGTAGACATCAAAGTAGAGCGTTGGACGGGCATTGTGACGCAGGCCATCGTCATCACCGACCTCTTCCACGACCTCGGCGACCTCGCGCCCGGCGCGTACACCTTCACCGTCCGCTCGCGCGGCGTCGCTCTCAGAACCATCAGCTTCGACCCGGCGCGGGTCGCCGCGCGTTGGGAGGAGGTCTCGCTCGCGCGCGACCGCGTGAGCCACGCCGTATTTACGGCCGGAGGCGTCACCTTCGGCCGCATACAGTTCTTCTTCCCCGAGACGGGCTACCGCGTCGCGAGCTGGGGGCCGCTCACGCGCTCGGGCAACGACTTCTCGGTGACGGCGCGCGTCGAGCGCTTCACGGGGCCGTCCGAGTCGCGGGTCTTCACGGAGCAGAGGGTCTTCGTCCTCGGCGAAAACCTCCCGCCGCAGGAGACCTTCACGCTCACCGTCAGGTTCCCCGACGGCACGGCGTGGCAGAGCCATCCGTGGACGCCCGCCGGGCAGCGCGTCAACGTCTCGAACTGGCTCGACGCGCCCTACTATTTCGTCCGCCAGCACTATCAAGACTTCTTCGGGCGCGAGGCCGACGCGCCGGGCCTCACCTTCTGGAGCGCGCAGATCATGGACGCGTGCGGCGGCCTGCCCGAATGTCTCGCGCGCAAGCGCATCAACCCCTCGGGCGCGTTCTTCCTCTCGACCGAGTTCAAGGGGACGGGCTTCTTCGTCCACCGCCTCTACCGCGCGGCCTTCGGGCGGACGCCCCGGTTCGCGGAGTTTCTGCCCGACACGCGCGCGGCCGGCGCGGGCGTGGTTGACGGCGAGGAGGGTTGGGAGGACAGGCTCGAAGCGAACAAGCGCCGCGTCGCGGAGGCGTTCGTCGCGCGGCCGGAATTTCTGGCGCGCTACCCCGAGGCGATGACGCCCGAGCAGTTCGTCGACGCCCTGAACGCGAACACGTCGGCCGGCGCGGGCGGCTCGAAAGCTTTGTCGGCCGCCGAGCGCGACCGGCTCGCCAACGACTTGCGCGGCGGCGCGGAGACGCGCGCCGGAGTCCTTCGGCGTCTCGTCGAGGACGCGGACTTCGAGGCGTCCGAGCGCAACCTCGCCTTCGTCGTGATGCAGTACATGGGCTACCTGCGACGCGACCCCGACCCCGAGGGCCTGCGCTTCTGGCTCAAGAAGCTCAACGACCACGGCGGCGACTTCCACGCCGCGGAGATGGTCAAGTCGTTCCTCGACTCCGGCGAGTACCGACAGCGCTTCGCGGCGAACTGAGGCCGAGCGCCGGAGCGACGGAATAAGCGACGGAAGAAAAGCGGCGGGGCCGAGTGAACTTGAATTCACTCGGCCCCGCCGCTTTTCCGTCGCGCTTCCGGCGCTGGCGTTTACGGCTTCGGCTTCGGGGTGGGCGAGGGCGCGGGCTTCGCGGGCGTCTCGTCCTCGACGACGACGCCGGGCTCGCCCTCCTCGATGATGCGCACCTTGCCGCGCAGCGGCTCGAAATCCGTGTAGCGAATCTTCATGCGCAGGTGGACGACCTGACCGTTGTCGAAGACGAGCTGGTCGTCGGCGTAGGCGTAGGTCGGGAACCAGTAGCGGCCGCCGATGTTCTCGCGGTAGGTCTCAAACGTCGGGAAGCGCTGCTTGCCCTCGGGCACGCCCTTGCCGCGCGCCTTCACGATCTGAAAATCTTGGTCGTCGACCCAGATGCGGCCCTTAAAGAGTCGCTGGCCCGTCTTCGGGTTGGGCATCACCTTCGGCGCCACGTCGAAGACGTGGAGGTCTAACTCGTCGATGCGCTCCTTGCCGACGTAGGTGAAGTTGTACTTGTCTATCTGCGACGCTTCGAGCGCGAACGCCTGCACGCCGCCCAAGTCTTCCAAGTCCTCGGCCGTCACGGAGACTTCGGTGATGGTCGGGATGGGGAAGCTCAGGATGCGCTCGAAGCGCTTGCCCTGATCGTCCATGACGAAGGACGAGACGCGCTTGTACTCGCCCGTGATCTGGCCGCCCAAGCCGACGGTCTGGATGATGGCCTCGCGCCTGAAGCCGTACTCGCTGAGCGCGCGCGAGAACTCGGTCTCCCTCGCCGCCATCTTGCGAATCATGCCCTCGACCTCGGCGGGCGAGGCCGACGTGGCGGCCGCGTCGACGCCGGGCGCGCCGGCGTTCGCCGAGACCTTCGCGTTCTGCTGCGCGCGCGCGGGCGCGAGGGTGACGAGCGCGGCGAAGAAGGCGGCCGCGAGCGCGTTTGAGATGAGCCGTTTCATAAGTCTTTTTTGTCCGGTGTTGGAGTCGGGAAACGATTGCCTTTTCGGCCTTAAACGTACCACTCTCAGATGCTCCGGCGGGCCGCGAAGTTCGCCGCACGTGCGTCGGCGCGGCCCGTCGAAAAAAGCCTGAAAAAGCCCGGAAAAACTCGTGGGACGGAGGCGTCAGCCGACGAAGTCGGCCTCGACGCGGCGCGGGATGACGCCGCGCTCGAAACCCTCGTCGAGCAGAAGCTGGACGGCGCGGCGGCCGCGCTCCGTGTAGTCGAGCGTGAGCTGGTTGACCCACATCCCGACGAAGCGGTCGGCCGTCTCCACGTCCATGTCGCGCGCGAAGCGCATCGCGTAGGCGAGGGCGTCCTGACGGTGTGCGAGCGAGTAGGCGATGGACTGGCGCAGGTGGCCGGAGACTTGCCGGATGGTGTCAGCGCCGAGCGAGCGGCGGACGGCGTTGCCGCCCATCGGCAGGGGCAGGTCAGTCCGCCCCTTCCACCACTCGCCCAAATCGACGACCTTCTTGAGCCCGAGATTTTGATAGAAGAGCTGGCCCTCATGGATGAGGAGGCCGGCGTCGGCGCGGCCTTCGAGGACGGCGTCGATAATCTTGTCGAACGGGACGACCTCGTAGTCGAACTCGGGCGCGAGTATGCGGAGCGCGAGGTAGGCGCTCGTGAGCGTGCCGGGGACGGCGACTTTCAGGCGCGGCAGGTCTTCGACGGCGTACTGCTCGCGCGCGACGACGATGGGGCCGTAGCCCTCGCCGATTGACGCGCCGTGCGGGAGCAGGGCGTAGGCGTCTGCGATGTAGGCGTAGGCGTGGAAGCTGACGGCCGTCACGTCGTAGACGCCGCGCATGGCCTTCTCGTTCAGGGTCTGGATGTCTTCGAGGACGTGCTCGTAGCGCAGGCGGCCGGTGTCGAGCTTGTCGTTCGCCAGCGCGTAGAACATGAAGGCGTCGTCGGAGTCGGGCGAGTGGGCGACGGTGATGGTGCGCGTCCCCGCGGCGGCGTTGTCGATGGCAGTCGTCGTCATTTGATTTGTCCGAAGTAAACCTGCGTGTCGTACTCGAAGGTGATGACGCCTTCGCTCTGGTGCTCGTCGAAGGCGGCGCGGACGCCCGCGAACAGCTCGTCGTGGCCGGGCTGCCCGGCGAGCGGGACGTAGGAGGCCGAGAGCATGCGCCCGCGCAGGCCGTCGAAGTCGAAGGTCTGAAAGTTGTCGAAAGAGGCGTGGCGGTAGTCGCCGCCGAAGAAGGCGCGCAGCAGGCGCGCGCCGTCCTCCTCCGAGAGGACGCCGCCCTCGGCGACGGCGTTGTAGTCCGTGCCGTGGCGGCGCAGGAGCGACTCGTAGGCGGCGAGGAAGGGCGTCGAGTCCCTGCGCCGCTCGTTCCAGACGAGCGCGCAGAAAGCCCCTCCGCGCATGATTCTTTTGAACTCGCGGCGCGAGCCTTCCACGTCGAACCAGTGGAAGGCTTGTCCGGCCGTCACGAAGTCGACGCTCTCGGCGTCGAGCGTCGTGGCCTCGGCCGAGCCCGCGACGGAGACGAAGTTGGGGTGGCTTCTGAGAAAGGCCTCGCCCGCCTCGCGCATCTCGCGGTTCGGCTCGACGCCGTAGACCGTGTTGCCGTTCTCAAGAAAGAGCTTCGCGAGCAGCCCCGTCCCCGAGCCCACGTCGGCGACGACCGAGGCGGGCGTCATGCCCATCTCGCGGCGCATCAGTTCGACGACGCCCGCCGGGTAGCCCGGTCGGTAGCGCACGTAGTTCTCGACGCGGTCGGAGAAACGCTCCGTCGGCCGCAACGCCGCCAAGTCCCTCTTGTCCAAGTCGCTCGACATAAACTCTCGCGCCCGGCCGGCGCCACCTCTCCGAAGGGTTCGAGCCTTAACGCGGCGTCAGACGGCGACCGTCTCCTGCGCGACGCGGTTGTAGAGCGTGTCGCGCTCGACGGGTTCGAGCCCGGCGTCCTCGATGAGGGCGACGATCTCGTCTTTCGACATCTTCACCTCGCCGCCCGACTCGACCGAGTAGCTCTCGGAAAGCTCGCCGCCTTCGGTGATGGTGCCGTCGAGGTCGTTCGCGCCGTAGTGGAGCGCGACCTGCGCGAGCCGCTTGCCCAGCATCACCCAGTAGGCTTTGACGTGCGGGAAGTTGTCGAGCATCAGACGCGAGACGGCCATCGTCTTCAGCGAGTCGACGCCCGAGGGGCCGGGCAGGTGCGCCAGCTGCGTGCCCGGCGGGTAGAAGGCGAGCGGGATGAAACACTGGAAGCCGCCCGACTTGTCCTGCTGCTCGCGCAGCCGAACCAAGTGGTCGACGCGGTCTTCGACCGATTCGACGTGGCCGTAGAGCATCGTCGCGTTCGTCTTCAGTCCGGCGGCGTGAACCTTGCCGGAGAGGTCGAGCCACCGCTGCGCGTCCGTCTTGTGCGCGCAGATGCGCGAGCGCGTCGGCTCGGCGAAAATCTCCGCGCCGCCGCCCGGACAAGAGTCCATCCCGGCCTCCTTGAGACGCGCGATGACCTCGTCGTCCGACATCTTGTAGAACTTGGCGAAGTGGTCGAGCTCGACCATCGTCCAAGCCTTCAGGTGCAGATTCGGGTAGGCGCGCTTCAGGGACGAGAGCAGGTCTGTGAAGTAGCTGAACGGGAGTTTCGTGTTCAGCCCGCCGACGATGTGCAGCTCGGTCGCGCCCTCGCGGACGGCCTCGCCGGCGATCCTGAGCGAGTCGTCGATGTTGTGCGTGTAGGCGTCGGCCGCGCGCGGCGTGCGGAAGAAGCCGCAGAACTTGCAGTCGGCGTAGCAGACGTTGGTCGGGTTGAAGTGGCGGTTGACGTTGAAGTAGGTCGTGCGTCCGTGAAGGCGTCGGCGCACCGAGTCGGCCAGACGGCCGAGCGCCGGCACGTCGTCGGTCGCAAACAGCGTCACGCCGTCGGCGAACGACAGCCGCCCGCCGGCCTCGACCTTCGCCGCCAGCTCACTTAGTTTCGGGTCGTGTGAAAAGTTCATGCGTTTAAGAATTAAAGACCGTCGCCGCGCCGAACGTCGCCAGAAGGATGACGCTCACGAAGGCGTTAGTCGTAAAAAAGGCCGCGTTCAGGCGCGACAAATCGTCGGCGCGGACGAGCGTGTGCTGGTAAACGAGCAGCCCGCCCGTCAGGACGACGCCCGCGAGCGCCGCCGCCCCGAGCGAAGTCAGAAAGTATAACCCAACGAGCGCCGCGAACGCCCCCGCGTGGAGCGCGCGCGCGACCCACAGGGCGCGCGCCACCCCGACGCGCGCCGGGACGGAGCGCAGGCCCGCCGAGCGGTCGAAGTCGAAATCCTGACAGGCGTAGAGCACGTCGAAGCCGGCCGTCCAGAGGAGGACGACCGCCGAGAGCAGGACGGGCACGAGCGAGTCGAGCGCGCCGCGCACCGCTATCCAAGCGCCCGCCGGCGCAATCGCCAGAGCCCACCCGAGCGCGACGTGCGAAAGCGACGTGAAGCGCTTCGTGTAGGAGTAGAACAGCACGCTCGCGAGCGCGACGGGCGCGAGCAAAAGAGTCAGGCGGTTGAGCAGCGCGGCCGCGACGAAGAAGAGGAGCGCGGAGGCGGCCGTGAACGCCCACGCGAAGCGGAGCGAGAGGCGGCCGGCCGGCAGCGCGCGGTCGCGCGTGCGCGGGTTGGCGGCGTCGAAGCGGAGGTCTGCGATGCGGTTGAAGGCCATCGCGCAGGAGCGCGCGCCGACCATCGCGAGCGTGATGAGAAGCGCCTGACGGAGCGTCGGCAGGTTGTCGGGCGAGTGCCCGCGCGCCGCGAGCAGCGCGCCGAGGAAGGCGAACGGGAGCGCAAACAGCGTGTGCTCGACCTTAATCATGTCGAGCGTCGTGCGCAGGTTGTTGAGCGCGCCTGTCATCGCTTTCGTCACCCGCCCCTCAAGTGGCAAAACTGATGCCAGCGCGTGGACGCGGGAAAATGGGTCGAAACCGCGCGTGCGGGTTGGCAGAACGCCACGCCGGGGGCGTCGCGGCTTCGCAGTCTGCGAAAAACTTCAGCCGCCGGCCGCCCAGTAGTCGGGCTGCTCGCGCATCTGCGGGTCGGGGCGCTCCATCCAGCGCTCGGGCCGCCGCAGCTCCTGAAAGCCGAAGCGCCGGTAAATCTCGTGCGCGTCCTTCGTCGCCAGAACCCAGCGGCGGAAGCCCTGAAGGTCTGGGTGCGCGAGAATCGTCTCGACGAGCCACTGGCCCAAGCCCCGGCCGCGGAACTCTTCGAGGACGAAAACGTCCGCGAGCCAAGCGAAGGTCGCGTAGTCGGTGACGACGCGCGCGAAGCCGACGAGCCGGTCGCCTTCGTAGAGGCCGAACGGGAGCGAGCCCTCTATCGAGCGCCGGACTGTTTCGACGGCGCGCCCCTTGCCCCAGTAGCTCTGCTCGCTGATGAAGCGGTGGATGGTCTCGACGTCGAGACGCCCGCGCTCGGTGCTGATGACGAACTCGCCGCGCCGCCACTCCTGTTGACTCATCTTCGGAAACTTCCTCCGGCGGGACTGAAAATTTTTTAGTCGCCCTCGACGGCGGCCGGCTCGGGCGCGCCCGTCAGCCCGCGCCAGCGCGTCGCCTGCGAGTGCGGGACGCCGAGCTGGTCGAGGACGCGAAAGACGAGGTGGTCGACCAACTCCTCGATGGTCTGCGGGCGGTGGTAGAAGGCCGGGCTGGCCGGCACGATGCGCGCGCCCGCGTGCGCGAGCCGCAGCATATTTTCGAGGTGGATGGCGTTGTAGGGCGTCTCGCGGACGACGAGGACGAGCGGGCGCGACTCCTTCAGCGTCACGTCGGCCGCGCGGTGAATCAGGTTGTGGCCCGCGCCCGAGGCGATCGCGCCGAGCGTGCCCATCGAGCACGGGACGACGACCATGCCGGCCTGCTTGTGCGACCCGGACGCGGGTGTGGCCGCGAGGTTGTCGAGGCGGTGGAAGCGGATGAGCCGCGACTCGGCGGGCAGGCCGACCCACTCGTTGACCGTGCCGGCGTCGCCGTCCCTGAGGCTCGCGCCCATCTCGACGCGGGCGACGACGAGCGACGTCCCCGACATGATTAAGTTGACGCGCTCGACGACGCCGCTCGCCGCCAGATGGGCGAGCGTGCGCTGCGCGTAAATCGTGCCGGAAGCGCCTGTGACGGCGACGGTCAGCTCCATACGTTCTTCGAATGATAAGAGGCGCGCGCGAGCGAGGGCAAGCGGCGCGCGTTTCATCCGCGCGCGCGCCGGATGTTAGAATCTCGGCCCGACTTCGGGCGAGGACGAAAACGACGGATGGACTTGCGTGAGATAGAGCGCCTGCTGCGCGCGTTCAAGGGCGGCGAGTTGGGCGAGTCGGAGGCCGCGCGGCGTCTGGCCGACCTCCACTTCGAGGACATCGGCCACACGCGCGTCGACCACGCGCGCGCCGCGCGTCAGGGCTTCCCCGAGGTCGTCTTCGGGGCGGGGAAGACGCGCCGCCAGATCGTCGAGACGGTCGAGCGGCTCGCCGCCCGCGCGCCCAACGTCTTGGTGACGCGCACCGACGCGGACACCTTCGGCGAGGTGCGCAACGTCTGCACCGAGGCCGAGTGGCACGAGGCGGCGCGCATGATACGCGTCCGCCGCGACCTGAGCGAGCGCGGCGCGGGCACGGTGCTCGTCGTCACCGCGGGCACGAGCGACATCCCCGTCGCCGAGGAGGCCGCGCTGACGGCCGAGGCGATGGGCAACCGCGTCGAGCGCATCTGGGACGCGGGCGTCGCGGGGATTCACCGCATCATGGCCGAGCGCGAGCGCCTGCGTCGCGCGCGCGTGCTCGTCGTCGCCGCCGGGATGGAGGGCGCGTTGCCCTCGGTCGTCGGCGGGCTCGTCTCCGTCCCCGTCGTCGCCGTCCCGACGAGCGTCGGCTACGGCGCGTCGTTCGGCGGGCTCGCCGCCCTGCTCGGGATGCTCAACTCGTGCTCCTCGAACGTCACGGTCGTCAACATCGACAACGGCTTCGGCGCGGGCTTCGTCGCCGCACTCATCAACCGCAAACACGAAGTGACGGGTGACGAGTGACGAGATGAAAACCGCGCCGACCGCCGCCGCCGCCCGTCACCTGTCGCTCGCCACGCTGCTCGTCGCTTTAGCGGTGGGGAGCGGCGCTTGCGGCGCGCGGCGGACGCCCGACCTCGAACGCATCTTCGAGCGCGCGCGCACGAGCGAGGGCAAGCGCCCCGTCATCGTCATCCCCGGCATCCTCGGCTCGCGGCTCGTCAACCGGCGGACGGGCGAGGTCGTCTGGCCCTCGGCCTTCCGCTCGTCCGACGACGGGCTGGCCCTCCCCGTCTCGCCCGACCTCTCCGCGAACGGCGACGACCTCGTCGCCTCCGAGATCATCGAGAAGGCCAAGCTCGCGCGGCTCGCGCCCGACGTCTACGTCTACTACGAGCTGCTCGACGCGCTCGCGCGCTTCGGCAACTACCGCGAGGGCGACTGGGACGCGCCCTCTCCGGGCGGCGACCGCGACACCTTCTACGTCTTCGCCTACGACTGGCGGCGCGACAACGCCGAGACGGCGCGCGAGCTCGTCGGCCGCGTCGAGGAGTTGAAGCGCAAGCTCGGCCGCCCCGACCTGAAATTCAACGTCATCGCTCACTCGATGGGCGGCCTCGTCGCGCGCTACGCCGCGATGTACGGCGACGCCGACCTGCCGGCCGAAGGCGCGACGCCGCGACCCGACTGGGCCGGCTCGCGCCACCTCGCGAAGATTTTCATGTTCGGCACGCCGAACGAGGGCTCGGCCGAGGCGTTCGCGACGCTGATGGAAGGCTACTCCGTCACGGAGGGTTTGCGGCGGCGCGTCCGGCTCCTCAACAAGCTCTCGCGCGAGGACGCGCTCACCATCCCGTCGCTCTACCAACTCTTGCCGCGCGGCGCGCAGGCCGAGTTCCTCGACGAGAACCTGCGCCCCGTCGCCGGCATAGACCTCTACGACCCCGAGACGTGGCGACGCTACGGGTGGGCGGCCGTCAACGACGCGCGCTACCGCGAGCGCTTCGCGCGCGGCGAGGTGCAGGACGAGGAGGGGCCGCCGCTCGCCCGCTCGCTCGAACAGCTCGACTCGTATTTCGCCGCGGCGCTCCGCCGCGCGCGACGCTTCCACGCCGCCATCGACGCCGACGCGCAGGACGCCCCCGTCCCTCTCTTCGTCTTCGGCGGCGACTGCGAGGAGACCTTGCGCGCGCCCGTCGTCCTGCGCGACGAGCGGCGCAACGTCTGGCTGACGCTCACCTCGGCGCGCTCGTTCCGGACTTCGGCGGGCGCGAAGGTCGAGCGGCGTGACGCCGTGCGCGCGATGTACGAGCCGGGCGACGGCCGCGTCACGCGCCGCTCACTTCTGGGCCAGCGCGCGAACGCCCCGCGCGCGAGCGCGCTCTACGACACGCCGCTCCCCGTCGCCTACGCCGTCTTCGCCTGCGACCTCCACAGCGACTTGCAGAACAACAAAATCCTCCAAAATAACGCGCTGACGCTCCTCGTCAACGAGCTTTTCAACTGAGCGGCGAAAAAAGTGCTTGACCCTGACGCTGCGTCAGACTTTAGAGTCCCGGGAGTCGAACGGAGGTCGGAAGGTTTGGAGCAGGGGCGCGAGGACTTGTATCAGGCGCGCGAGTTCGCGCGGATGGCGGGCGTGACGGTGCGCGCCCTCCACCACTACGACCGCATCGGGCTCCTGCGCCCGACGCGCTACACGGAGGCCGGCTATCGTCTGTATGGCGAGCGCGACTTCGCGCGCCTGCAACAGATCGTCACGCTCAAGTTCATCGGCCTCTCGCTCAAACAGATAAAGGCACTTCTCGGCGCGCGCGAGCTCGACCTCGCCGAGACGCTGCGGATGCAGCGCGACGTGCTCGGCGCGCGGCGGCGTCAGTTGGACGCGGCGCTCCGGGCCGTCGGGGAGGCCGAGCGCGCGGTCGCCGAGGGCGGGCGCGGCGGGCCCGTCTGGGGCGCGCTGCGGAAAGTAATCGAGGTGATTAACATGGAACGGAACATGGACTGGATAAAGAGGTACTACACGGAAGAACAGTTGGCCGACCTCGCGCGTCGCGGCACGCCCGAAGTCTTGGAGCAGGGGCAGCGCGACTGGGCCGCGCTGCTCAAGGACGTGGCGGAGGCCGAGCGCGAGGGCGTCGACCCGGCGAGCGAGCGGGCGCAGGCGCTCGCCGCGCGCTGGCAGGAGTTGATCGAACGCTTCACCGGCGGCGACCCCGGCATCGCCGAGAGCCTGCGCAAGCTCTACGCCGACCGCGACAACTGGCCCGCCGACTTCACACGGCCCTTCGGCGACGAGGCCGCCTCCTTCATCGGCCGCGCCAACGCCGCCCGCGGGCAGGAACAGTAGGCGCGCGTTCGCGTTTAAACAGAAGCCCCGCGCGTCTCCGGGGGCGAGACGCGCGGGGCTTCGCTTCGTTGACGAAATGCCTTTGGGGGCGTCAACGTTTACTCAACTGTCGATTCGCGTGCGCGCCTCGGCGAGCGCCTCGCGGAAGACGGAGACGCCGAGGTCAATCTGCCCGGGCGCGTGCGTCGCCATCACCTGAAAGCGGAAGCGCGCCTTGCCGCGCGCGACCGCCGGGTATTCGACGAGGTTGGCGATCAGCCCGCGCTCCTCGATGGCGCGCGCCGTCCACTTCGCCAGACGCTCGTCGCCCACGCCGACGGGGACGATGTTCGACGGACGCCCGTAGCAGTGAAGCCCCTCGGCCTCGAAGGCCGCGCGCAGTCGCGTGATGTTCGCGCCGGAGCGCGCGCGCAAAAGTTCGCCCTCGTCCGAGCGCACGACGCGCAGGGCTTCGAGGACGACGGCCGCCTGCACGGGCGAGAGCGCGTTCGAGAAGGCGTGCGGGCCGCCGTAGATGCTGACGAAGTGTTTGGCCGACTCGCTGTGCGTGGCGAGGAAGCCGCCGTTGCTGGCGAACGTCTTGGAGAACGCGCCCATCACGAGGTCGACTTCGCCGAGCACGCCTTGAACGCCGAGCTGCCCCGTGCCCCGCGGGCCCGACGCCCCGAGGTCGTGCGCCACGTCCACCATGAGCACGGCGTCGAACTCGCGGCACACGTCCTGAAGTCGGCGGATGTCGGGGCTGTCAGAGTCCATCGAGAAGATGCCCTCCGTGACGACGAGGACGGCGTTCTCCGTGTCCTTCGCCCTAATCTTTTCGAGCCTGCGGCGCGCGTCGTCCACGTCGTTGTGGCGGTAGAAGGTGTGCTTGTCGGTCGCGGCGCGCGCGCCCTGCATCAGGCAGGAGTGCGCGTTCTGGTCGAGCAAGACGTGGTCGTTCGGCCTCACGAGTCCGACGATGGTGCCGAAGCCCGCGGCCCAGCCCGTCGGGAAGAGGAGCACGTGCTCGGCGCGGACGTGCTCCGAGAGCGCGCGTTCGAGGCGGCGCGAGAGCCCGGTGTTGCCTTGCAGAATGGCCGAGGCCGCGCTGTGCGGGCCGTAGTCGGACAGCGCGCGGACGGCGGCCGCGTGGACGGAGTCGTGCGAGGAGAGGCCGAGATAGTCCTGCGAGCCGAAGTTGACGCCCTCGACGACGAGGCCGTTCGAGCTTTTGACGCGCGCGTCCGTCGCGGGCGAGGTTTCGAGCGCGCGGCTGTAGGGCCACGTGCCGAGTTCTACGCGCTGGTTGAGCCATTCGCCTAAGGGCCGCGTGCGCTCGATGAGGTGCGCGCCCTTCGGGTGCGTGAACATACCGAGGTGCTTGGTGAAGGCGTCCGTTTGGTTGACCGACGGGGGGAGGATGGCGCTCGTTGACAAAAACTTGCTCCTTCTTTCTTTCAAACTGCCAAAGGGCTCGTGCCCGCCGCGGCCCCTTCTCGTCGCACTCTTCGCGACGAAAAAGAGCTTCGCGGAGGCCGTCGGATTAAGACTCTCGCGAGGGCGGCGAAACCTCTTCGTCACTCATTCGTGACACTTGGGAGGCTCTGCGGCGCAGAACGGCGAGAGGCGGGCGGGAGATGAGGTGCGCTTCCTCTCGGAATGGGAGGCGGCGGACGCACACTTCCGCTCATCGGCTCGGACGTGTGCTCGCACACGCGTCTTCGGCGCCGTCGGGAGTCTTTATTCGATTGTCATGGATTCTGTGAGGTCGGAAAGAGTGGGAGACTCTAACTCTCCTTACTAAAGCTCGCGCAGAATAGACAGGTTGGCCGACTTTGTCAAACCGAAAAACAAAGCCCCGAATTTTGGCGTCACTTCGGCCCGAAACCCGGCCGGGCGCGCGTGAGGCGTCTCCCGACGCGCCCGGCCGGGTTTCGCCCTAAAGTCCCTCGAAGACGCGGCGCTGCAACTCGGCCGCCACGTCGGCGATGTCGACATCCTCGCTCTGCTTCGTCGCGCGGTCGAAGAGCTCGACCTTCTGGTCGGTTATCTTCTTGCCGACGGTTATGCGGAAGGGGATGCCGATGAGGTCGGCGTCCTTGAACTTCACCCCGGCGCGCTCGTCGCGGTCGTCGATGATGACTTCGAGGCCGGCGCGGCGCAGCTCCTCGTAAAGTCTTTCGCCGGCCGCGCTCATCTCCTCGTTCTTGACGTTCGTGACGGTGACGACCGCGTCGAAGGGCGCGATGGCCTTCGGCCACTTGATGCCGTCCGCGTCGTGGTGCGACTCGACGGCCGCCGTGATGATGCGCTCGACGCCGATGCCGTAGCTGCCCATCACAATCGGCACTTCCTTGCCGTCCTGCGTCAAGACGGTCGCGCCCATCGACTCGGAGTACTTCGTGCCGAGCTTGAAGATGTGGCCGACCTCCATGCCTTTGTAAACGTCGAGCGTGCCCGACTCGCAGCGCGGGCACGCCTCGCCCGAGGCGACCGTGCGCAGGTCGGCCCACGCGTCCGGCCTGATGTCGCGCTCGACGGAGACGCCTCTCAGGTGGTGCTCGTCCTTGTTCGCGCCCGTCGTCATGTCGCGACGCCCGCGCAGGGCCTCGTCCGCGACGATGCGCAAGCGCTTCTTCGCCGCGCGCGCTTTGTCGGCCGCGCCGACGCCGCCGAGGCTTCCGGCCGAAGCGCCTAAAAGCTCGCGTATCTCCTCGGGGTGCGCGGGGCGGACTTGCGAGGCGCCGAGCGAGTCGGCGAGCTTCGTCTCGTGCAAGGGGTGGTCGCCGCGCAGGAGCGCGAGCGCCGCGTACTGCTCCTGCGTCGCGGCGTCGGTGGCGACGTAGACGAGCGACTTGATTTGGCGCTCGGCTGGAGCACCACCGGGAAAAGTCGTTAAGTCCTCGATGGTGCGCACGTTCGGCGTCGGGAACTCCTCGGGCGCTTCGGGGCCGGCCTCGTCCTCAATCGGCGACAGGCGCGAAGTGGCCTTCTCGACGTTGGCCGCGTAGCCGCACGCCTCGCACGAGGCGATGAGGTCTTCGCCCGCGGGCGTGCGGACGATGAACTCGCTCGACTCCGAGCCGCCCATCGCGCCCGAAGACGCCTCGACGATGGCGAACTTCAGCCCGCAGCGCGTGAAGATGCGCTTGTAGGCCTCGCGCTGGTCGGCGAAAGAGCGGTCGAGCCCCGACGCGTCCACGTCGAACGTGTAGGCGTCCTTCATCGTGAAGGTGCGCAGGCGCATCAGCCCAGACTTCGGGCGGGGCTCGTCGCGGAACTTCATCTGAATCTGGTACCAGACCTGCGGCAGTTGCTTGTAGGAGCGCAGCTCGTGGCGCGCGATGGCAGTGAAAATCTCCTCGTGCGTCATGCCGAGGCACATGTCCGAGCCGCGCCGGTCTTGGAGGCGGAACATATCCTCGCCGATGGCCGACCAGCGCCCCGACTCCTTCCAGACCTCGGCCGGGTGAATCGCCGGCAGGTAGAACTCCTGACCGCCGATGCGGTTCATCTCCTCGCGCAGGATTTTCTGGACGCGCAGGGCGACGCGCTGCGCGAGCGGCAGGTAAGAGTAGATGCCCGCGCCGAGCTGCCGGATGAGCCCGGCGCGCAGGAGCAGGCGGTGCGAGACGACCTCGGCGTCGGCCGGGTCTTCGCGCAGGGTGGGGATGAAGAATTGTGACCAGCGCATGGCAAGAAGGAGAAAGGTGAAAGGCAAAAGGAAGTGACGGGTGACGAGCAAGAGGCTTTTAACTCGCCACCCGTCACCCGTCACTCGTCACCGTGGTTTTACGGCTTGGCCGCCGTCTTGTACTTGTCGATGAGCTGCTGGAGCCCGTCGGTCGAGCCGTTGTGGCGGTACTTGTAGTAGGCCGTGAGCGGCTCCATGATGTGCGTGCGCAGGGCCGCGTACTCGGCCCGCCCCTCGGTCAGGGCGACGGCGCGCGCGTAGAAGTCGATCGCCTGATCGAGCTTGTCCATCGCCAGCTTCAGCTGCGCGTCCTGCTCCGCGCCCGGACTCATCGCCTTGTACTTCGCGGCGAGGTCGGCGTACTCGGCGTCGGTCATGTCGGCGAGGATGAAGTAGGTCATCGGGTCGGTCGTGCTGAGCGCGATGGCCTTGTCGAGATGCGAGCGCGCCTCGGCGACGTTCTTCTGGCTGTAGGCGACGATGCCGAGCGCCTGATAGAGCGACGGCAGCCAGCGAGTCTTGAGCTGTCCCCAACGCGCGTCGTCGACCGAGGCGGGCTTCGTCCCTTCCAGAAGCGCGACGGCCTGTCGGGCGAAGTCGATGCTCTGCGGCGCGTACTTCGCGTTCTGCCTCTGCGCCTCGTTGATGCCGACGATGGCGAGCTGCGCGCGCGTCTGAACCTCCTCGGGGTTGGTCGCGAGCCACGAGCCGCCGACGCGGAAGGCGTCGTCGAGGCGGTTGGCGTTCACGTAAAGGTTGACGAGGCCCGGCGTGACGAGCACGGCCTCGGCCGGCGCGTTGAAGACGGCGAGGTATTTCTCCGTCAGGGTGATCTTCTGCGCCGGGTCGGCGACGGTGTCGATCTCGCCCGCGACGTAGTCGGCGAGCCGCTGCCGGTAGGCGCTCTTCGGGTACTTCTTGACGAACTCCTCGGCGAGCGCGAGCTTCGCGGCCGCGTCCGGCGCTTTGTTGATCTTCTCGCCGAGCTCGGCCTCGCCCTTCGAGGCCGGCGGCCCTTGCTTGTCGGCCTCCTGCGCGTGCGCGCGCGGTGCGAAAGCCGGCGCGGCGAAGAGCGCGGCCGTGGCGGCGAGCGCGAGGAGCGCGCGCGTCAGTGAGTCATTGAATCTCATCGCAGAACCTCTCGGGCCTCTCTCTAAGAATTTTGGGTGCAGAACAATCTGGGAGATTAGGCCGCCATTGTGCCGATTGTGGGCCGCAGTTGCAAGCCGCTGCGGCGGGCGGAAAAGCGAGAGGGGCGCGGAAACTAATCCGCGCCCCTCTCCGGTTGACGACGAACAGGCCGGGCCTTTATTTGCCCGCGCCCGGCTCGCCCAGCTCGCTCTGAATCGTCTCCATCAGGCGGCGAATCTCGCCCTTCAGCTCCGCGTCCGTGACGCGCTCGGCCTGCTTGCGCAGCGCGTGCAGGTGCGCCGTCTTCAGAGCCTTGTCGGCCGCTATCTTCACGTCCGGCTCGACGCCCGTCCCCTCCCAGTTCGTCTTCGTCACGGGGCTAATGGCGCGGCCCGTCGGGACGAACATCGCGAAGTGCTCGGAGAGGCGGTGCATCCCGCCCGGATGAGCGCCGCCGCCGGTCGTCTCGCCGATGATGGTCGCGCGCTTGAGGTTCTTGAGGTTGTAGGTAAACTCCTCCGCGCCCGAGAAGGTGCGGCTGCTCGTCAGGACGTAGACGTCTTTGCCGAGGTAGCGCCGGCCCGCGACTTCCTTGCGCGTCCAGAACTCTTCGGTGCGGTCGCCCTCGCGCCAGTAGAGCGAGTTGAGGTGGACGGGCTCGGGGCCGAACAGGTACGAGCAGATGAGCGCGACCATCGCGGGGTTGCCGCCGCCGTTGCGCCGGAGGTCGATGATGAGCGCGTCCGTGCCCGCGACGAAGTTCATCGCGGCGGCGACCGTGTCGGCTCCCGCCTCCTCGTCGAAGAAGCCGCGCAGCTCGATGTAGCCGACGTTGCCGGGCAGCCGCTCGACCTTGTCGAAGCCGTGGTTAATCCAGCCCAACTCGCGCTGGCGCTCGGCGCGCTCCTCGGCCGAGGGCTCGCGGCGCTGCATCGCCTGCGCGGGCAGCGCGCGGGGGCTGAAGCGCATACGCAGGTGCTTGTCGCGGCTGACGGCCTGAAGGTCGCTCGTCAGGCGCTCGGCGAACTGCCGCGCGCTCGTGATCGAGTCGTACTCGCCGCGCCGCTGGATGTCGCGCACGGACGCCTCCATCTTCTTCGCGACCTCGGGGAAGACGTAAGAGTCGTTGAGACGCTTGAGGGCGGCGTCGATGATTTGGGCGCGCGCGGCGGCGTCGATGGTCTGGTCGGGCTGCTCTTCGGGGCGGGACGGTTGGGCGCTGGCCGCGTCGGCCGCGCAGACGTAGAGGGCGGCAAGCAGAAGGGCTTGCGCGGCGGCAGGGAAAATTCGCATGAGTAGATTCTCCTTGAGAAAAATGGACGGGGGCGCGCGGCGGGCGCGCGAGTCTGTCTTCGGTCTTAGTTACGTGGGGGGGCGGCCGAAGTTCCACGAAGTGCGCGGCGGGCGTGCGGGGCGTCCGCGCACGTGATTGCGCGCGCGCGGAGGCGTGATGTAACATCCACGCCCACACGGGTTTCAACGAAAGACGCTCGCAGACTCTTAACTTCGGCACGCGGAGGTGTTCGGGATGAGCGACCTGCTGTCACGCCCGCTCTCGGAAGTTGACCCCTTAATCAGCGACGCCATCAACAAAGAGGTCGCGCGTCAGGCCGAGGGCTTGGAGCTCATCGCCTCGGAGAACTTCGTCTCCGAGGCGGTGCTCGAAGCGATGGGCTCGGTCTTCACGAACAAGTACGCCGAGGGCCTGCCGGGCAAACGCTACTACGGCGGCTGCGAGTGGACGGACGTGGTCGAGCAGGCGGCCATCGACCGCGCCAAGCAGCTCTTCTCCGCCGAGCACGCCAACGTCCAGCCGCACAGCGGCGCGCAGGCCAACATGGCGGTGCTGCTCGCCGCGCTCGAATACGGCGACCAGATTCTCGGCATGAACCTCTCGCACGGCGGCCACCTCACGCACGGCCACCCCCTGAACTTCTCCGGCTTCAGCTACAAGGTCGCCGACTACGGCGTCTCGCGCGAGACCGAGCAGATCGACTACGACGAGTTGCAGCGACTCGCCGAAGAGCACAAGCCGAAGATGATCATCTGCGGCGCTTCGGCCTACCCGCGCACCATCGACTTCGCGCGCATCGGCGAGATCGCCAAGTCGGTCGGCGCAAAGGTGATGGCCGACATCGCGCACATCGCCGGCCCCGTCGCGGCCGGACTCCACCCGTCGCCCGTCCCGCACGCCGACTACGTCACGACGACCACGCACAAGACGCTCCGCGGCCCGCGCGGCGGACTCATCCTCTGCCGCTCGGAGCACGCGAAGGAGGTCGACAAGAAAGTTTTCCCCGGCGTTCAGGGCGGCCCGCTCGTCCACATCATCGCGGCGAAGGCGGTCGCCTTCGGCGAGGCCCTGACTGACGGGTTCCGCGACTACCAGCGGCGCATCCTCGCGAACGCGCAGGCGCTCGCCGACGAGTTGAGGCAGCAGGGCTTCCGCCTCGTTTCGGGCGGGACGGACAACCACCTCATCCTCCTCGACGTTTTCAAGGACGGCAAAGGCATCACCGGCAAGGTCGCCGAGAAGGCGCTCGAAGCCGCGGGCCTCACCGTCAACAAGAACACCATCCCGTTCGACACCAACTCGCCCTTCACCGCCTCCGGCATACGCATCGGCACGCCCGCGCTCACGACGCGTGGCATGGGCGAGGACGAGATGCGACAGGTCGCGCGCCTCATCGCCGCCGTCTTGAACGAGCCCGAGTCCGAGGAGGTCAGGGCGACGACGCGCCAGTCGGTGCACGAGCTGGCCGCCCGCTTCCCGCTCTACCCGAAGCGCCACCGCCAGCCCTCCGAAGTCGGAGCGATGGGCGCCGACTGACGCGGGCTTTAACGGGCGGAACAATTTCTCCTCCCGCGCGGTATGACGTAATATGGTCACGTCGTCGCGGGAGGTCTTTTTATGACGCTCAAGTCGGTCGAGGAGCAGATTCAGAGGGCGATGGCCGAGGGGGAGTTCGACAACCTCAAGGGCCGCGGCCGGCCCGTCGACCTCGAAGCCTACTTCCAGACGCCCGAGCACCTGCGCATGGGCTACTCGATGCTCAAGCAGGGCGAGTTCGTCCCGGCCGAGGTCGAGATGCTCAGGGAGATAGAGTCGCTCCGCGCTCAGCTCGCCTCCTGCGCGGACGACGCGCGCCGCGCCGCGCTGCAGAAAGAGATTCGCGACAAGACGCTCGCCTTCCGCATGATGGTCGAGAGCCTCAAGCGCCGTTAGGAAAATCTTCTGGGAAAAAATTTCATGAGAACAACGCTGACAGCCGTCCTCTTCGCGGCGTGCGTCGCGGCCTGCGCGCCGGACGCGCGCGCGCAAACGCAGCCGACGCCCGTCGGGCCGCCCGCCGTCGCCCAGCGCCCGACCCCGACGCCGTACCCCATCGTCGTCGTCGCGGACGCGTCGGTGCGCGCCGGCTGGCAGCGCTACCAGTTCGGGGCGTCGCCCGCCTTCAGCGTCGCCATGCCCGCGCGCCCCGAGGCGAACGCCGAGCGAATGCCGACCGCGCCCGACGCCGTCGTCCACTTCTACCTCACCGCGAGCGAGCGCGGCGTCTACGGCGCGTCGCGCCTCGACGGCCTCGCGCTCGACATGGACGGCGTCACCGAGGCGCAGCGCGAGAGCTTCTTCCGCGAGTACGTGACGGGCTTCGGCGAGGGCTTCCGGCAGGGACTCAAGGCGAGCAACCTCGACTACGAGCTGAGCTTCAAGCCGTCGAAGAAGGTGCGCGCCGCCGGGCGCGAAGCCTTCGAGCAGGACATGACGGTCGGGCCTTTTCAGGGCCGCGCCCAACTCGTCTTCGCCGGCCACGCCGCCTACTGCGTCGTCGCCGTCTGGACGGCCGAGACGCCCGCCGCCGACTACCAAGCCTTCTTCGACTCCTTCCGACTCGGCGCGAGATAGACGCCGCCCGAAACACAGACGCGGCGCGCCGCCCGCGCGCGCGACGGGCGCGGGCGGCGCGCCCCTTTTCTTGTTATAATCGGCCGGCCGCTAAAGCGAATCGGGACTCCCGCCTCACTCGTTTCAGGCCGCCCCTTATTTATGGAACAGATTTTCGGGCCCGGCGGGCTGATCGCGCGGGCGCACCCCGACTACGAGTACCGCCCCGGCCAAGTCGAGATGGCCGAGGCCGTGCTGCGCGCCTTCGAGGAGCGACGCCACCTGATTGTCGAGGCGGGGACGGGGACGGGGAAGACTCTGGCCTACCTCGTCCCGGCGGTCGCGGCCGCCGCGTCGCGCGGCCAGCGCGTCGTCATCTCGACGGGCACGAAGAACCTTCAGGAGCAGTTGATGGAGAAGGACGTGCCCTTCCTCCAGCGCGTGCTCCCGCGCAAGTTCTCGGCCGCCTACATGAAGGGGCGCTCGAACTACGCCTGCCTCCAACGCACGAAGCGCGCCGAAACGACTCCGATCCTCGACGGCCTCGACGACGTCGACCACTTCGACTTGGTGCGCCGCTGGACGCGCGACTCCGAGACGGGCGACCGCGCGGAACTCACCGAGCTTCCCGAGAACTTGTCCTTCTGGCGTCACATCGACGCGCGGAGCGAGACGTGTCTCGGGCAGAAGTGCCCCGACTACGACCCCTGTTTCATCACGCGCATGCGCCAGCGCGCGTCTGACGCCGACATCGTCGTCGTCAACCACCACCTCTTCTTCGCAGACCTCGCCCTGCGCGGCGGCGACTACGGCCAAGTCATCCCCGACTATTCGGCCGTCATCTTCGACGAGGCGCACCAGATCGAGGACGTGGCCGCCGAGTACTTCGGCGCGCAGGTCTCGAACTACCAGATCGAAGACCTCCTGCGCGACATGGCGAATCTGCCGATCACGGACGTGGGCGCGAACCGCGAGCTGAACCGCTCGGCCGGGCGCTTGCAGCGTTTCAGCGAGTCGTTCTGGGTGGGCTTCGCGCGCGAGGGCCGCGTCGAGGAGGGGCGCTACCCGCTCGTGCCGGGGACGTTCGCGCGCAAAGGCCGCGGCGGCGAGATTGAGGCGACCGCGCTCGGCGACGCCTACCTCGGGCTCGACGGCGCTTTGCAGAGGATGGAGACGACGCTCGACGCCCTGCGCGACAAGCCCGTCGAGGTCGAGAACATCGTCCGCCGCATACGCGAGGCGCGCTTCAACCTTGAGTTCGTCGTCGCGGGCGACGACCGCAGGTACGTCTACTGGATCGAGCGGCGCGGCCGCGGCACGTTCTTGAGAGCCTCGCCCATCGACGTCTCCTCGCTCCTTCAGGACAAGCTCTTCGAGCGCGTCGAGACGGTCGTCCTAACTTCGGCGACACTCGCGTCGGCGGGCAGCTTCAACTTCATACGCGAGCGGCTCGGGCTCGTCGAGGAGACGGACGAGTTGGTGGCCGCGTCGGGCTACGACTACGAGCGGCAGGCCGTCCTCTACCTCCCGCCGCGGATGCCCGACCCGCGCTCGCCGCAGTTTTTGGACGCCGCGGCCGACGAGGTCGTGCGCCTGCTCGACATCACCGAAGGGCGCGCCTTCGTGCTCTCGACCTCGTTCAGCGGGATGAACGCCCTCTACGAGCGCGTCGCGCCGCGCGTCTCCTACCCGTGCTTCGTGCAGGGGAGCGCGTCGAAGGCGGGGCTGTTGGAGAAGTTCCGGCAGACGCCGGGCGCGGTGTTGTTTGCGACGCAGAGCTTCTGGCAGGGCGTTGACGTGCGCGGGCGTCAGTTGTCGTGCGTCATCGTCGACAAGCTGCCGTTCGCCGTGCCGACCGACCCCGTCGTGGCCGCCCGCCAGCGTTTCATCGAGGAGCAGGGCGGGTCGTCGTTCTACGAGTACAGCGTCCCGCAGGCCATCATCAGCCTCAAGCAGGGCTTGGGGCGACTCATCCGCTCCGCCACCGACCGCGGCGTCCTCGCCGTGCTCGACCCGCGCCTGCGCACGCAAGCCTACGGGCGCCTCTTCCTCCGGAGCCTCCCGCCGTGCCGCAAGACCTCAGACCTCCGCGAGGTGGCGCGCGTCTTCGAGGACGTGCCGGGGGCCGAGAAGGTGAGCGGGTTGCGCGTTTGAGCGGCGGCACTTTAAACTTCTGGGCCTATGTTCGAGGTGATGATCGAGCGCAACTTTTCGAGCGCGCACCAGCTGCGCGGCTACCGCGGCAAGTGCGAGAACCTGCACGGCCACAACTATAAAATCGAGATTTACGCGCGCGGCCGCGAGCTCGACAACATCGGCCTGCTCGTCGACTTCGGCGAGCTGAAGGGGGCGGCCGACGAGGTCGTCGCCTACCTCGACCACCGCAACATCAACGAGCTGCCGCCCTTCGACGAGGAGCTGAACCCCTCGGCCGAAAACCTCGCCCGCTACATCCTCGAACGAGTCGCCGCGAGCGTCGGCGACGAGCGCGTCCAAGTCTACAAGGTGCGCTGCTTCGAGACGCCGACGAGCGTGGCGACCTACGAAGTAGACGGCAGACAGTAGACGATGGTCAGCGGAAAAACTTTCGGGGGCGGCGCGTTTCACACGAAACGCGCCGCCCCTGAAAGTTTTTCCGCCGAACGCTGTCTCCCGCCTGCTACGTGGTGATGAGCGTCGGGATGTCGATGTTGTACTTGCGAATCTTGCTGTAGAGGCGCGGGCGGTAGATGCCGAGGAGGTTGGCCGCGGCCTGCTTGTTGCCGCCCGTGCGCTGCAGGGTCTTCTCGATGACGAGCTTCTCGATCTCTTCGAGCGTCATGTTGGGCGGCACGTCCCACGCCGCGCCCTGCGCGCTCTTCTCGGGCACCGTGCCGTTGTCGAACGGCAGGTCGACCGGCTCGATCTTGCCGCCCTTCGCCAAAAGCACCGCGCGCTCGATGACGTTCTGCAGCTCGCGGACGTTGCCCGGCCAAGCGTGCGCGAACAGACGCTGGTAGGCCGTCTGCGAGATGCCGTTGATGGGCCGCTGGTACTTGCGCGCGTACATCTTCAGGAAGTGCTCGGCGAGGATTTGTATGTCCTCGCTCCGCTCGCGCAAGGGCGGGACGTGAATCGTGATGGTCGAGATGCGGTAGAAGAGGTCGTCGCGCAAGGCGCCGTCGCGGATGGCGTCGGCCGGCGGCCGGTTCGTCGAGGAGATGAGGCGGAAGTCGACGGCGTAGGTCTTCTCCGACCCAATCTTGCGGTAGCTGCGCTCCTGCAGGACGCGCAAAAGTTTCGGCTGAAGCTCGACCGGCATCTCGGCGATCTCATCCAGAAGCAGAGAGCCGCCCGCGGCGTGTTGGATGAGGCCGTCCTTGTCGGCGTGCGCGCCGGTGAAGGCCCCCTTCGTGTGCCCGAAGAGTTCGGACTCGATCAACTCTTTCGGGAGCGCGGCGCAGTTGACCTTGATGAAGGGCTTGCGGGCGCGCAGGGAGTTATAGTGGATGGCGTTGGCGATGAGCTCCTTGCCCGTGCCCGACTCGCCGACGATGAGGACGTTCGCGTCCGACTTGGCCACGGACTCGATGGTCTCGTAGATGGTCTGCATCTGCTTGGACGCGCCGATGATGTTGAAGTACTCGGTGCGCGCGGCGAACTGGCGGCGCATCGTCTCGGTCTGCGTGATGAGGTCGCGGCGCTCCATCGCCTTCTCGACGAGCGGCTGCAAGACCTCGAACTCGAAAGGCTTTTCGAGGAACCAGAACGCCCCGGCCTTCGTCGCCTCGACGGCGCGGGCGACAGTCCCGTAGCCCGTCATCACGATGACCTCGGTCGCGGGCTGCGCGTCCTTCGCGTGGCGCAGGACTTCCATGCCGTCCGTGTCGGGCAGTTGCAGGTCGCAGACGAGGAGGTGGTGGCCCCCGCGGTCGAACAGCTCGATGGCCTCGGCCCCGCTCGGCGCGGTGTCCACCGTGTAGCCTTCCTCTTCGAGGTTCTGCTTGAGCGAGTCGGCCATCGACGGCTCGTCGTCCACCACCAGAATTCTCACGTCCTTACGTTCCACTCGTATAACCTCCGTGATGACTAGCTGCTGACACCGAGGGGCAGACGGGCGCGCAGCGTGTCGCCCGCGTGCGAGACTTCACCGCCGTGCGCGCGGATGACCTTCGCGGCGAGCGCGAGACGGAGCCCGCGGCCGCCCGTGAAGGAGCCGAACGGGTCGGCCTCGCGTTCGCGCGCCGCGCCGCGCCACTCGACGACGGCGCAGGCCCCGCCCTCGGCCTCCTCGCGTCGCAAAGTGATTTTGAGGGGCGGCCTCTGCTCTCCGGCCACGTCCTGCGCGCCCGCCCCGTTCTGCGCGGCCGCGGCCTCCTCGCTCACGCCCCGCAGGGCGTCGGTCAGAAGC
Source organism: Pyrinomonadaceae bacterium (assembly GCA_035634035.1). GTDB lineage: Bacteria > Acidobacteriota > Blastocatellia > Pyrinomonadales > Pyrinomonadaceae > DASQDT01. The sequence continues at coordinate 19,180 of DASQDT010000264.1, read as the reverse complement.
CCCGCGTCGAACTCGCCCTCGTAATTGCCCGGCCCCGTCTCGACGCCCGCGCCCGACGAGGCGGCCGCGACTATCTGCGCGAGGTCTGTGCGCGGGCGGCGTCGGAGCTCGACGGGGCGGCCCAAGCGGACGAGCGTGTTCATGTCGGCGGCGGCGCGGTCGAGCCCGGCGGCTATCTTGCCGACGGTCTCAAGGTCTTCCGCGGGCGCGCCCTGCTTCTCCAGACGCTTGCGCAGCAAAGTGGCATAGAGTTTGAGACCGTTGAGTTGGTTTTTAAGGTCGTGGACGATCTGCACGGACGCGCTGCCGAGTTTGCGGAGGCTTTCTTCGTCCTGTAATTCGCTCGCAAGTGGCTTCATATTGCCTGCAAACCTCCAGCGCCCCGTTCCGTTCGTCCGCCGCCTTTCTGCCAAAAACAGCGGCCGCGACCTGTACGGATTGAACCCAAACCGTGTTCTATTTGTGTTAGGTTTCGATGCGGCATCTTAACAAAAAAATTGACTGTTTGCTAGTCGTACGTTCCTCGTCGGGCAAAGGGTCGGAGGCGCGAATCAAAAACGCGCAGTAGAGTGCGGGAGTTGTGATGACCGAGCAGGAGGGAAGCGGTCTGACCGTCCTTGTGGTCGAAGACTTCGAGGATAACCGCTTTATGATGAGGCGTTTGCTGGAGATGAGCGGCTACCGCGTGGTCGAGGCCGTCAACGGCGCGCAGGCCGTCGAGGTCGCGGCCGAGGAGCGGCCCGACCTGATTCTGATGGATTTGAGTCTGCCGAAGCTCGACGGGCTGGCCGCGACGCGACGCATACGCCAGTACGACGGGCTGCGGAAAGTGCCCATCGTCGCCGTCTCGGCGCACGACACGGCCGACTTCCACGCCGAGGCGCTCGCCGCCGGCTGCAACGAGTACGTCACAAAGCCCATCGACTTCGACCTGCTCGAAAAGCTCCTGAACCGCCTGACGGGTAAAGAGAGTAAATAGTGAATCGCCAGCTCACTACTCACCATTCACCGGCCGGCCATGCCCGAACTCTTCGCCCCTCTCTTGCGTGAGCACACCGACGCGCTGACGCGCGAGTGGGTCGACTCGGTCTACGCCGACCGGCGGACAGACCTGCCCGTCCTGCTCTCCTACCGCGAGCTGGTCGAACACCTCCCGGAGCTATTCGAGGAGCTCGGCGCGGCCCTCGACGGCCGCGCATCCTACGAAGAAATCGTCGAGGCCGCGCGCCGCCTGCGCTTCCACGCGCAGGTCAGGTTTCAACAGGGTTGCCTCGTCGACGAGGTGGCACGCGAGTTGATTATTCTGCGCCTCGTTTTGAGTGATTTTCTGTGGCGCGAGGGCGTCACGGCGGCCGAGGGAGATTTGAGAGAGTTGCGCGACGCCTTGCGACGCGCGGACATTTTCGTTGACGAACTGTTGGCGCAGGCGCTTCTCATCTACGCGTCGTGCCTGCGCCCGAACGTGCCGACGCGGACTTCGGTCTGGCCGCCGCCCCGCCGGCGACGGACGGACTTCCCGGCAGACGATGAGAGCAAATGAGAAAGTCCCGGAGAGAGAGAAACCCGCTTGACGTGCGCACCAAGCTCTTGGTGATTCTCTCCGTCTTGTCTCTGCCGCTCCTCATCATCAGCCTCACGCAGCTCGCCACCTACCAGCGCAGCCTCGACGAACAGGCCGCCACCATCGCGCGCGTCGAGACGACCGCCGCCGTGGCCGCGCTCCAACATTGGTTCGACGACAACCCCGGCGTGGCCGCCGACGCACAATCGCCCTCCGACGAGACGGCGCGGGCGATCTACGAGCGCGTGCGCGCGAGCGCGGCCGGGACGGAGGCGGCCGTCGCCATCTTCGACTCGTCGGGCCGCCTCGTCGCGAACCCCTCGGGCGAAAGAGTCGCGCCCGCGCGCATCCCGGCGCGCGACGGCGAGACGACTTGGGATGACGGGCGTCTGCGCGTGACGAGCGCGCGCCGGCTCGAACAGAACGGGTGGACGGTCGTCGTCGGCGTCCCCGTCGCGATACACACGCCTTCGGGCCGCTCGATACTCACCCTGACGGTGACGTGGGCGCTCGCGCTCCTCGCCTCGTTCGGCCTCGCCTTCTGGGCCGTCGGCCGCTTCACGAAGCCCCTGCGACGACTCGCCGCCTCCGCCTCGACGCTCGGCGAAGGACACCTCGACGAGCGCGCCGCCGTCGAGACGGAGGACGAGGTGGGCACGCTCGCCGAGAACTTCAACCTGATGGCCGCGAGCCTGCAATCGAAGTTCGAGGAGGTGCGCCGTCAGGGCGCCTTCATCAGCGAGGTTCTCGACGGACTGCCGCTCGGCGTCGCCGTGCTCGACTCGTCGCTCTCCGTCCGCAAGGTCAACACGACGTTCGCCGAGATGGTCGGGCGCGACGCCGACGCGCTCGACGGCCGCGGCCTCTACGAGGCGGCCGCCGGGTTGGCCGTCATGAGCGAGGTCGTCGAGGACGTGCGGCGCACGCGCTCGGCCTTCGTCAAGTACGGTCTGCCGCTCGACCTCGTCGCGCGCGGCGACGAGCAGGACGCCGCGCGACAGCAGAAGTATTGGGACGTGATCCTCTGGCCGGTGACGGAACAAACGGGCGGGGCGGGGAGTCTAATCCTCATCCTGTCGGAGGTCTCGAAGCGCGTCCGCGCCGAGAAGATGGCGACCTCCGCGTTCGCCGCCGAGAAGGCGCGCGCGGCCGAGCTTGAGAGCGTCATCAACCAGATGGACGAGGGCGTCGTCATCGTCGACGCGCATGGGCGCTACCGCATCAACCCGGCGGGGATGGAAATCTTAGGCCGCCGCCGCGAGGACTTCCGCGACGGCGTCAAGGCGCTCGTCGTCGACATGGCCCTGCGCGGCCTCGATGGCGAGCGCATCGCGCCCGGCGAATCGCCCATCTGCCGCGCCTTCGAGCGCGGCGAGCACGTCGCGGGCGAGCGCCTCAAGACCGTGCGCAACGACGGCGAGGAGCGCGTGCTGGCGGTCGGCGCGACGCCTTTGGTCGGCGAGGGCGGGCGGCGCGAGGGCGCGGCCTCGGTCTTCCGCGACATCACCGAGGAGGTGACGCGGCACGAGGAGCTGGTCGGCGCGTACGAGCGCCTGCGCGAGCACGACCGCATGAAGTCGGCCTTCGTCGCGAGCGTCAGTCACGAGCTGCGGACGCCCCTGAACGTCATCCTCGGCCTGTGTCAGTTGTTGCGGCGCGACCCGCAGGCGCAGCTCGCCTCCCTACAGGACGAGGCGGTCGTCCGCAGGGAGCGCAACGCGCGCTCGCTGCTTGAGCTCGTCAACGATATGCTCGACTATTCGCGTCTGGAGGCGGGCCGCGCGGCCCTGCACGTCGAGGCGATTGACGTGGCCGAGGTGGCGCGCGCGGTCGTCGCCACGTACGACGCGGAGGCGCGCGAGAAGAACATCGAGCTGTGGGTCGAGGTCTCGCCCGAGCTTTCGGGCGTGCACTCGGACAGGCAGAAGCTGACGCGCGTGCTGTCGTGTCTGGTGTCGAACGCCGTGAAGTTCACCGCGTCGGGCGCGGTGCGCATCGCCGCCGCCCCGCTCGACGCCGGGCGCTGGTACGTCGAAGTCTCCGACACCGGCATCGGCATCGCGAGCGACGCCCTGCAGTACATCTTCGACGGCTTCCGCCAAGTCGACGACCGGCTCGCGCGCTCTTACAGCGGCGTCGGTCTGGGGTTGGCGATCGCGCGCCGCATCGTCGAGCTGCTCGACGGCGAGATCACGGTCGAGAGCCGACCGAACGAGGGCAGCCGCTTCCGCATCACTTGGCCGCGCGAGGTTCACGCGCGCACGGGCACGGGCTCGCTCGTCATGGACAAGCGCATCTCGCTCGCGGATTTGACGGGGCGTCGCACGCGCGTGAGCTGAAAAATTTTTGAGGGAAGGGGGCGCGTGGAGGGCCGTGATTCAGTGCAGCAACTGCGGCAAGGAGATCGATGAGGGGCAGAATTTTTGCCCGTACTGCGCCGCGCCGAACGCGGCCGCCGCAGACGCCGACGAGGCGCGCGGCGCTTCCGCATCGCCGTCGGGCCTGCAAGTCTCGGCGGGCGGCGGGCGCAGCCCCTTCCTCGAAGCGTCAGACCTTGAGCCGCCGCGCGCCGTGCCGCTCGCCTCCTTCGGCGACTCGGTCTCGACGGGCGACCGCGCGCAGCGCAAACTCTTGCTCGTCGTCGGCTCGGCGTCGGTCGTCATGCTCGCGCTCATCGCCGTCGTGCTCGCGACGGGGCCGGGCCGGCGCTGGCTCTCGTCTCTGAGCGGGCCGCCGCAGGCCGAGGCGCTGCCGAACGCGCTGCGTGCCGGCAACCCTGAGTTCGAGCAGTACCGCGAGAAGGTCTTCCTCGACTTCGACGCCGACGAGGACGCCTCGCAGTCGCCGCGCCCCATCGGCGACGTGATTCTCACGATGCGCCCGACGATACGCAACTTCACGGGCCGCACCATCAGCGGCCTCGAAGTGCGCGCGGCCGGCTACGACCTCGAAGGGCAGGTCGTCAGGGAGCGCACCTTCGTCCTCATCCCCAAGCGCCAGAGCGCGCTCGAACCGAACAAGACGATGACGCCCGACCTCGTGATGGAAGGCGTGCGGCCCGACAACATCCCGGCGAGCCTGAAGATGGAAGTGACGGGCGTGACGTTCAAGTAGGCGCGGCTCTCACGCTCGCCCAATCGATCGGGCGCGACGCCGTCTTAGCTCTCACTCACGAACAACTCTTCGAGCGCGTTGCCGACCGGCTGCACGGAGACGAGCCGCGCGCCCGCCGCGCGCACCGCGCGCAGGGCCTCGTCGACGTCTCCCTCAGTCGCGACCTCGACGCGCGCGCCGCCCGGCGTCGCCGTCACGCGCGCGCCCGCGACCCCCTGCATCTCACGCGCAAAACTCCCCGCGTCCTCGACCGTCACGACTATTTCCATCGCGCGCTCGCCGCCCGCCGCGCGTCGCAACTCTTCCAGACGGCCCACGTGCGCGAGCCGCCCGCGGCTGAGCACGGCCGCGCGGTCGCAGAGCACCTCGATGTCGGAGAGGATGTGCGAGCAGAGAAAGACGGTCGTGCCGCGCGCGCGCAGAGAGGCGATGAGGTCGCGCACCTCGCGGCGGCCGACCGGGTCGAGGCCCGACATCGGCTCGTCCAAGAAAACTACCTCGGGGTCGTTGACGAGCGCCTGCGCCAAGCCGACGCGCTGCATCATGCCCTTCGAGAGTTTGCGCATCTGCTTCGTCCAAGACTTCTCTTCGAGTCGCACGCGCGAGAGCAGGTCGGCCGCGCGCCTCTTGCGCTCGGAGCGCGAGTAGCCGAACAGCTCCGCCGAGTATTCGAGGAACTCGCGCGGCGTCAGGTAGTCGTAGAAGTACGGCTGCTCGGGGAGGTAGCCGATGCGCGCGTGCATGGAGACGTCGCCGATGTCCGTGCCGAGGATGGCGGCGCGGCCCGCGGTCGGGTACATGAGGCGCATGAGGAGCTTGAGCGTGGTGGTCTTGCCCGCGCCGTTCGCGCCGAGGAAGCCGAAGATTTCGCCGCGCTCGACCGTCAAGGAGAGGTCGTCGAGCGCGCGCACCTTGCGCTTGCGCCAAAAACCCACCTCGTAGTCCTTCGTCAGCCCTTTAATCTCAACTGCCGTCGTCATCGTTTTTGAAAACCCTCCGCACGGGGTCTGAAAATCATCTGCGCGGGATGCGCGATTCGCGGCCGAGCGTGACGTCGCACGTCTGCTGTTCGAGCGCGTAGGGGACGCCGGTCGGGTCGACGGGCGAGCCGGCGCGGTCGAGCCGCACCCGCGCGGCGTAGAGAACCTGCGCGACCTCGCGCCACGACTGCGGGCAGCGGCCCGCGCGCTCGCGGAAGGCCGCGAGGACGCGCCGAATCGCGTCGCGCTCGTCGAGCGAGTCGAGCTGCGCGATGCGGCTCGCGGCCAACGAGCGCACGGTCTCGTCGTCGGACTCCATCATGCGCGCGTAAATCTCGCGCGCCGTCTCGCGGCTCCCGCCCTGCGCCTGCATCTGCGCCGACATCATCCGCATCCACGGCTGCGCGCCCGCGACGCCCGCGCCCTCTTCGTAGACGCGCGCCGCCTCCGCAAATTCGCCGCGCCGCCAGTGGATGTAGCCGAGGTGGTGGCGCAAGCGCCACTCGGAAGGGTTGGCGCGGATGCCCTTTTCGACCAGACGGACGGCCGCCTCGTGGTCGAAGGCCGAGAGCACGACCGCGCCGTACTCGTAGGCGGCTAAAAACTTCGGGTCGAGCGTCGTCGCGCGGTCGAGGAGCGGGGCGAGCTGCTTGAGGCCGAGCGGGCTCAGGTCGTCGAGCTGCAACTCGCCCTCGTGGGCGACGACCTTGCCGCCGACGTACTGTAGCGCGCGCAACCAATACCAGTCGGCCGCGAGCCCGTTAAAACCCAAGCTCATGCGCCGCGCCGCCTCGGGCGAGACGTAGGGCGAGTCGTCGCCGCGCTCGGTTAGCTGCGCCGGGCGCGAGGAGGCGAGCCCGCGCGAGAGCGCGGCCGACGAGGCGAGGCCCGCCAAGACGACGAGCGCGAGCAGGGCGTCGCGCACGCGGCGCGCCCGCGCGACGCGGAGCCCGTCGGTGTTTTGCGCGGCGTCGCTCATTTGAAGTTGCGGCGGCTGAAGACGAGCGTGGCGGCGGCGAGCAGCACCGCCGAGTAGGCGACGGTGTAGAGGGCCGCGCCCGCGAAGGCCGCCGGCGCGGGCGTCTCGCCGTGGGCGGCGTCGGTGATGTATGCGTAGTGCGAGAGGTTCGGCAGGAGGTAGTAGAGCGCGCCGAAGAAGAGCCGCGCGCCCGACGAGCCCAACGTGGCGGCGAACGCCTTGAGGTCGGCCGAGAAGTGTCCGATGACGAAGGCCGCGAACGTCATCAGCGCGGACAGCGCGGGCGACGAGAACGAGGAGAAGAGAATCGCCACCGCGACGACGACCATCAGCTCCATCAGAATCAGCGCGACCGCCGGCCAGATGCGCAGGGCGAGCGGCTCCCAGCCGCCTTTGACGAACAGGAGCGCGAGCGAGACGCCCAAGCCCATCACGGCGACGTTGACGGCGAGCGTCAGGCACAGGCCGAGGTACTTGCCGAGCAGAAACTCGCCGCGCCCGACGGGCTTCGAGAAGATGGCGTAGAGCGTGCGCCGCTCGATCTCTTTGTAGACTAACCCGACGCCGACGAAGATGGCGATGAAGACGCCGAACAGGAGCATCGCGGACAGGCCCATGTCGACGATGATCTTCACCTCCTGCGCCGCCGACAGCTCGCCCAGAAAGACCGCGCCCGCCGTGAGGAGGATGACGAAGAGGACGAGGTTGTAGAGCACGCGGTCGCGGACGGCCTCGCGGAAGGCGTTGCGCGCGATGGTCGCGACGCGCCCCGCAGAGCTCGACGCGGGGCGCGCCTCGGGCGACGCCGCGTCGCGCGCCGCGTCCGCGTCGGGCGGGCGCGCGTGAGACACCTCAACAAAGTCTGCCGCTTTTCTCATCGGAGGTGGAGAGCCTTTCGGCATCTTGAAAAGTCTGAAGGGGGCTGCCGGAGTTTAGTCTTTACGCGCGCGGCGCGCGTGAGGCCGCGAGGGGCGCGCCGCGGAAGGAACTATACACACGGCGTGCCGCGGGCGTGTAGCTCGCCGCGGCGAAAAAAAGAGCGGCGGGAGAGTTTGCACCCTCCCGCCGCCATCAGGTCTCAGCTTGCGAGACTGTCGGGTTATTCGCCGACGATCTTGATCGTGCCGGACGGGTTGTTGATGTCGTTGCGGCTCAGGTCAGCCGTGAGGCTGGCCGTGTCGGCGACGGGGACGCCGATCTCGGACATGCCGAAGCGGCGCGTGCCGGTCTGGTTGAGGCCTGAGGCCGTGATCGGGCGCGACGTCACGTAGAAGGTGGCGAGAACGCCGGGCGACGGATCGACGATGTTGGCGTCGGGCATCTGGAAGAGGTAACCGCTCTTCTGGCCGGAGCCGAGGACGCTGTCGACGAGGTCGACGCCGTCGAGCTCGGTCAGGTTGCCGAACGCGCCGTTGCCGGTCGTGGCCTGATAGGTAGCCTGAGCGCTGTGGATGAGACGGAGGGAGGAGACGGCGGAGCCTTCGTTGGCCGCGCGGCGGGAGGCGAGGAGGTTCGGGATGGCGATAGCGGCGATGATGCCGATGATCGCGACGACGATGAGAAGCTCAATGAGGGAGAATCCCTTCTGGCCATTTTTCTGCATTGCTTTTCTAGGTGCTCCTTGAAGTTTTGAGGGTTCTTGAGTCTTTCGCGCCGTCGGAGCGTCTCAGGCTTACGCGCCGCGCTGTTCGCGCGATTCGGACACCATGTGACTCTACAAGAGTCGTGCCAGAGGGCGGGGAAGTGTGAGGGAAGCGACTGACGCGGGCTTTCCCGCGGTTTCTAAAAACTGGAAATCGCGCGCGCGACTTCCAGCTTCCCGCGCCCCTCGCGCCTAACAAAATTCGTCAAGGCGCGGGTGACGCTTTTTGTCAAAAACGGGGGCTCATTGGTCGACGGGCGTGCTCGAAGAGTCGGCCGGCGCGGCCGAGCGCCAGCGCAGGATGCCGGAGGCGTCGATGAAGTAATGACGCCACGTGCTGACGGTCGTCGGGTCGGCGGGCGTGGCGAGCCCGGCGTAGTCTTCGGAGGGGAGCGCGGCGTCGGGCGTGACGGTGAAGGCGTAGTGCGACTTCTGGCCGGCGCGCAACAGCGGGTCGCCGATGTATTGGCTGAGCGCGGCGAGGTCGCCGTAATTGCCGGTCGCGTTGCGGTGGGTGTACTGGCTCGAATGGATGAGCCGCAGCGAGCTGACGGCCGAGGCCGAGTGGGCCGCGCGCCGCGCGTGAATCAGGCTCGGGACGCCGAGCGCGGCGATGACGGCGATGATGCCGACGACGATTAGAAGCTCGACGAGCGTGAAGCCAGACCCCGCGCGCGTCCCTGTTTGTTTCTCCACACACTCCTCCTTGAGTCGCCCGGATGTGAGGTAGGGAGGGAAACCCACGGCAACGCCCATGCCACACGCTGCGGCCGATGAGCCTACCCGCAGCCGGCGGCCGCGCCTGTCACTCAGAGCCGCCGCGGGAGGGGCTCGAAGAGGAGGAGGCCGCGTCGGAGCGGAGCTGGGCGGTCATGCCGCGGACGCCGTGCTTGTCGAGGAGGTGTCGCAAGGAGCGGACGGAGAGGTGGAGGAGTTCGGCGGCGCGCGTCTGGTTGCCGCCCGTGCGGCGGAGCGCTTCGAGGATGTAGGAGCGTTCGAGGTGTTCGAGGTGCGCCGTCAGATTCAGACCCTCGTCGGGCAGGTCGAAGTCGGACGAGGCGGCGCGCGCCGGGTTGTAGTTGGTGACGGCGTGCGGGAGCGACTCGGGCTGAATCGAGTCGGTGCGCTCAAGCGCGACGGCGCGCTCGATGGTGTGCTCAAGCTCGCGCACGTTGCCCGGCCAAGAGTAGTGTTCGAGCATCTCCATCGCGCGCTCCGAGACCGAGAGCGGGCGTCCCGTCTGCGCGCAGAACTTCGCCGTGAAGTGCTCGACGAGCTCGGGAATGTCCTCGCGCTTCTCGCGCAAGGGGGGCAGCTCGATCGGGATGACTGAGACGCGGTAGAAGAGGTCTTCGCGGAACGAGCCCTGCTTGACCATCTGCGCGAGGTCGCGGTTGGTGGCCGCGATGACGCGCGTGTCGACCGAAATCTCCTCGTGCGCGCCGACGGGGCGCACCTTGCGCTCTTGCAGGACGCGCAAGAGCTTGACCTGCATCGTCGGCGACATCTCGCCGATTTCGTCAAGAAAGATCGTCCCCTTGTCGGCCGCCTCAAACAGCCCTTTGCGGTTGGCGGTCGCGCCGGTGAACGCGCCGCGCACGTAGCCGAACAGCTCCGACTCCAAAAGCGTCTCGGTGAACGCGCCGCAGTTGATGGGCATGAAGGGCTTGTCGGCGCGAGGGGAGAGGTTGTGGACGGCGCGCGCGACCAGCTCTTTGCCCGTGCCCGACTCGCCCGTAATGAGGACGGTGGACTGGACGGCCGCGACCGTCTCGACCATCTGGTAGACGGCCTGCATGCGGGGCGAGCGTCCGATGATCTGGTCGAGCCGCCCGCGCTCGCGCTGCGCGCGCTTGAAGGCGCGGTTCTCTTGGAGCAGGCGCGAGCGTTCGAGCGCGCGGCGGACGATCTCCTTCATCTCCTCGACGTCGAAGGGCTTCTGGATGAAGTCGTCCGCGCCGAGCTTGAACGCCTCGCGGGCCGTCTCGACGGTGGCGAAGGCGGTCATCATCACGACGGGCACGTCGGGCAGAAACTCGCGCACGGCGCGCAGCATCTCGATGCCCGTCAGGTCGGGCATCTTCACGTCGGAGACGACGAGGTCGGCCGGCTGCTCGCGCAGCATCTCGACGGCGCGGCGGCCCGACTCGGCCGCGCGCACCGCGTGCCCCTCGCGCCCGAAGACGAGCGACAGAAGCTGCCGCATTCCCTGCTCGTCGTCAACAATCAGGATGTTCGCCATAATCTTCAAATGACCGGAGCGCCCGAGCGCCTCACGTGCCGTCGTTCGTTGGTCATCTCGCGTCTCCTCCCCCGCTCGGGGCTTCGGAGTGCGTGTCGTCGCGCCGCGCCGGGCTCGCGCACGGCAGCTCGACCGTGATCGTCGTGCCGTGGCCCTCGCGGCTGCGGACGTTTATTGTACCACCGTGGTCGCGGATGATCTGATAGACGATTGACAGCCCGAGCCCCGTGCCGCCCGTCGTCGAGGACGAGAACGGCTCGAAGAGGCGCTCGACTTGGGAGGGCGACATCCCGCGCCCCGTGTCCGTGAAGGTGACGCGCGCGCGGCCGTGCGGGACGCGCGAGAGCTCGGCCCTCAGACGCCCGCCCTCCGGCATCGCGTGGAGCGCGTTGCGCGCCAAGTTCCAGAAGACCTGTTTGACGGCCGCCTCGTCGGCCTGCGCCATGACCGGCTCGCCCGGCGAAACGTCTTCGAGCGCGTGGTCGGGCCGCACGTCGGGGCTGTGGCGCAGGAGCGCGAAGGTCTCGCGCAGGGGCTCGCGCAAATCGACCTCGGCGAGCGCGACGGGGCGCGGGCGCGCGTAGGTTAAAAAATCGGTGATGATGCGGTTGAGGCGGTCGGACTCGCGTAAGACTATCTCCATCAGCTCGGCGCGCATCGGGTCGCCGCCCAAGTCGTCGCGCAGGACTTGAATCGAGCCGCGCATCGCCGCGAGCGGGTTTCTGATCTCGTGCGCGATGCCGGCCGCGACGCGCCCGACGGCCGACAGTCGCTCCTGCCGACGCGAGGTCTCCTCCATCGCGCGCACGTCCGTCAAATCCTGAAACGTGATGACGAGGCCCGTCGTCTCGCCGGCCTCGGCCGCGAGCGGCGAGACGCTGTAGCCGAGCCGCGCGCGGAAGCCCTCGGCCGTCAGGCAGTCGGCCTCGAAACGCGGGCTGGCCTGACCCGCCGCGGCCGCGCGCAAGCTCTCGTCAATCTGCGCGCGGATGTCGCCGAAGAGAATCGACACGTCTTGGCCGCGCAAATCCCAGTCGGTGTAGCCGGTCATCTCCTCGGCCGCGCGGTTCATCGTGTAGACGCGTCGTTCGAGGTCGGTCGTAATCACGCCGGAGCGGATGGACTCGACGATGCGCTCGTGCAGCCGCCGCAGGGAGGCGAGCGCGTGCGTGGCCTCGATGAGCTGCACGTCGGAGCGCTGGCGCTCGGCGAGGCGCGCGGCGAGGAGGCCGACGATGAGGAAGCCGATGTCGTTGAGGCCGATGGTGCCGACGGCCTCGGCGAGCGCGGCCGCGTCCGAAGTCGTCTCGCGCGTGCCGGAGAGGGCGACGGCGAGCATCGCCGCCGTGTAGAAGACGGCGCAGCCCGTGGCCGTCAGAAGCGCCTCGCGCGCGCCGAGGAAGATGCTCGCGACCGAGATGATGACGATGTAGAGCGCGGCGTAGGGCGAGTGGAGGTCGCCCGTGGCGGCGACGAGCCAAGTGACCAAGAGGATGTCGAAGAAGAACTGCGCGGCGGCCTGCGCGGCGAGCGGGATGCGCGTCAGGCGCAGCGCGGCGACGTAGGCCGCGGTGAGGAGGACGACGGCGGCCGAGATTCTCACCGCCACGTCGAAGGTGTTGCGCGGCGCGCCGTCGGCGAGGAACAGGCGCGTCCAGAGCGCGCTCGCGCCGAGCAGGATGGCCGAGGCGACGAGGCGGCCGGCGACGAGGCGGCCCAAGCGCCGTCTCAGCCCGGCCGGTTCTTTACGCGTCTGCGTGTCCGCCCCGCCCATCGGCCGCAAGCCTAGCACAAAAGCGCCGGGCCTTCGGGAAAAGTTCTGTCCCGGAAAAGCTCTAGACGCCGAGCGCGTCGATCATCGCGCGCGCGCGCGCGACGACCCCCCGCTCGGAGGCGAAGGCGAGCACGCGCGCGGCCTCCTCGGCGGGGAAGAAGCGCGCCTCTAGAACTTCGTGGTCGTGGTCTCGGGTGTCGCCCGCGAGGTAGCGCAGCAGGTAGAAGTGGACGAACTTGTGGAAGCGCACGCGCTCGCCGCGCTCGGTCGAGACGTACCAGTATTCGATAGTCTCGACGTGCGCGACGAGCCCCGTCTCGACGCCCGCCTCCTCGCGCACCTCGCGCACGGCCGCGCTCTCTAGGGCCTCGCCCGCGTCGACGATACCCTTCGGCAACTGCCAGCGCGGGCGCGCCGCGCCGACACGGATGAGCGCGACCTCCGTGCGCCCGCCCTCGCGCCGGAACGCGACGCCGCCCGCCGACACCTGCTCAATCGTTCTCATCGGCCGCGAATCTTAACAGAGCCGCTGACGTTAAAAGAGTCGCCGTCGTCAAAGGGAGTCGTCCGCGCGCGCCTTCAGGCGGCGAGGAGGAGGCGCTCGATGGTCGTTTCGAGGCTGTCGAAGTCGAAGGGCTTGAAGAGGTACTCGTCGCAGCCGGCGGCGATGGCGAGCGGGCGGTGCAGCGCGGGGTCGTGGCCCGAGACGACGATGATGGGGACGCGGCTCAGCTCCGGCGTCCGCCGCACGCGGCGCGCGAGCGCGAAGCCGTTGAGGCGGGGCAGCTGCAAGTCCGTCAGGATGAGGCAGGGCGGGTCGCCGTCCATCAGGCGCAGCGCCTCCTCGCCGTCGCGCGCCTCGACGACGCGGTAGCCCCTCATCCCGAGCATCACCTTCATCATCAGCCGGTTGTCGTCGTCGTCCTCGACGACGAACACCGACGGGCGTCGCGTTTTCGCGTTGGGCTTCATAAATCTTTTCGCCGGGTCGGAGGCGCGCCGGCGGCCGGGACGGTTGAGGGGAGCGGAGTCCGGCGCGGAGTGTAGGGCAGAAAAGGCGCGCACACTGTACGCTAGCGCGCGGAGGCGGGATTATGTGCGAAAATTACTGTCCTTTTCGTACGCAGAGGTTTATACTGCGCGCAGCCTAAGAATCAGCCGTCAACCAACCGGTGACTTGAGAACGTCGCGGCCTGCAAAACCCCTAAGGCCGTTCCTTCCTCTTCGCCACTTTCCCTGCCGAAGGCCCTTTAAAGCCCTGCGGGCCTAAGTGTACGGGCCGTCCTCGCGACGCGTGCGGCGTCAACGGCCCGTGGGCAGGAAAGGAGCCTCGCGATGTTAAGAACAGCAGCAGCAGTCGAGGGGAACGCTCTACTCTCCTCAGTCCCGGAGCGCGACCTCTCCGCGCTCGGCGACTCACTCCGACTCGTCAACCTCACGCAGGACGAGAGCGTCTACGTGCAGGGCGACCGCGTCAAACACCTCTACTTTCCCGTCGACAGCGTCTGCTCGACGGTCTCCGTCATGAGCGACGGCGCGACGGTCGAAGTCTCGATGACGGGGCGCGAGGGCGCGACCGGCGTCTTCTCCGTCTTCGGCGACTACGAGTCGCGCAACTGGACGCGCGTGCTCGTCGGCGGGGTGTCCGTGCGCGTCGGCGTCGATGCGCTCAGGGAGTTGTGCTCGCGCAGCGAGCCGGCGCAGAAGGTGATGATGGGCGCCTACCGCAACCTCATCTCGCAGGTCTCGCAGCGCGCCATCTGCAACTGCCGCCACACGCTCTTGCAGCGTCTGTCCACTTGGCTCCTGATGGTGCGCGACCGCGCCGGGTCGGACGACCTGACGCTCACGCAGGAGATCATCGCCAGCCGCCTCGGGGCGCGCCGCGCCGGCGTGACGCAGGCCGCGCGTATGCTCCTGACGATGGGGGTCATGCGCTACGGGCGCGGGAAGATTCACCTGAACGACCGCGCGCTCCTCGAACAGATGGCCTGCGAGTGCTACCACGTCCACGAGGAGAATTTCCGGGACGCGCGAAACGCGGAGGGGACGGCGGCCAAATCTTCCGCCACGCGGGCCGCAGTTTTCGGGGCCCCACTGCACGCCCCGCCGAGACGTTAGCGCCGCGCACGCGGCGGCGGGCGGGCCGCCGCCGCCACTTCAGCTTAAGGGGCGTCGGCGTCGGCCGACTCCGAGTAGAGGATGACGCCTTCGACGTTGCCCGACGCGTCTTGGGCGGGGACGACCGTGTGGACGAACTCGCCCCGCCCGTCGCCGCCGACGCCGACCGCGAGGCGCGGCGTCCTGACGGACTCGCCGCGCTCGAAGGCCCCGCGCACGGCCGCGACCAGCTCCGACGCGCCGCCGTCCGCCCGGCCCTCGAAGAGTAGCTCGAACGGCCGGCCCGTGATGTCGTCCCCGTCGAACGCGCGCGCGTAGCTCGGGCTGTAAGCCTGCACGGCGAGCGAAGGGCCTTTGAGGACGAGGATGTTGAGCGGCGCGTGCTCGACCATCTGCGCGAGCCGCCCGCGCTCGACCGAAAGCTCCTGCGTCATCTCCTGAAGCTCAAGCGTGCGCGCCGACAGCTCGTCGTTCGTCGTCTGTAGCTCCTCGTTGGTCGCCTGCAACTCCTCGTTGTTCGTCTCAAGCTCCTCGTTCGTCGCCTGAAGCTCCTCGTTCGTCGCCTCGAACTCTTCGTTCGTCGCCTGCAACTCCTCCTGCGTGAGCATCAACTCTTCGTTGGCGGCCTGAAGCTCCTCGTTCGCGTCCTGAAGCTCCTTGTTCATGTCCGAGAGGCGGCGGTTGGCCGCGGACAACTCTGCGAGGAGCTGCGCCTGCTCGGCCTGAATGGCTTCGAGCCGGCGCTTGCTCTGGACGGCCTCGGTCGCGTCGCCGACCGAGATGACGCACAGCTCCGCCCCGGCCGACTCGAACTGCATCGGCATCACCGAGAGGTTGAGGAAGCGGCTCGCGCCGCCGGCCGCCGGGTCGGACTCGACCTCCGTGAGCGGGACGGTCGAGTGCTCGCGGAAGGCCGTGTCGATGGCGTCGCGCACCCGCGCGTAAGGCAGCCCGCGCGCGGCGTGGAGGAAGTCTTGGTCGGGGGCGGCGTCGCGGATGCCGAGCATACGCCGGGCCGCGCCGTTGAGGGTCACGATGCGGTAGGAGCGGTCGATGACGACGACGCCGATGGGCAGGTAGCGCAGCAGCATCTCGGTCATGCGGCGCAACTGCGACACGTCGGCCTCGCCCGCGCTCGCGACGGGCGTGACGTGGGTGAGCGCCGAGTGGCCGGACGCGCGCGGCTCGGCGGTCACGAGCGCGAGCGAGCGCGGCGGCGCGCCGAGCCGCTCGTTGATGAGGGTCATCGGCCCGCCCGTGCAGCGGTAAATCTTCCACCTCTTGTTGACCGGCTCGAAGCTCACCTTCGTCGGCCGCGCCGTCTCGGCCTTGCCGAGGAAGAGGTAGCCGTGCGTCTGGTGGAGCGAGTAGGCGAAGAGGTCGAGGACGTTCTGCTGAAGCTCGGGCTTCAGGTAGATGAGGAGGTTGCGGCAGACGACCAAGTCGATGCGCGGGAACGGGACGCCGCGGCTCAAATCCTGATGGCCGAAGATGACCAGCTGGCGGAGCGTCTTCGAGACGAGCGAGCCGTGGTCGCTCGCGTCGAAGTAGCGCGCGCGGAGGTCTTCGGGCAAGTCTTCGAGCACGTTCGGCGGGTAGAGCCCGCGCCGCGCGAAGTTGATGGCCGACTCGTCGAGGTCGGTGGCGAAGATTTTGACGCTCCACTCCGGAAGCTCCGGCCCGAGCAGCTCGGCCAGAAGTATCGCGAGCGAGTAGGGCTCCTCGCCCGTCGCGCAGCCGGCCGACCACAGGCGCAGGACGCGGCCCTTCTCGCGGCCCTGCTCGATGAGGATGGGCAGCAGCTCGTCGCGCAGAAACTCGAACGCCTCGGGGTCGCGGAAGAATCCCGTGACCTTGATGAGAAACGCCTTGACGAGCTCCGTCACCTCCTCGCGGTGCGTCTCCAAGTAGACGGCGTAGTCGCGCAGCGACGCGTTGTGCGTCACCGCCATGCGGCGCGCGATGCGGCGCGTGATGGTCGAGGGCTTGTAGGTGCGGAAGTCGACGTTGGTCTGTTGGCTGACGTAGGCGAGCAGGTCGCGCAAGGGGTCGTCGGTCTTCTCGTCCGGCTCGACGAGGACGACGCCGCGCAGGAGGTTGTCGAGGAGGCGGCCCATCTGCTCGATGTCGGCGACGTGGTCGACGACCGTCGGCGGCAGGCTCTGCGGCATCGAGGGGTAGGGCGCCGTCTCCGGGTTCTGGATGATGACCGTCCCGCCGGCCTCCTTGACATCGACCGCGCCGGCCGCGCCGTCCGAGCCCGAGCCCGTCAGGATGACGGCGATGAGGTGCTCGCCGTAGGCCCGCGCGGCGGTCGACAAAAGCAGGTCGACGGACGGGCGGGGGCGTCCGCCGTGGTCGTCTTCGAGGGCGACGTGGCCGTCGACTATCCGGACGTGGCGGTTCGACGGGACGACGTAGACGCGGCCCGCGTCGAGCGGCGTCGGGTCGCCCTCGGGGACGACGACGACGGGCAGCGTGCTCCGGCGCTCTAACACTGTGTTGAGGTGGGAGGGGCGGTGCGGGTCGAGGTGCTGCGCGATGACAACGGGCGCGGCGAAGTCGGCCGGGAGCGCGCCGACGAGGACGGACAAAGCGCCGATGCCGCCGGCCGACGAGCCGACGACGACGAGGTCGGCCGGCGCGTGCTGCGTGTTCTCTTCTGTGCTCATAAAGGGTCGTCAGTCGGGAGAGGCTTCAAAGGGTCGTCAGTCGGAGGAAGCTCCGCGCGCGAGGCGCGCGCCGTCCTAGTCCGCGAAAGTCGTGGCGGGCCGCAGGCCGTCGTCGCTCTCGGCCTCATCCGTCCCCCCGACGGCCGAGTGCTCGCGGCCGTTGAGCAGGAGGTCGCGGACGACCTCGGCGTGGCGGCTCCCCTCGGCGGCCTTCAGGTCGAAGCTCTTGGCCGCCCTGTCGTAGTTGCGCCCGCGCGCCCGCTCGGCCATCCGGCGCGTCAGCGTCACCTTCTCTTCGAGCGCGCGCAGCGCCGACCAGAGCGCGTTCTCCAAGACCTCGGACTGCTCCGACACGAGGCTCTCGGCCGTCAGCGCGTGGCCGACGTGGCAGCGGAAGCGCAAAAGCTCGCCGTCCTGCATCTCCCAGAGCGTGCCGTGACACTCGGGGCAGGTGAAGGGCGTGAGCTTGCCCAGACGCTCGACGTGGCGGAGCATCTCTATCGCGTCGAGCTTCTGCTTGGCGATCTCCGCCTCGGTCTTCAAGTCTTCGGGCACGGGAACCTCCCTGTCGTCGGCCGCCTCCTCGCGAGCCAGCCGCGCCAGAAGCGGCGCGATTCGGTCGAGCGGGAGCTGGTAATCGACGCGCGTCGAGCGCGCCGCGCTGCGCGGCATCCCGGGGTAGAGCGCCTCGGCCGGGTCTTGGACGACGGTCACGCCGCCGCGCTGCTTGACGTAGCGGATGCCGGCCGCGCCGTCGTCGAGCGCGCCCGTCAGAATCACGCCGACCACGCGCGGCCCGTAGGCGAGCGCGGCCGAGCGGAAGAGCGGGTCGACGGCCGGGCGGTAGCGGTTCTCCTTCGGCCCGCGCACGACGCGCACTTGACCCGGCTCGACGAGCAGGTGGTGGTCGGACGGCGCGACGTAGATGCGCCCGTGCTCGATCGGCTGACCGTCCGCGGCGTGCGCGGCCGGGAGCGCCCCGGCGCGCGCGAGTATGCTCGGCAGGATGCTCGGCGTCTGCGGCGAGATGTGGAGCACGACGAAGACGGCCGCGGCCAAGTCCTCGGGCAGCCCGCGCGCAAGCACTTGCAGAGCCTCGACGCCGCCGGCCGACGCGCCGATGACGATGATGTCGTGTCCGTGCAAGTTTCGAGTCTCCTTGCGGCTGCGGGGCGGCGTCGCCCGCGCGCGCGGCCGGCGTAAGACGCGTAATGAATTGGGGGACGTGTGCCCGCATGGTAGCACACGCGTCCGACGGGCGACAGGGAATCGGCCGCGGCGCGCGGCGCGCGTCCGAGTCGGACGGCGCGGCCCTCAGGCTTTGCGGATGTGGACGAAGATGGAGTCGCGGCCCTCGCCGTTGGTCTGCTCGCGCATGCGGGCCAGAAGGAGGCGGGCCGGAGCGGCGGTCGCGCCGAAGAGGAAGGTGAACTCGACGCTGCGCGAGGGCTCGCGGCCGTGCGTGAAGTTGTGCAGGAGGTCTTGGAACTCGCGTGCGTTGTCGGGCGAGATGACTTCCGCGAAGAGGTTGCGGCCGACCGCCGCCTCCGCGCCGTCGCGCGGCGGGCCCTCGGGCTTGTAGTAGAGCACCTTCCCGTCGGGGCTGATCTCAAACAGGCCGAGACGCAGGACTTCGAGGTTGTCTTGCACTAGGGTTTAAAACCTTGCCGACAAAATTCTTCGCGGGTGTGAGCCGTGGGACAGTGGGTTGAAAGGGAGAAGGGCGCGACACGCTCGCGCGCCGTCGCGCCCTTCTGCAACTTTCCTCCCGTACTTCAGGAGTCGTCCGAGTGCCCGTTCCGGCGAGTCCGGCCCGAAGTCGTCCGCCGATCAACCGCGTGGCCTTCCACGCCGGCACGGGCACTCGGACGCCTTGAAGTGTGCGCATCATAGCGGCCGCGCGACTAGCATTTCAGTACGCATACGTACTGACCTCGAAATTTCTTCCGCGCTATTCTCGCGCCAACACAAGGCAGCACATGACGGAGATTCAGGGTGGCACCGCGCGGCCGGGCCGCGAGCGCTCAGTAAGGTCACAGGGGTGAGGCCGAGCGCGCGCGCAAGCGCCGAGGGGAGGGCGTCGGCGGAGGCGGTG
>DASQDT010000263.1:0-3331 GCA_035634035.1 Pyrinomonadaceae bacterium | reverse complement strand
CCCCCCACCACGCTTTCCGCATTCCGCTTTACGCACTCCGCATTCCCCACCGGCAGTCTGGTTGCGCGCGCCGCGGCGGCGGGTTAAAATTCGCGGCATCGGTTTCCCAACAGTTCCCCTGTAAAGCAAGACTTCTAAGGCCGGCGCGCGCCCCCGGCCGTTCGCCCCTCCGCCGCGCCGACACTCACGCGCGCCGCCGCGCCGCCGTATTCCGAAGAGGAGGATATTCTAAAATGCGTCCGCAACGTTTGCTCGCCGCC
Organism: Pyrinomonadaceae bacterium; assembly: GCA_035634035.1. Classification (GTDB taxonomy): domain Bacteria; phylum Acidobacteriota; class Blastocatellia; order Pyrinomonadales; family Pyrinomonadaceae; genus DASQDT01. Next base: position 3,071 of record DASQDT010000263.1, on the reverse strand, counting down.
GTCCTCGCCGCCGCCATGCTCGCGCCCGCGCTCCCTGCGCTCGCGCAGAGGCGCGGCCGCGCCAACCGTCAGCCGCGCAACCCCGCGACGGCCGCCGCGCCGCGCGCGGCGGGCGCGCTCCCGCAACTCGACCTCAAGGTCACGGAGTTCACGCTCCCGAACGGCCTCCGCGTCGTGATGCACGAAGACCACTCGACGCCCATCGTCGCCGTCAACCTCTGGTATCACGTCGGCTCGAAGAACGAGGTGCCCGGCCGCACGGGCTTCGCGCACCTCTTCGAGCACATGATGTTTCAGGGCTCGAAGAATTTCGACTACGACTACTTCTTCCCGCTCCAAGAGGCCGGCGGCGCCATCAACGGCTCGACCAACGCCGACCGCACAAACTACTTCGAGGTCGTCCCGTCGAACTTCCTCGAAACCGCGCTCTACCTCGAAGCCGACCGCATGGGCGGGCTCTTGGAGGCGATGACCGAGGAGAAGCTCGCCAACCAGCGCGACGTGGTCAAGAACGAGAAGCGCCAGCGCTACGACAACGTCCCTTACGGGCTCATCGGCGCGAAAATCTCCGAGGTCATGTACCCGCCCGAGCACCCGTACCACTGGCTCACCATCGGCTCGCTCGAAGACCTGACGGCCGCCTCGATGGACGACGTTAAAGACTTCTTCCGGCGCTTCTACGTCCCGAACAACGCGAGCCTCGTCATCGCCGGCGACTTCCGCCCCGAGGAGGCGCGCCGCCTCGTCGAAAAACATTTCGGCGCGATTCCGCGCGGCCCCGAGATCAAGCCGGTCGTCGCGCGCCAGCCCGCCTTCGACCGCGAGGTGCGGATGACCGAGGAGGATCGCGTCGCCCTGCCGCGCGTCTACATGGCTTGGCACACCGTCCCGCTCTTCGCGGCGGACGACGCGGCGCTCGATATGCTGAGCGCCGTCCTCGCCAGCGGCAAGGGCTCGCGCCTCTACCGGCGGCTCGTCTACGAGCAGCAGGTGGCGCAGGACGCCTCGGCCTTCCACTTCTCGCGCGAGCTGGCCGGACAGTTTCAGGTCGTCGCCACCGCCAAGCCCGACAAGTCCGTCGCCGACATTGAAAAGATGCTCGACGAGGAGCTGTCGAAGATGAAACAGGCCCCGCCCACGCGCGAGGAGATGGAGCGCGCCTACAACGAGATCGAGTCGTCGGCCATCTTCGGCATCCAGACCGTTCTGGGCAAGGCCGACCAGCTCAACAGCTACAACACGTTCCGCAAGCGCCCCGTCTACTTCAACCAAGACCTCATGCGCTACCGTCAGGTGACGGCCGCCGACGTGCAGCGCGTCGCGCGGAAGTACCTCACGGACAAGCGTCTCGTGATGACGGTCGTCCCGCGCGGCTCGCAGAACAAGGCGGGCGAGCCCGTCGCCGCGACGCCCAAGACCGACGCGCCCGCGCCCGCCACGCAGCAGGCCGCGGGCACGGCCCCGCGCACCACGCCTTCGACCACCGGCGAGCGCCCCGCGGGCGCGCAGCCGCAGACCAAGACCGAGGCCGCGCAGACCCGGCCCGCGGGCTCGACGCCGCCGGCCGCGACCGCGCCCGCCGTCCCCGCGCAGAAGAAGGCCGAGCGTCGGCCCGACACCTCGCGCCTGCCGAAGCCCGGCCCCGAGGCGTCGCTCTCCTTGCCCGCCATCGAGCGGCGCACGCTCTCGAACGGACTCGAAGTGCTCGTCGTCCGCCACGCCGAGCTGCCCGTGGTCAACATGAACCTCGTCGTCAAGACGGGCGGCGCGGCCGACCCCGGCGACCGCGCGGGCCTCGCCAGCATGACGGCGAGCATGATCGACGAGGGGACGACGCGCCGCAGCGCGCTCGACATCTCGAACGAGCTGGCGGCCATCGGCGCGTCTCTCAACACGAACGCCGGCTGGGACTCTTCGAGCGCGTCGCTTTTGACGCTCACGCGCCACGTCGACCGCGCGCTCGACATCTTCGCCGACGTCGTCATCAACCCCTCGTTCCCCGACACCGAGATGCGCCGCCTGCGCGACCAGCGCCTGACCTCGCTCAAGCAGCGCCGCGACGACGCGACCGCAATCGCCTCGGTCGTCTACCCGACCATCATCTACGGCCGCTCGCACCCGTACGGCCACTCGCTCATCGGCGACGAGACTTCCATCGGGGCGCTCTCCACGGGCGACGTGCGCAAGTTCTACGAGACCTACTACCGCCCGAACAACTCGGCGCTCATCGTCGTCGGCGACGTGACGGCCTCCGAGGTCGTGCCGAAGCTTGAGCGCGCGTTCGCGAAGTGGGAGCGCGGTCACGTGCCCGCGGTGGACGTGACGGCCGCGCCGCAGGAGCGCACGCGCAACGTCATCTACTTGGTAGACCGTCCGGGCGCGGCGCAGTCCGTCCTTAACATCGGGCACATCGGCGTCCCGCGCTCGAACCCCGACTACTTCCCGCTGCTCGTCATGAACCAACTCTTGGGCGGGCAGTTCATCTCGCGCGTCAACTTAAATTTGCGCGAGAACAAGGGCTACACCTACGGCGCGCGCACGGCGTTCGACTACCGGCGGGGCGCGGGGCCGTTCATGGCGTCGGCCGGCGTGCAGACGGCGGTGACGAAGGAGTCGGTCGCGGAGTTCATCAAGGAGCTGCGCGGCGTGCGCGGCGAGATTCCGGTGACGGCTGAGGAGCTGACCTACGCCAAGCAGAGTCTGACGCGCGCCTTCCCGCGCACGTTCGAGACGCCGGCCAACATCGCGACGCGGCTCGAAGACATCGTCATCTATGAGCTGCCGGACGACTACTTCAACAACTTCGTGGCGCGCGTCAACGCCGTGACGCTCGAAGATTTGGCGCGCGTCTCGAACCGCTACGTCAACCCGACGCGCCTCGCCATCCTCGTCGTCGGCGACCGCAAGGTCATCGAGAAGGGTTTGCGCGAGCTCGAAGACATCTCGAACGAGATCGTCGTCGTCGACTCCGAGGGCCGACCCGCCCCGGCCGGCGGCCCGACGAGCGGCGGCGGCGGACAACAATAAGGCTAAAGGCGGAAGGACGAAGGACGAAAAAGGGGCCGCGCGGG
>DASQDT010000262.1:0-7155 GCA_035634035.1 Pyrinomonadaceae bacterium | reverse complement strand
GTCGGCCGGCCGCTCGCGCAGAGGCGGGACTTCGAGCGTGAAGTTCTGCAAGCGGTAGTAGAGGTCTTTGCGGAACGCGCCCTCCTCGACGAGCAGCGCGAGGTCGAAGGTCGTCGAGGCGACGACGCGCACGTCGACGCGCCGCGGCAGAGTCTCGCCGACCCTCTGCGCCTCGCCCGATTCGAGCAGACGCAGGAGCTTGGCCTGAGCCGAAGGCCCCATCTCGCCGACCTCGTCCAAGAAGAGCGTGCCGCCTTCGGCCTCCTCGGCCGCGCCCGCCACGCCGCCGCCCGCCAGCCCGAGCAGCCTCGCCTCGAACGACTCCCCGCTCAGGCCCGCGCAGACGAGTTTGACGAAGCGCCCGGCCCGCCCGCTCCGCTCGTGAATCAGACGCGCGAGCACCTCCTTGCCCGTCCCCGTCTCGCCCGAGAGAAGAACCGGCCCGCCCGCGCCCGCGATCAACTCCGCACGGCGCAGGAGCTCGGCCGTCGCCGGCTCGGCGTGGACGAACTCAACTTGAAAGTCGTCGTCATCGTCGCCCTCGTCGCCCGCCGCGAGGTGGTGCGGTAGTATCGACGCGGCTTGCGCCAAGCCGAATGACGCGGTCAGGACTTGGCGCGCGCAGTCGCGCAGGCGCGCGACGATGTCGGTCTCCTGCGAGTGCTTGAGCAGGTCGTCGGCGCTCTCGTAGAGCGCGAGCAGCTCGACGGCCGGGAGTTGTTCGCTCAACTCCTCGATGGTGGCGAGCGCGGCCTGACCCGCGCCCTCCGGGTCGCCCGCGCGGTCGGCCGTCTCGAAGGCGCGCGTGAAGGCGTCGCGCGCTTCGCGGACGCGCCCGAGTCGCGCGAACGCGCGCCCGTGGGTCGTCAGGGCCTCCGCGAGAAGCGACAGCTCGTCGCCGCCCGCGAGCCGCTCGACGGCCGTGCGCGCCACTCTTTCGGCCTCGCCCGCGCGCCCCGCGGCCAGAAGCAGCCGCGCGTGCGTCTCGTCCGTCTGCGCGACGTTACCCTCCTGCCCCAACTCCGAGAAGAGTCGGCGCGCGCGGCGCAGGTGCTCGCGCGACTCCTCGTAGCGTTTGAGCAGGAAGAAGAGGAAGCCGAGGTTGTTCTCGACCATCGCGCGCCACTGCTTGTTGCCGGCCTCCTCGTAGTGGAAGGAGGCGGCGGCGAACTCGACGAGCGCGCGGTCGAGGTAGTCGGCGCGCGTCTCGCGGCGGCCGAGGAGCATGAGCGCGTTGGCCAGCTCGTTGTGGAACATACCGCGCAGCACGTCCGTCTCGTCGAGCCGCCCGACGACGGGGGCCGCTTCGTTCAAAACGCGCAGGGCGTCGTGGTAGCGCGTCGCGCTGCTCTCGACGACGGCGAGGTTCAAAAGAGCGCGCGCCTCCTGACGTGAGTCGCGCCCCCGCGCGAGCGAGCGCGACTCTTCGAGCATCACGCGCGCCTCGTCCGTGGCGCCCTCGCGCCAGTAGCAGACGGCGAGGCTCGTCCGCGCGGCGGCCGCACGCGACGGCTCGCCCATCGCCTCGAAGCGCGCGGCGCTCTCGCCGATCAAGTCTTTGGCCGCCTCCTGCGCGCCGCGAATCTGGCGCGCGCTCCCGAGCCAAGCCGTCAGAGTCCCGGCCCGCAGGATGAGCTCGGCGGCCGACCGTTCGTCGAGGCCGTCGAGGCGCGGGCGCTCGCCGACGCCAGCCCAGAAATCGCTCAGAAGCTCGGCCGCCTCTTCGTAGCGCCCCGCGTCTTCGAGCCGACGTGCCTCATCGCAACGCGCGCGCACCTCCCCCGCGCTCGACACGGCGGAGGGGACACGCGCTCGCTTCGGGTCAGTAGTTAAAGTCATGCAAGTTTTACCTTTAAGTGGGTGAGCAAGGATTTTGCAGCGCTGTATACTTTCAGCACAAAGTGTTATGATAGTGGCCTCCGAAGGGTCAGAGACCGGAAACACCCTCAATCCCGACGAAATCCTTAAAAACTTGCAGGAGTGAGACTGTGAAAAATCAGAAAAACGGACTGGCCGCGCTCATGCTCGCGCTCGCGCTGGCCCACACGACCTTTGCCGGCGTCATTCACGGACCGAACGAGGACGTGCCCGACGGCCCGCGGATGGTTGAAGAGGTAACACCGTCGGACGAGGGGCTCGAAGTGTCCGACTCGTTGACGACGTACGCGCTGGAAACACTTCAAACAATCGTCGCCCTAATCTTTTAAGGGCGAGCCCCCGACGCCTTCCGAGTCTGGGCCGCGCGTGTACTCCGACGCGCGCGGCCTCGGACTATTTATCGAAAATACTCTGAAAGCGTGAGGGGGAGACGTGCACTGCCCGCCTTCCTGTGAAGCTTAAACCTTAAGGCGGGCGAAAATCAATACAGGGCGTTGCAAAATATCGGCCAACGACTCGTAAATCCTTCGGCGTGAGGGGGCGGGGGATGGCCGATTTAACGGAAGTCGTCGCCGCCGCCGCCGTAGGGCGCGCGCGAGGGCTGTTCCTCGGGGTCTGGCAGGATGCCGCGCTCGCGGTATGAGCGCAGCTTGTTGTGCAGAGTCTTGAGGCTAATCTGGAGGAGCTCGGCCGCGCGGCGCTTGTTGTTGTCGGTCTTGTGGAGCGTGCGCAGAATCATCTGCCGCTCGACCTCTTCGAGCGGCGTGCCGACGGGGAGCGTGATGGTGTCCTCGCTGCGGACGCGCGCGCGCTGGTCGAGCGGGTAGGGCGCGAGGTGCGCGCGCTCGATGGTGTCGCCCGAGCAGATGATGACGGCGCGCTCGATGACGTTGCGCAGCTCGCGGACGTTGCCGGGCCAGTGGTGCGACTTCAAGGCTTCGAGGGCGGCCGGGCTGAGCGCGCGCGCGCGGCGGCCGTGGCGCTCGGCGAGCTGCGCGACGAGGTGGCGCGCGAGCACGCCGATGTCCTCGCGCCGGCGGCGCAGGGGCGGCAGCTCAATGGTGATGACGTTCAGACGGTAGAGCAGGTCTTCGCGGAAATCGCCGCGGTGCGTCGCCTCGACCGGGTCGCGGTTCGTCGCCGCGAGCACGCGCACGTCGACCGGAATCTCGTGCGCGCCGCCCAGACGGCGCACGCTCCTCTCTTCGAGCACGCGCAGGAGCTTGGCCTGAAGGAGCGGGGGCATCTCGGCTATCTCGTCGAGGAGGAGCGTGCCGCCGTCGGCCAACTCGAAGCAGCCCTGCCTGCGCGACGAAGCGCCGGTGAACGCGCCGCGCTCGTGCCCGAACAGCTCCGACTCCATCAACGTCTCGGGGATGGCCGAGCAGTTGATGGGGACGAACGCCGCCCGCGCGCGCGGGCTCAACTTGTGAATCGTGCGCGCGACCAACTCCTTGCCCGTGCCCGACTCGCCCGTGATGAGGACTGAGGCGGACGAGGGCGCGACCTGCTCGATGAGCGTGTAGATCTGCCGCATCGGCTCGGACTGTCCGACCAACTCGCCGAACGTGCCGCGCGCTTCCGCGCGCCCGCGCGCCCCGCGTCGTTCGGCCGGCCGCGAGTCGGAGCCCGCGAGCGCGCGCTCGACGGCGAGGCGCAGCGTCTCGAAGTCCGGCGTCTCGTCCAAGTGCTGATAAGTTTCGTCGCCCGCCTCGGCCGCGCCGAGAATGATGAAGGGGATTTCGGGGTGCGTTGAGCGCAGCCCTTTGAGTAGGTAAGAGTCTTGGGCGCGGGCCACCGAGGCGTAGGCCAAGACGAGGTCGGGCAGGTATTCGTTCGCGCGCAAGAGGGCTTCGGCCGGGCCTTCGGCGAGGAAGGTCTCATAACCCGAGTCGGCCAGAGCCCTGATCAGCGTCAACGCCTCCGGCCTACCCCCCCCGACCACCACCACCACGCGCCCCTTCGCCATGCTCGGAGTGTATCACACACGGGAGGGGCAGTCGTTACGCGCCGCGCCGCGCGTTTAAAGAGCCGAGAAGTGGACGGCTATCGCGCGCGCGAGGGCGCGCGTCGTGGCCTCTTCGGGGACGACGCGGGGGCGCAAGTTGTATTCGCGCGCGGCCTCTGCGGTGACTGCGCCGATGCAGGCGACGGCCGTCCCGCCGAGAAGCGCGGAGAGGTCGCCCGTCTCGAAGAGTTGCGCGAAGTTGCGGACGGTCGAGGCGCTCGTGAAGGTGACGCAGTCGACGCCGCCGCCGACGAGCAGCGCCTCGACGCGCGCGCGGTCGCGCGTCTCGGGGCGGACGGTGCGGTAGGCCGTGACGGCGTCGGCCCGCGCGCCGGCCTCTTCGAGCGCGCGCGGCAGGTGGTCGCGCGCGACGGCCGCGCGCGGGATGAGGAAGTTGAGGTGACGAAAATTCTCGCGCCCGCCCAAGTAGTTTTCGAGCGCCTCGAAGACGCCCTCGGCCTGAAAGCGCTCGGGCACGACATCGACGTGGACGCGCGACGCGGCCAGACGCTCGGCCGTCGCGCGCCCGATGGCGCAGACGCGCAAGGAGTCCAACTCGCCCGCGTCGCGCCCGAGCGCCGAGAGGCGGCGCGTGAAGTGCTCGACGCCGTTGGCGCTCGTGAAGACGAGCCAGTCGTAGCCGTAGAGGTTTTCAATCGCCTCGTCGAGCGCGTCGTACGACTCCGGCTCGACGATTTCAATAGTCGGGCACTCGACGACGCGCGCGCCGAAAGCCTCAAGCTCCGCGGCGAACTCGGCGGCCTGCGCACGCGCGCGCGTAATCAGCACGACGCGCCCGCCGAGCGGCCGCGCGCCCTCCGCGACTTCGTTCAGCTCGCCTGTCATCAACCGGGATTCGTCTGCGTCGCGGGCGGCAGGAGCGCGAGCGCGCCGCGAGCCGTGAGGATTTCCGAAAGCCGCACGCCTAACGCCTCGGCCTCCGAAGGATGGCCTTCGATTGAGTCGCCGACGACACTCTCGCCCGACGGCGCGGCGACGAGGGCCGTGAGACGGAGCGCGCCGCCGAGCACGACGGCGTGCGCGGCGATGGGCAGTTGGCAGCCGCCGCCGAGCGCGCGCAGGAGCGACCGCTCGGCGGTGACGGCCGCGCGCGTCGCGGCGTGGTCGAGCGCGGAGACGAGCGCGTTCGTCTCCGCGTCGTCGCCGCGCGTCTCGACGCCGAGCGCGCCCTGCCCGACGGCCGGCAGCATCTCCTCAATCGCGAGGTGCGCGCCGACGCGGCCTTCGAGCCCGAGGCGTCGCAGGCCGGCCGAGGCGAGGACGACGGCCTCGTACCAGCCGCCGTCGAGCTTGCGCAGACGCGTGTCGACGTTGCCGCGCAAGTCGAGCACGCTCAAATCGGGCCGCCGGTGCTTGAGCTGCGCGAGCCTGCGGACGCTCGACGTGCCGACGCGCGCGCCGCGCGGGAGCAGGTCGAGCGCGCTGCCCGTCATCCCTTGAGAGGGCGCGAAGCCCTCGCGCAAGACGAGCGCGTCGCGCGCGTCCTCGCGCTCGGGCGTGGCGGCGAGCAGGAGTCCGTCGGGCACGACGGTCGGCAAGTCTTTGAGCGAGTGGACGGCGATGTCCACGCGCCCGTCGAGAAGCGCCTGCTCGATCTCTTTCGTGAAGACGCCGCGGCCGCCGATGACCGAGAGCGGCACGTCGCGCCGCACGTCGCCCTCGGTCTTAATCACCTCGACGCACACCTCCGCGCCGGGGTGCGCGGCTTGCAGACGCTCGCGCACCCAGCCGGCCTGCCACAGCGCCAGCTTCGAGCCGCGCGAACCGATGCGGAAGACGCGGCTCATTCTTCGAGCTTGAAGCTTTCGCGCCACGCGCGGAGGTCGTCGTCCTCTCCGGTCGAGTAGGAGCGGCGCAGGCGGTGGATGACGGGGTGCGAGATTTTGTTGACGGTCGAGAGCAGGAGTTGTTCGACGGCGCGCTCCTGCTCGGGCGTGAGGTCGCCGAGGCGCGGGCGCTGGCGGCGCAACTCTTCGAGCGCCGTCCGCCGCATCTTCTCGCGCAGGGCGCCGACCGTCGGCCCGATGTCGAGGATGCGCAGCGACTGCTGGAACTGCATCACCTCAGACTCGACTATCAGCTCGGCCCGCTCGGCCTCGCGCTCGCGCTCGCGGATGTTCGACGCGACGACGGCCTCTAGGTCGTCGACGTCGAAGACGAAGAGGTTGTCGAGTTCGCCCACCCGCGGGTCGACGTTGCGCGGGACGCTGATGTCGATGAAGAAGGCGGGGCGGTTGCGGCGCGCCTCGCGCGCGCGCGCGGCCATCTCGCGCGTGATGACGTAGTCGCCCGAAGCCGTCGAGCAAATCACGACGTCGGCCTCGGCCACGCGCTCGCTCAACTTGTCGAACTCGACGGCCTCGCCGCCGAACTCGGCCGCGAGACGTTGCGCCGCCGCGTGCGTGCGGTTCGAGACGAGGACGCGCGCCGCGCCGGCCCCGGCCAGATGCTTCGCCGCCAGCTCGGCCATCTCGCCCGCGCCGACGACCATCACCGTCGCGCCCTCCAACGAGCCGAAAATCTTCCGCCCCAACTCGACCGCCGTGAAGCTCACCGAGACGGCCGACGACGCGATGCCCGTCTCGTTGCGCACGCGCTTGGCGACGCGCAGGGCGTGGTGGACGAGCCGGTGCAGCACGCGGCCCGTCGTGCCGGCCCCGACGGCGACCGAGTAGGCACGCCGCACTTGGCCCAAGACCTGCGGCTCGCCGACGACGAGCGAGTCGAGCGAGGAGGTGACGCGGAAGACGTGTCGGACGGCGGCGTCGTCCGAGTGCGTGTAGAGGTGGCGCGCGAAGAAGTCGGGCGGGAGCGAGCGCGACGAGCCGAGGAACTCGCGCAGGCGCGCGGCGGCTTCTTCGGCGCGCGGGCCTTCGGTCGCGGCCACGACTTCCACTCGGTTGCAGGTCGAGACTATCAGCCCCTCGCGCACCACCTCGCCGTCGACGAGCGCGCGCAGGTGTGTGGCGCACGCCTCGTCGCCGAACGCGAGGCGCTCGCGCACCTCGACGGGCGCGGTCTTGTGATTGAGTCCGACGAGCAGGATGGACATGGGGAAGCTCTCAGCGCTCAGCGTTCAACAATCAGCCTTCCGACTCCGGCATGACTTACGCGCCGACCGTCGCTGCAGATTTATTTCTCAGCATTAAGAGGCCGCGTCGGGTGCGTGCAGTTGTTGGGCAGCGTTTTTAGCTATCAAGTAAGCTCACATCGTATTCATAGTCAATGAGACGTTGGCGTGCGATGTC
>DASQDT010000261.1:0-29898 GCA_035634035.1 Pyrinomonadaceae bacterium | reverse complement strand
CTCGTGGACGGTGCGGATCGGCTACCCGCCCGAGGTCGCGCGCTATCTGGTCTTTAAAGGCTCGGTCGCCGTCGAGGGCATCAGCCTGACCGTCGCCGGCCTCGCCGAAGACCACTTCGAGGTCGCCGTCATCCCCAAGACTTGGGCCGTCACGAACCTCTCGCGCCTGCGACCCGGCGACCCGGTCAACCTCGAAGTCGATGTCATCGCCAAGTACGTCGAGCGCATCCTCTCGTTCGCGCGCGGCGGCGCGGACGCCGCGCAAGACGCCCCGCCCGTGACTCTGGAAAAGTTGTCCGACTTGGGTTACAAATAGCAGCCGCCGTCCCCGACCTCCTCGCGCGCCCGCGCCCGACCCGAAGCCCCGCCCTCCCGTCAGACGAAAGGAGAACCCCCGTGTCCATCTTCAGCCCGTTCCAAGACCACTTGGGGAACGTCATCAACAAGCACTTCGACAAGGAGGTCGTCTTCTACACGACCTACGGCTACCAGCGCGGCGGCGAGTGGGTCGTCCCCGCGCGCGTCTGGGTGCGCCGCCGAAAGCCCTACGTGTTCGACGACGTGGCCGCACTCTGGCCGGGCGGCGACGCGCCCGGCGAGGACGAGATTAAGCGCTTCGGCCTCTGCTCCGAGGACTTCGTCGCCGTGAGCTGCGACGAGGACAAAGTCAGCTTCCAGATCGAGGGCGACGAGGACGGCGAGACCTACCACTTCGGCTCGGCGACGAACGCCAACGGGCTCGCCAAAGAGAGCTTCGTGCTGCCGGCCGAAAAGGCCGAGCGGCTCGTGTCGGCCTCCGGCTCGCGCTGGCTCACGCTGCGGGTGAAGGCCGACGGGAAGTTGGGCGACGCCGAGGGGCGCGGCCGCGTCGTGCTGCTCGAACCCGAGGGGCTGTCGGTCGTCTCCGACATCGACGACACCATCCGCGTCACGGAAATCCTCGCCGGGCCGAAGCGCGTCGCCGAGCGGACGTTCTTCATGGAGTACGCGGCCGTCGAAGGGATGCGCGACAGGTATCTGAAAATCCTCGACGCGCACCCCGGCCACGCGAACGTCGCGTTCCACTACGTCTCCGGCGGCCCGTGGCCGCTCTACCGACTGCTGCACGAGTTCCTCATCGAGGACGAGCAGTTCCCCGAGGGGACTTTCCACATGAAGGACTTCGACAAGAGCCTGCGCGACCCGGCGACCTTCCGCCGGAACCTTCACAACTACGCCGAGGGCTCGATGAACACGCAGGAGATGAAGGTCGCCGAGATTTCGTCGATGATGACGAACCTGCCCGGCCGCCGCTTCGTCCTCTTCGGCGACTCGGGCGAGCGCGACCCGGAAGCCTTCCGCGAGGTGAAAGAGCGGTTCGGCGGGCGCGTCGAGAAAATCTACATCCGCGACGTGAAGGGCGAAGGCGAAAACTCCGACCGCCTCCGAGACATGACGGTGATTCCGGCCGAGGGCTGAGAAGGGGGTTCGCAAAAGCGGCCCCTTTCGGGTAACATTGGGCCGAGCCGAAATCTCCCAACACGCGAAGTCGAGTACCCCGTAAGATGCCTTTCGCCTCCATCGAAGAAGCCGCGCGCGACGTGCGCGACGGCCGCATGATCATCATCGTCGACGACGAAGACCGCGAGAACGAGGGCGACTTGGTCTGCGCGGCCGAGTCGGTCACGCCCGAAATCATCAACTTCATGGTGACGCACGCCCGCGGCCTCATCTGCGTCCCGCTCACCGAGGAGCGCTGCGACGAGCTGCACCTGACGATGCAGGTCGCCGACAACACGTCGTACTTGGGGACGGCCTTCACCGTCTCGGTCGAGGCGCGCAAAGGCGTCACGACCGGCATCTCGGCCGCCGACCGCGCGACGACCATCCTCACGCTCGTCGACCCCAAGACGCGCCCGCAAGACCTCGCGCGCCCCGGCCACATCTTCCCCTTGCGCGCGAAGAAGGGCGGCGTGCTCGTCCGGACGGGCCAGACCGAGGCGGCCGTCGACATCGCGCGCATCGCCGGGCTCTACCCGGCCGGCGTCGTCTGCGAAATCATGAACCCGGACGGGACGATGGCCCGCCTGCCCGACCTTGAGAAGTTCGCCGCCGGGCACGACCTGAAAATCATCTCGGTCGCCGACCTCGTCCGCTACCGGATGCGCAAGGAAGTCTTGGTGCGCCGCGCCGTCGAGACCGACCTGCCGACCGTCTACGGACGCTTCCGCGCCGTCGCCTTCGAGAACGTGATGAACGGCGACGTGCATCTGGCGATGGTGATGGGCGACGTGACGGGCGTCGGCGGCGACGACCCCGTCCTCGTGCGCGTCCACGCCGAGAACGTCACCTGCGATATGTTCGGCACGCTCGTCGACGACACGGGCCACCAACTCCACGCCGCCCTCGAACGCATCGCGGCCGCGGGGCGCGGCGTCGTCCTCTACCTGCGCCAGCGCGACAACAACCTCGACCTCGTGCACCAGCTCCGCACCTATCAGTTGATGTTGGAGGAGGGGCTGCCGAAGCGCGAGGCGAGCCTGCGCACGGGCTACGGCGCGGAGCGCGACTACGGCGTGGGCGCGCAGATACTTCACGAGTTGGGCCTGCGCCGCATCCTCCTGCTCTCGAACCACCCGCCGAAGGTCTCGGCGCTCGAAGGCTTCGGGCTGGAAATCGTCGGCAACGTCCCGCTGGGGTCGCCCGCGCGCGAGGAGGACGGGAAAATGTTGAGCGCGGAATGACGAGTGATGAATTAGAAGGCATCGCGACGCCGCCGTAACTCATCATTCAACGTTTCGGCATCCGGCGTCCGCCGGCCCTGACGGCCTCTCCCTTTATTTACTGTTCCGCACCGGCCGCACGCTTCCCGGCGGCGAACGACTTAAAGCCCTATGCCTGTTGACGAGCGCGGGCGCGACACTGACGCGCACGAAGAACCCGACGAGCCCGGACGGCCGGACGCCGTGAAGTTCACGGAGGCGCCCGAGGGCGCGGGGCCGCCGCCCGCGCCGCTGACGCCGAAGGGGCGGCGCGCGCGCTGGCGCCGCGTCGTCAACCGCCGGAACGCGATGTGGACGGCCGTCGTCGCCGTCGTCGCCGTCCTCGCGCTCGCCCTCGTCGTCTTCGTCCTCTACCGCACGGGCCGCATCGACCGCATCATCGCCGGGCAGGTCGTCGAGACCTTTTCGCGCTACGGCATCCGCGCCGAGATCGGCTCTTTCGAGACGGAGCTCGGCCCGCGCACGGCCGAGCTCCGCGACGTGAAGCTCTACGACGCCGCGACCGGCGCGCAGCTGGGGAAGATCGACCGCGTGCTGGCCACCGTCCGCATCGAGGACATGTACGCGCTCAGCCTGCGCCGGCACGTCGACCTCGAAGCTTTGGAGATCGACGGGCTCGAAGTCTGGGTCAAGTTCGACGAGCAGGGCCGCTCGAACTTCTCGAACCTGCGCCTGCCCGAGCCCGACCCGAACAGCCGCATCCTCTTCGCCTACTCGACGGCCAACGTCAAACTCAACGGCGGCCGCATACACTACGACGACCAGCTCCACGACATCTCGGGCGAGGCCAAAAACCTCCGCGCCACCATCCGCCCCGAAGACCCGAACGCGCCCGAAGAGAGCCGCATGAACGTGGTCGAGCTCGCGTTCGACGACTCCAACTTCGTCTACGACGGCAAGACCGTCGACCGCATCAGCGTCGCCGCGCGCGCGCGCCTCAACCAGACGCGCGCCGAGATTCAGGAACTCGTCCTGCGCTCGCCCGTCACCGAGGCGCGGCTCGAAGGCGTGATGGACGACTGGCGCGCGCTCCGTTACCAGATGAAGGTCAACGCCACCGTCGACCTGACGCAGACCTCGGACATCTTCCAGCCCGAGACGACGCTGCGCGGCACGGGCGCGTTCGCCGGCACGGTCTCGGGCGAGGGCGACCGCTACAAGGTCGAGGGCACGATAACCTCGGACGCGCTCGCGGCCGACGGCGTGCGTCTGAAGGCTTTGAACGTGAGCGCGACGGGCGAGGGGCAGGGCAAGACTTACGAGGCGCAGGGGCGGGCGGTCGCGGAGTTGCTCACGGCCGGCGACTTTCAGTTGAACTCAGTCCAGCTCGCGGGCGGCGTGATGGGCACGGGCACGGACTTCCGTTGGGTCGGCGACCTGCGGGCCGCGGCCGCGCGCTCCGGGCAGACGAGCATCGCCGGGCTCATCCTCTCCGACGCCGCCGCCGAGGTGCGCGGCGGGGAAGTCGTGGGCACGGCCGGCGGCGCGCGCATGACCTCGATTCGCCAGCAGGACACGCTCGTGGGCGGCGTGACCGCGGGCGGCATACGCTTCCGGCGTGACGAGCGCGGACGAGTGGAGGCGACGGTCGCCAACGCCACGGCCGCCAGCGTGCGCGACCAAGACACGACCGTCTCGGGCGCGCGTCTGTCCGGCATCGACGCCGTCATCAACCCCGACGAGTCGGCGCTCGTCACGGTCGAGCGCGTCGCGCTCGCGTCGGTCGCGGGCACGAAGTTCCGCACCGGCGCTCTCAACGTCGCGGGCGTGCGCTTGACGGTCACGCCGGGCGGAGTGGTCGAAGGCACGACGGGCGACGTCAACGTCGGCACGGCTGACTTGGGCGGCGGCGACCGCGCCGAGCAGGTGCGCCTCGCGCGCCCGCGCTTCCGGCTTGAGCCGAGCGGCCGCTACCGCGCCAGCGCAGACCTCTCTCTGGGCGGCGGCGTGCTCGGCAAGATGCGACTCGGCTCCGTGCGCGGCGCGCTCGTCGCGACGGGCGAGCAGATTCAGCTCAACGACTTCGTCGCCGACATCTTCAACGGGCGCGCGCGCGGGAGCGCCACGCTCGCGACGGCGCGCGGCGCGCAGTCGCGCGTCACGGCCGCGTTCGAGGGCGTCGACGTGGGCGGCCTCGTCGCCTCGGCCACGGGTCGCGTCGTGCCCCTGACGGGCGCGGCCACCGGAACCGTAGACCTCCGCTTCCCCGGCGAGAACTTCCGCGCCGCCTCCGGCACTTTGGACGCGCGCTTCGAGGGCGAGACGGGGCGCGAGGAGGCGGGGCGCACTCCCCTGACGGGCGAGCTTAACGTCCGCGCCGAGCGCGGCGACTTCCGCATCGAGCGCGCGAACCTGCGCACCGGAGCGTCGCAGCTCGAAGCGACGGGCAGCTTCTCCTTCGGCGGCGACTCGAACCTCGCCGTCCGCCTTAACTCTTCGGACGCCTCGGAGCTTCAGCGCGTCCTCGTCGCCTCGGGCCTCGCGCCCGAAATCGAGGAGCGTCTCGCGCAGATGGGCGTCGAGCTGGCCGGCGCGCTCACCTTCGACGGCACCGTGCGCGGCTCCGTCGAAGCGCCGCTCGTCAACGGCCGCTTCGCGCTCGCCTCGCTCAGGATGCGCGGGCGCGACCTCGGCTCGCTCGCCGCCAACGTCGAGTCGGACGACGCGGCGACGCGCATCACCGACGGCCGCTTGGAAGAACCCGACGGCGGCGGCGTGCGCTTCACCGCGACCATCCCGCGCGCGGGCGAAAACAACATCGCCTTCGACGCCACCTTAGAGAGCGCCAACGCCGCGAACCTCCTCGCCGCGCTCGGCAACCCGCTCTCGACCGGCGGGGCGGACGCGGAGCAGTCGTCGCTCTTCAACCCGGCGAGTCTCGCCGGACTCGGCCCGGCGTCGGGCCGCGTGAGCGTGACGGGCTACCCGGGCGCGATGCAAGGCAGCGCCGACCTCAACGTCGCCCGCGGCACCATCGGCGGCGAGCCTTACGAGGAGTTGGCCGCGCGCGCCACCTTCAGCGGCTCGAAGGTCAACCTCGAAACCTTGAACGCGCGACTCGCCGGCGGCTCAATCGGCGCGAGCGGCACAGTCGACATCGAGTCGCAGGAGTTCGACCTGCGCGCGCGCGGCGAGAACGTCCGCCTCGACGTCGTCACGGCCCTCTTCAACCCGCGCGCCCCGGCTGGCCGCGCGCTGCCCGCGCTCGGCGGCATCGCCGACTTCACGGCCTCGGCCGCCGGCAACCTCACAGACCCGCGCAGCTACCGCGTCACGGTCGACGCGCGCGGGCGCGACGTGACCGTCAACGGGCAGCCCGCCGGGGAGCTTTCGCTCGTCGGCCGCACGACCGAGAACAACCGCTTCGTACTTGAGTTGACGACCGGCATCTTGGGCCGCCCGCAGGTCGTCCGCGCCGAGGTCGACTTGGCGAGCGACGCTCTGGCGACGACCGTCGAGACGACGCTCGCGGGCACAGACCTCACGCAGCTGTTCGCGACGCTCCTGCCCGAGGCGAACGTGCGCGTCGAGGGGCGCGCGACCGGCTCGTTGCGCGCCTCCGGCAACCTCTTCGACGAGGAGGGCGCGTTCACTGTCGGGGGCCTTCAGGGGCGCGCGGAGTTTTCCGAGCTCGTCGTCCAAATCGAGGACGTGCCGCTCGCGGCCGAGAACCCGCTCGTCGTCCTCTTCTCGACGAACGAGGTCACCTTCGAGCGCACGCGCTTCACCGGCCCCGGCACGAACATCCTGTTCGGCGGCACGGCGGCCCTGCGCGAGGGCGGGCGGCAGAATTTGACGGTCGACGGCAGCCTGAACCTGCGCGTGCTCAACCGCGTCTCGCCCAACATCTTCCTGTCGGGCGCGGCGCAGATGAGCGTGCGCGTCGCCGGCACTTACGCCGACCCGCGCATCACGGGCACGGCCGAAGTCACGGGCGCGACGTTCGCGACGCTCATCGAGGACGAGCGCCTGCAAATCACCAACATCAACGGCCGCGTCCGCTTCAACGCCAATCAGGCCGAGATCGAGACGCTCACGGGCCGCGCGGGCGGCGGGCGCGTCTCCGTCTCGGGCGGCGCGCTCCTCGCCGGCTTCCGCCCCGCGCAGTACCGCCTCTCCGTGCGCGGCGACGACGTGACCGTGCCGTTCCCCAACAACTTCCGCACGACGGCCGACGCCGCGCTCGAAGTCAGCGGGACGGCCGAGGGGCAGCGCATCCGCGGCACGGTCAACGTCAGGCGCACCGAGTACACGGAAGACATCGACCTCGCGGACTTGATCGACCGCCGCCGCGAGATTTCGCTCGAAGAGGGCGGCGGCGTCGCCGGGCTCGGGCAGACGACGCTCGACTTGCAGATCGAGGGGCGCGACGCGTTAGTCGTCCGCAACAACCTCGTCGACATGATCGGCTCGATCTCTCTGCGCGTGAGCGGGCCGATGGACGACCCCATCATCGCCGGGCGCGTGACGGCGACGCGCGGCACCTTGAACTTCCGCAACAACCGCTTCGAGATTCAGCGCGCCATCATCGACCTGCCGCCGAGCCGCGTCGCAGACCCCGTCTTGAACGTCTCGGCCGAGGCCGAGATTCGCGGCTACCGCGTCACGGCGATGCCGACCGGCCCGCTCTCGCAGTTGTCCATCACGCTCCGCTCCGACCCGGCGCTCCCGCAGGCCGACGTCGTCTCGCTGATTACGACGGGCGACCTCGCCTCCGGCGACCAGAGCGCGTCGATACTCGGGCAGTCGGGCGTCGGGACGGCGACGAGTCTTCTGACGGAGAGCTTGGTGAACGCGCCCGTGCGGCGCGCGACCGACAAGCTTTTCGGCCTCAACCGCTTCGAGATCGACCCGCTCGTCTCGGGCCGCGGCGGCGCGAGCCCGACGGCGCGTCTGACGGTCGGCCGTCAAATCAACCGCGACCTCTCGGTGACCTATTCGACGAACGTGACGGGCGAGCCGCAGCAGGTCGTCGCCGTCGAGTACCGGCTGTCGGATCGGATGTCGTTCGTCGCGCGCTACCAGCAGGGCTCGCAGAACACCCTGCGGACGCAGAACAACGACTTCAGCTTCGAGATACGGTTCAGGAAGAGATTTTAAACAACAGCCTGCGTGTTCCTCCGAAGAGTCACATTCGCCTTCATCGTCGCGGCGGCCGCGTGCGCGGGCGCGCGCGCCGACACCGCCGCGCGCCGCGTCGCGCCCGACCTGAGCCGCTACGAGGGGCGCACGGTCGAGCGCGTCGAGGTCGAGATAGAGGAGGCCGCGCCGGGCGAGTCGGCCGTCGCCGAGTTCCGCGCGCTCATCCGCATCGCGGCGGGCGAGCGCTTCTCGGTCGTCGCGGCGCGCGAGGCCCTGATTCGCCTCTTCGACTCGCGGCGCGTGGCGAACGCGCGCGTCGAGGCGGCGGAGCTCGCCGGCACGAGCGGCGCGGACGGGCGCCCGCGCATCACCCTGCGCTTCTTCATCCGCCCGCAGGTGCTCGTCGCGGGCGTCGAGTTCGAGGTCGGCGTCACAGAGGGCACGGGGGTGACGGAGGACGAGCTGCGCTCGCGCCTGAGTCTGCTCGAACCCGGCGCGCGCGTCTCCGAGCAGTCGCTCGCCAACAACGCCGACGCCATTCAGGTCTACCTGCGCGACCGCGGCTTCTACCGCGCCACCGTCGAGTACGAGCGGCGTCTGGACGCCGGGCGGACGCGCGCGACGATCGTCTTCCGCGTCGCGCCGGGCCCGCCCACCCTCGTCGACGAGTTCAACATCAACATCGAAGGCTTCGACGCGGCGCAGCTCGCGCGCATCCGGCCCGAGCTGCGCCTCCAAACGGACTCCCCCTTCACGCGCGAGGCGCTCTCCGCGGACGTGGCGCGCGTCCGCGAGGCCCTCATCACGGAGGGCCGCCTCGCCCCGCGGCTCGACGAGCCGCGCCTTCAGTTCGACTCCGAGCGCAACCGCATCTCGGTCGAGCTGCGCGGCGTGGTCGGCCCGCAGGTGACGGTCGAGGTCATGGGCTACGAGGGCCTGAGCGAGAGCCGCAGGCGAGAGCTGCTGCCCGTCCTGCGCGAGGGGAGCGTCGACCTCTCCGCCATCGAGGAGGGGCGACGACGCCTCCGCAACCGTCTCCAAGAGTCGGGCTACTTCTTCGCCGACGTGACGTTGCGCTGCACGGTCGTCCCGCCGTTCGCCCCGCCGCCCGTCAACGGCGCGAACGGCGGCGAAGACCCGCTCGGCCTCTCCGACGAGTTCGGCGGCTGCGAGACGATTAACCCGGAGGAGGCCACGGGGCGGGCCATCAACGTCGTCTACGAGGTCGAGCGCGGGCGCCGCTACCGCCTCACCGACATCCGCGTCACCGGCACGCGCCGCCTCTCCGAGGACGACATCGTTGACATGAAGGGCGACCTCCGCAGTCAGGAGGCGAACGTGCTCGGCATCGTCCCGCTGCTCGGCTACGGCCGCGGCTACACGAGCGAGGACGCGCTCGAACAGGACAGGCGCACCATCCAGTCGCGCATGCGCGAGCTCGGCTACCGCCGCGCCGACGTGGAGGTCTTGCAGGGCGTCTCGCCCGACGTTAACGACCCGCGCCTCATCATCACCTTCCAAATCACCGAGGGGCCGCTCACGCGCGTCGCCGGCATCGACATCCGCGGCAACCAAGTCTTCACGGCCGAAGAGGTCTCCGACCAGCGCTGCCCGCGCGAGCCCCTGCCCGACGAGGTGTGCCTCATCGTCGGCGGCCCGTTCGCCCCGCAGGCCGCGCGCTCCGACGGCGAGCGCATCCGCTACTTCTACGCGCGTCAGGGCTACTTGGAGTCCGACGTGCGCCTCTCGCTGGTCGAGCTCCCGGCCTCTTCGACCGGCGACGAGCAGGTGCGACTCATCTACACCGTCACGGAGGCCGACAAGGTCTTCGTCAACCGCATCTTCGTCAACGGCCTCGTCAACACGAAGAAGCAGGCCGTGCTCGACGCGATACCCCTGCGCGAGGCCACCGTCCTGCGCGCCGACGACTTGGCCGAGAGCGAGCGCGTGTTGGTCGGCCAGACCGGCGACGCGTTCCGCCAAGTCATCATCCGCACCGAGGAGGCGGGCGAGACGGACGCGGGCTTTAAGAAGCGCGACGTGATCATCGACGTCGAGGAGCGCAAGCGCTACGTGATGGACTACGGCGGCGGGTTCTCGACCGACAACGGCCCGCTCGGCCTCTTCGAGATACGCAACAGCAACCTGTTCGGCGAGTTGAAGCAGGGCGCGATGCGGCTGCGCGCGAGCCGCCGCCAGCAGCTCCTGCGCTTCGAGTACTTCGACCCGCGCTTCCGGCGCTACGGCGCGCGCGAGTTCTCGCCGCTCACCGTCTCGGCGCAGTACCAGCGCGACACCTCCGTCACGCGCTTCTTCCGCTCGACCATCGACCGCGGCACGCAAGGCATCGTCCAGCGCTTCGACGCCGAGGGCAACCTCATCGACGAGTTCGGCCGCAGCGTCGACGAGCCCTCCATCAACCGCTTCCAGCTCAACGCCGAGACGCAGCGCGACTTGGAGTTGGAGCTCGGCCCGCAGGGGCAGGTGCGCAAGCGCAGCACGATCTTCCTGCGCTACAACTACGAGGACGTGCGCCTGTTCAACATCGGGAGCCTCCTGCTCGCGCCCATCCTCCGGCCCGACCAAGCCGTGCGCCTCTCGCGCTTCGGCGCCTCGTTCGCGCGCGACCGGCGCGACCGGCAGTTCGACCCGACGCGCGGCGACTTCCTGACGGTCGACTACGCGCTCGCGCTCAAACCCTTGGGCGGCAACCTCACCTTCAGCAAGCTCTTGACGCAGTACCGACGCTACTACAAGGTCGACCGCGTGCGCGAGACCGTGCTGGCGGCCAACGTGCAGTTGGGGCTCGCGCGCATCTACAACCCGCCCGACCGCAACGACGACGGCCTCGTCGACGAGGTCGACCGGCGTCTGCCCATCAGCGAGCGCTTCTTCTCGGGCGGCTCGACGACCCTCCGCGGCTTCGGCTTCGAGGAGGCCGGCCCGCGCGTCGTCGCGCCCTTCTGCACCTTCGGCACGCCGCCGCCGCCCGCGCCCGGCCAGACGCCGCAGCCGCCCTGCGGCACGTTCTTCAACGAGCAGGGCGAGGCCGTCGGGCTCGACCCGTTCACCGTGCCCATCGGCGGGAACGCCGTCGCGGTCGTCAACCTCGAAGCGCGGGTCGGGCTCACGCGCAACCTCCAAGCCGTCCCCTTCTACGACGGCGGCAACGTCTTCCGCTCCGCCCGCGACATCTTCCGCGGCGGCTGCGGCGCGAACGTCGACCCGAACCTGTGCGCGAAGTGGACGCACACGGTCGGCGTCGGCGCGCGCCTGAAGACCCCGCTCGGGCCGCTCTCGGTCGACTACGCCTATACGCTCAACCCGCCCGAGTTCATCATCCCGCAGGCGAACGGCACGACGGCCGTCCACCGCCTCCAGCGCACGCGCATCCACTTCCGCTTCGGGCAGACGTTCTGAGACGAGGACGAGGGACGAACGATGAAGGACGAACTGAGAGAGAGAAGCGCGGCGACGGCGGGCGGCGGCGGACGTTCGAAGGCGGGGCCCTCATCCTTCGTCCGTCGCGCCTCGGCCCTGTCCGTCGTCACGCTCATTCTGCTCGCGCCGGTCTGCTTCGCCCCGGCCGCGCGCGCGCAGGAAGTCGTCGACAAGATGGTGGCCGTCATCAACGGCCGCGAGCTGATAACTTACAGCGACCTCCTCTGGCAGCTCGCGCTGCAACCCGGCGTCCCGCTCGACGACCCGCGCCCCGAAGACTTAAACCGCGCGCTCCAACTCATCATCGACCAGCGGCTCATCTCGCAGGAGGCCGAAAAACTCCCGTCCGTCGCGCCCACCGAAGAGGAGGTGAAGAGCGAGCTGACGGCCCTCATCGGCCGCTTCCCCTCTAACACGGAGTTCTACCAGCGCCTCGCGCGCGTCGGACTAGGCGAAGACTCGCGCGAGCTTTTGGAAATCATCCGCCAGCGCGTCGCCATAGAGAACTACTTGGAGTTCCGCTTCCGCTCGTTCACGGTCGTCACGGCGCAAGAAGTCGCCGAGTACTACCGGGACATTTACGTGCCGCGCCGCAAGCGGCAGTCGCCCGGCGGCGTCGTGCCCGCGCTCGACGCGGTCTACTCGGCGCTCGAACGCGAGATCATCGAGGACAAGGTCGAGTCCGACACGGACGAGTTTTTGGAGCAGGCGCGTCTCGCCGCCGAGATCACGATTCTGGAGTAGCGATGTGGGGGAAGGCCGCCGACAGGGGACGTGAACGGCCGCGCTTGGGGCTCGCGCTCTCGGGCGGCGCGGCGCGCGGCGTGGCGCACGTCGGCGTGCTGAAGGTGCTCGAAGAGAGCGGCGTCCGGGTGGACTGCATCTCGGGCACTTCGGCGGGCGCGCTCGTCGCCGGGGCTTACGCGGCCGGGATGACGGTCGCGGAGCTTGAGGAGTTGGGCAGGAGTTTGCGCTGGCGCGACTTCGGGCGCGTGACGCTCTCGCGTCTGGGCGTGCAGTCGAACGCGCGCATGGAGGAGTACGTGCGCGCGCGCTTCCCCGTCACGCGCTTCGAGGAGCTGCGGATTCCGTTCGCCGCCGTCGCGACGGACTTGCGCACGGGCGGCGCGGTCGTCATGCGCGACGAGGGCGACGTGGCGTTCGCCGTGCGCGCCAGCTGCGCGCTCCCCGGCTGGTACGTCCCCGTCACGGACGCCGAAGGGCGTCAGCTCGTCGACGGCGGACTCGTCGCCAACATCCCGACGGCGGCCGTGCGCGCGCTCGGCGCGGAGGTCGTCGTCGCCGTCGACGTGAACCAAGAGGGCGCGCGCTTCCTCGGCCCGCCGCAGTCGGCCATCGGCGTCCTCTTCCAGTCGTTCATCGTCGTCCAGCGCACGGCCGCCGCGCACCAAAGGCAGATGGCCGACGTGGTCATCAGCCCGCGCGTCGGCCACATCCGCTGGGACGAGATGGCGAAGGCGGACGAGCTGCTCGCGGCCGGCGAGGAGGCGACGCGCGCCGCGCTCCATCACATCAAAGAGCTTCTCGAACCCGCGCCCCAAGCGCCGCGCCGCTGGCGACCCTTCGCGCGCCGCAAAGAGACCGCCTAGCCTTCACGCCCGCCGAGATTAGCCCAGAGCAACACGACGCCGAAGAGGCCGCAGGCGAGCGAGTCGAAGACCGTCCACCAGAGCGGCATCCCCGAAGTGTAGTCGATGACGAAGAAGAGGGGGGCGGCCAGCGTGAACGAGACGGCGTTGAGGATGAGGAGGCGGCGGTATCGTTTGATGTCCGACGCCAAGAGCAAGAGCGAGACGCCGTGCATCCCGTAGACGTAGGACGCCTGACGAATCATGAACATCAGGACGGGCGCGTCGGGCATCTCGCCCATCCCCAACCAGCGGTGCGACGCCTCCATCCACGAGCGCGGCATCACGACCGCGAAGAAGGCCAGAATCTCCACCGCCCCCGCCGCCCTCAGCACCCAAGCCTGTAGCCAATCACGGTTCATGCCCGCACGCCCTTCAACGCGCCGACGCCGGTTCGGCGCCGGCGGCCATCAGCGTCAGCTTTCTAACCATGTCCGCCCGCGGCAGCGCCGAGATGGCGCGCAGCGCGGCCGCCGGCAGCGCCCGGAGGCGGCTGAGCAGAAGCAGCGCCCGGGCGACGCTGAGGCCGGCCAGAACCTCCGTCAACGCGGCCGTGAGCACGGCACTCAAGACGACGACGCCCATCGTCACGGCCAGCACGCCGGCCGTCGTTATGAAGAACTCCGTTACCTCCGGCGCGAGCGTCGGGCGAAACGGCTCCTGCGGCCTGACCTCAAACCCTTCGGTCGCATCCACCCTGACTCCCGACTCCTCGGAGCCGTGGCCGGGGATGGGGTAGCCCTGATACCTCGCGGGCGCGGGCACGAGCGGCGGGGTGGACGGCCCCCACACGCCTCTCAGAATCCGCTCCAGCAACTCGCGCAATTGACGGGTACGGATCGGGGACGGGTACGGGTATCGCTGGCCCTCGGGCACGCGGTAATTGTACCTGAGGAGGCCGGGCTCGATGGGCTCCACTATCAGTATCGGATCCCACGGCGGTATCTCCGCACGCGGCAGACGGTCGCCGGCGCGCCACTGCTCTCCCCGACCGCACCACATTTGCCCGAGCCGAAGGTAGTTGTTCAGTTGAACGCGTTTTGAGCTCGCGGTGTCGCTCGGGTGCATGATTTCCCACACCGCATTAACGCCCGGAGTGCTGGCTCGATCTACGAGGTCTGCGCGCCCGAGGACATGGCCGTCTTCATTGATGGGAATAGTGAATTCGTGCAGGAGCGGCGGGTGGAACTGTTTGTACCAGCGC
Source organism: Pyrinomonadaceae bacterium (assembly GCA_035634035.1). GTDB lineage: Bacteria > Acidobacteriota > Blastocatellia > Pyrinomonadales > Pyrinomonadaceae > DASQDT01. Next base: position 15,760 of record DASQDT010000261.1, on the reverse strand, counting down.
TCGATGATTTCGTGCTGGTCTCCGTATTGCGACGGGAATTGATAAGTCTCGACACACATCTGGCGCTGGACGGAGCCGCGCGGCAGGCGCGCGAGCGAGGAGCGCCAAGCGCGCGAGACGGGGAGGTGCGTCGTTGTCGTCGCGCCGCGCGTGTCGGCGGGCGCGCGCACGACCTGCGCGGCGACGCGGTCGGCTTCGTGCTCGTGCGGGTCTGACTCCGGCTGAATCCGCAACGCGGAAGGCGCGGCGTCGTCCGTCTCGCCCTGCTGCACGACGTGCGCCAGCTCGTGCGCGAGCGTGAAGCGCCCGCGCTCGTCAGAGGTCGTGTAGCGGCCCTCGCCGAAGACGATGTGACGGCCGACCGTGAAGGCGTGCGCGTCGATGGAGCGCGCGGCGCGCGCGGCCCCGTCGTCGGCGTGCACGCGCACGCGCGAGAAGTCCTGACCGAAGCGCGGCTCCATCAGAGCGCGAGCCGACGCGTCGAGCGGCCGTCCCGCCGAGCGCAGGACTTCGCGGACGAGCCTCATCGGGCCTTCGCCCTTCCCGCCACCGCCCTCGCGCGACGCCTTCCGACGCACATCACTACTTGCCGACGACGCGCACGCCGGGCATTCCCCGCCGCACGGGCACGCGCGCCGCGACTCGCCGACCGCCGTCGGCGTCGTCGCACACGCGGAGGCGGACTCACGCCCCCGCGCGTCGGCCGCAAAGTTAGCGTGACTCCTCGCCGCCGTCGTGTTCGCACCCGCGTGAGGCTTGTCTTGCGCCGGCGCGCGTGTCTGCATGACGAACCTCCTCCGGCCTTCGTGTGGGCCGTATCATACGCCACCGAAGGCCGAATCGCGCGCAAGAGTTTTGCTGGTCGCGCGTCCTGTTTGGGCTGAACCGTTTTAGAACGACGGCGCTCAGGCGCGCCCTTCGTCGGGCGTACAGAAAACGGGCGCGCCGGCGTTTGTCCGGGGCGACGCGCGTCGCCGCGCGCGAGGCGGAAGCTGTTGGACGCTGACAGCTTAGCTGTCGTCCGCGGCCGTCGCGCGGGGGCTTGTGTACGGTCGGCATGAACGTTGCTAAAAGGGTTTTACAGCGGAGAGAAATTCACTTCGAGGGGGCGAGCGGGAATGAAAGATTTGGCAAGAGGCTTCGCGCAGTTCGCGGCGATCATCATGCTTTTGATTACGCTGGCGGTCTCGACCGCGGCGGTCGCGCAGTGGACGGGCGGGGCGTCTGACGCGAGCGCACGGGCGGCGACGCTCGCCAGCGCCGACGGCCGCTGACGCACGAGCGACCGACAAGAAATCTGCCCCGATTAACAGTTTACCTCAGAGCACACAGACGAATCGTGACGTGAGACGGCGGGCGACTTGGCGCGTCCGTCCGGGGACGAGTGTCGCTTAAAACAGGGGGCGGACGACCTTCATGGCAATCGAGATTAGAGCGGCGAGCGAACGGCGGCGGCTTCCGCGTCTGCGCCGGCGCGCGTCCGCAAAGGTTCGCGAGGAGGCGCGTCGCGGCCGCATGCGCAGGCGCGTCGCGCGCATGGTCTCGGCCGCGCTTCTCGTCCTCTGCTGCGCCGCGCTCGTCAGTTTCGTCTACCTCTACCGCTCGCACTCGCGACTCATAGACGAGCGCATCGCCTCGGGCTACCTGACGAGCCGCGCCGGACTCTACGCCGCGCCGCGCGTCCTGCGCCCCGGACAGAGTCTGACGCGCGAGCGCCTCGTCGAGATTCTGCGGCGCGCCGGATACGTGGACGACGCGACGACGAGCAGCGTCTGGAGCGGGAGCTTCGCGGCGGGCGAGGACTACGTCGAGATTCTGCCGCGCCGCGCCGCGCCGTCCGAGTCGTCCGCGCCGTTCGAGACGGTGCGCGTCAGGTTCGCCGGCCCGCGCGTCAAGTCGGTCGAAGGCGACGGCCGCGCCATCGACTCCTTCAGGCTCGAACCCGAGCCGCTCTCGACCGACGCCTCGATGAAGACGGGCGGACGCGCCACACTCGCCTTCGACGACATCCCGGAAACTCTCAGGCAGGCGATTCTCTCCATCGAAGACCGGCGCTTCTTCGAGCACAAGGGCATCGACGGCGTGGGCATTCTCCGCGCCGCGCTCAGTTGGGGCGACGGCAATCAGGACTTGAAGCAGGGCGGCTCGACCATCACGCAGCAGCTCGTCAAAAACACCTACCTTAGTCCTGAGCGCACGCTCCGCCGCAAGCTGAGCGAGGCCCTGCTCGCCGGCGCGCTCGAACGCCGCCTGTCGAAAGAGGACATCTTCGCGCTCTACTGCAACGAGATTTACTTGGGCCGCCGCGGGAGCCTCGCCGTGCGCGGCGTCGAGCAGGCGGCGCGCGTCTTCTTCGGCAAGGAGCTGAAAGACCTGACGCTCGCCGAGTCGGCCACCGTCGCCGGGATGATTCAGAGCCCCGCGCGCTACGCGCCCGACCGCCACCCTGAGCGCGCGCGAGCGCGACGCAACACGGTGATCGATGCGATGCTGCGTGACGGAGTGGTCGCGCGCGAGCAGGCCGAGGCCGCCTCGAACGCGCCCGTCGAGACCGTCCCGGCCGAAGGCGCTCACGCGACCGCGCCCTATTTCATCGACTACGTCAACCGCGCCTCGGAAGCGTCCGACGACTCGAATGAGTTGCGCGTCTACACGACGATTGACCTCGACCTGCAAGGCGCGGCCGAGCGCGCCGTCGACCAGCAGCTCGAACGGCTCGAAAAAATATACAAGGGCAAGCGCCGCCCGCAGGCCGCGCTCGTCGCCATGGACCCGCGCAACGGGCACGTCCTCGCGATGGTCGGCGGCGCGTCCTACGCCGACTCGCAACTGAACCGCGCCACCGACGCGCGCCGGCAGCCCGGCTCGGTCTTCAAGCCGCTCGTCTACGCGGCGGCCGTCGAGGGCGGGCTCTCGCCCGTCTCCCTTTCTACGGACGCGCCGCGCGAGTTCACCTACGACTTCCGCTCGAAGTACCGGCCGGCCAACTACGGCGGCGGCTACTCCGGCCGCGACGTGACTCTGCGCACGGGACTCGTGCGCTCTCTGAACGTGGTGACGGTTGACGTGGCGATGCGGACGGGCCTGCCGAACGTCGCCGCGCTCGCCGAGCGCATGGGGCTGCCGCGGCCCGAAGCCTATCCTTCGCTCGCGCTCGGCACGACCGAGGCGACGCCGCTCGAAGTGGCCGCGGCTTACGCCGCCTTCGCCAACGGCGGCACGCTCGTCCGCCCGACGGCCGTCGCGCGCACCGAAGGCGCTCACGATTCGGGGGACGCGCTCCCGCACCTCTCGGCCGCGCGTCAGGTCGTCAAGCCCTCGACCGCCTACATCATCACGGATATGCTCTCGTCGGTCGTCACCGAAGGCACGGGGCGCGCGGCGCGCGGCGCGCTCGGCGGCGTGGCCTTCGCCGGCAAGACCGGCACGTCACGCGACGGGTGGTTTGCGGGCTACACGCCGAACCTCGTCTGCGTCGTCTGGATAGGCTTCGACGGCGGCGAGCAGTTGGGGCTGACGGGCGCGGACTCCGCCTTGCCGGCGTGGGTCGATTTCATGCGCGAGGCCGTCTCCTTGCGGCCCGAGTTGGGCGGCGAGAGGTTCGCGCGGCCCGCGTCGGTCGCCTCCGTCGAGATTGACGCGGAGACGGGACTGCTCGCCGGCCCCGACTGCCCGCACCGCGAGCGCGTCGCGCTGACGCCCGCGCTCGTCCCCACGTCCTCCTGCTTCGCGCACGACGCGGCCGCGCAGACGCTCGCCCACTCCGACGGCTCGGACGTGTACGGCTCGACTCACGTCGCCGCCGAGGTGCCGACGACGAGCGGCGACGCGACGGCGACGCACGCGGACGGCGACCGGCACGACTCTCATGAAGCGTCCGAGTCCGAGCGACGCGCCGCGCGCGTGACCGAGCTGACGAACTCACTGACGGATTCGACGCCGCAAGTCGCCGAGCCGCCGCGCCCGCGCCTGCGCGTCGAGACGAACGGGCGCGGCCGCCCCGTCCTGACGAACGACGTGAGCGCCGGCGCGTCGGGCGGCGGCCGCGAAGAGGGCGAGCGTTAACGACCTCCTCAACTGCTTCCACTTCATGTTTGAGTTTTCCGGAAGTGCGTTCGACGCTTTAGTCGTCGCCGAACCGCCCGGAGGGCGCGAGACGTTCGAGGACGACTTGGGCGACGGCGTGCTCGTTCGTGTGCGAGATGGAGAGGTGCGCGTGAGTCGCGCCGCGCGCGCGGAAGATTTCCAGCGCGCGCCCCGTCAGGAGAATCGCGGGCTCGCCCGCCTCCGAGCGGACGACCTCGGCCTCGTGCCACCCGACGCCCTCGCCCCAGCCCGTCCCCAGAGCCTTGAAGGCGGCCTCTTTGGCGGCGAAGCGCGCGGCGTAGTGCTGCGCCGAGGCGGCCCCGCGCGCGTCGCAGTAGGCGCGCTCGCGCTCGGTGAAGACGCGCGCGCGGAAGCGGGGCGTGCGCTCGACGGCTTGGCGCACGCGCGCGACTTCGATAATGTCTATGCCGATGGAGACGATCACTGTCGAAAAAGATTTAGGGCGCGCCGGGTTCGTCTGGCGCGAGGCCGAAGGCGTCTCGGCGCTCGCGTGCGAGCCTCTGGAGCGCGCGGGATTCAGTAACGCCTTCTCGACGCGCGGCGGCGGCTGTAGCGCCTTCCCCGAAAACTCGCTCAACCTCGCCGGCTTCTCGGACGACGCGGCCGAGAACATCCGCGAGAACCGACGCCGCTTCCTCGCCGCCGTCGGCGGCGCCGACCTTTGGACGCTCGCGGCCTGCTGGCAGGTTCACGGCGCGGACGTGCGCGCGGTCGGGAGCGCCGAGGACGCGCGCTCGCGCGAAGAGTCGGAGCAGGTGCGCTGCGACGCCCTCGTGACGCAAGCGCGCGGCGTGCTCGTCGGCGTCAAGACGGCCGACTGCGTGCCCGTGCTTTTGGGCGACGCGCGGACGGGCGCGTGCGCGGCCGTCCACGCGGGCTGGCGCGGCACGCTCGCGCGCATGGTAGCGCGCACGCTCGGCCGGATGGAAGAGGAGTACGGCACGCGCGCCGGAGACGTGCTGGCGGCCGTCGGGCCGGCCGCGCTCGGCTGCTGTTACGAGGTCGGGCCGGAAGTCGTCGAGGCTTTCGAGGCTGAGTTCGAGGGCGCGGCCGAGTGGTTCGCGCCGACGCGCGAGGGCCGCGCTCTCGCAGACCTTCACCGCGCCAACCGCGCGCAGCTCGAAGCGGCCGGCGTCGCGCCCGCGCGCATCCACTCCGCGCCGCTCTGCACCATCTGCCGCCCCGACCTCTTCTTCTCCTACCGGCGCGACCGCCCCGTCTACGGCCGCACGGGACGCCTGATGTCGGTCGTCGGCAGACGATGAATCGCGCCTAGCGCCTTCGGCCGCCGCCGCCGAAGATGTTGCGGTTGATGCTCTGGACGGGGTCGTCCGGCCCGACGACGCCGATGGGCAGCGTCATGTCTTTCGTGTCGGGCTGGTAGCAGACCGTGTCCGAGCACGCCTGATAGTTGACGACGACGCGCAGCCGCGCGACGCCCTCGGGGAAGTTCTCGGGGAAGGTGACGGTGAAGCGCAGCACGGCGCGGCCCTCGTAGACCGCGAGCCGCTCTTCCGAGAACTCGAACTTGCGCACGACCGCGCGCGGGTAACGCACGGCCGAGACCTTCGCGCCGCGGGGCGCGTTGACGCGCACCACGGTCGCCACCGTGTAGCGGCTCAAGGGCCGGTTCGAGTTGACGTGCAGGCCGCGCGGGATGTCCATCACGACGGCCGCCTGAAGCGTGCGACCGCGCTGCGCCTTGTTCGCGGAGGCGAGGACGTTCATCGGTATCTCGCCCTCGGCCGCGGGCGCGGCGACGGGCGCGGGCGGCGCGGCGTCGCGGGTCAAGTCGAGCGCCGGGGTCTGCGGCGTCGCGGTTTGCAGGGTCGCGGCGAAGACCGCGAAGGCGGCGAGTCGGGTAAGTTTCTTTCCTCTCATCATCAGTCGGTTAGTATCCGCGCGGGGCGCGGTGGGTTGTTCAGCCGATTTGGTGAAGCGCGGGCCTCGTGTCGCGGCGGGCGGCGAGCTGGCCGCAGGCGGCGTAGATGTCGCGCCCGCGCGGGCGGCGGACGAAGGCGCGGACGCCTTTGCGTTCGAGAATCTGTTTGAAGCCCTCGACGCGCTCCTCCGGCGACGGGCGGTAGGGGAGCGGGTCGGCCGGGTTGTGCGGAATCAAGTTGACCTTGACGCGCTGGAGCCCGTGGCGGTTGAGCAGGTTCGCCAGCCGCCGCGCCTGCTCGTCCGAGTCGTTGACGCCGTCAAGCATCACGTACTCGAACGTGAAGCGCTCGCCCGCACGGAGCGACTGTTCGAAGTCGCGGCAGGCCGCGAGTAGCTCTTCGAGCGGCCAGCGCTTGTTAATGGGCATCAACTCGTCGCGCAGCTCGTCCGTCGGCGCGGCCAGCGAGATGGCGAGGTGCGGGCGCATCTCGCGCGCGGCGAGCTCGCGTATGCGCGGGACGACGCCGGCCGTCGAGACCGTGACGCGGTTCGGGACGATGTGCAGCCCCGCGGGGTCGGCCATCACTTCGAGCGCCTTCATCAGGGGCTCGAAGGCGAGGAACGGCTCGCCCGCGCCCATCGCGACGAGGTTCGTCCCGCGCGGCGTCCGCTGCCCGACGCCGTAGGCGTCATTCAGAGCGACGACTATCTGCTCGACCATCTCGCCCGCCGTCAGCGTCCGCAGGAGCCCGAGCTTCGCCGTCAGACAGAAGCTGCATTGCAGCGGGCAGCCCGACTGCGACGAGAAGCAGATCGTGTCGCGCCGCTCCTCGGGGATGAAGACGGTCTCGACGGGCAGGTGGTCGCGCGTCTTCATCAGGTAGCGGCGCGTGCCGTCCGACGCGACGTAACGCTCCTCGACCGTTAAGGTCGAAGCGGTCGCGCGCTCCGCGAGACGCGCGCGAAACTCTTTCGGGAGCTCCGTCATCTCGTCGAACTCGCGCAGACGCCGCGCGTGGAGCGCCGAAAAAATCTGCCGCCCGCGGTAGGCCGGCTCGCCCGTCCCGGCGACAAAAGCCTCCAACTCCTCGCGCGAAAGCCCCGTCAGATGCACCTGCTTTTCCATCACCCTTCGATTCTACAACGCGAGCGCCGCCGGCTCACAGCCGCCGCGCGGGTGCGGAAAGATTCTCGCCGCCGCGCGCGGGTCGTGATATTTTTGGCGCGGAGGTTTTCGCCGGGACGAAGGGCGAGGCGAAGGACGTGACGAAAGAAGTGACGAAGGAAGTGACGAAGGACGCGAGGCGCAGGGTCTCGCTCGAAGAGGCGCTTGAGCTTCTGCCGACGCCGGAGGGGAAGCGTTTCGCGACGGTGTTTCGGCACGGGACGCTGCTCGTCGAAATCTACGCGCCGCGCGGCCGCGACCCGCAGCAGCCGCACGCGCGCGACGAGATTTACGTCGTCGCGCGGGGCACGGGCGAGTACGTCTGCGGCGGCGAGCGAGTCGGGGTCGGGCCGAACGATTTTCTGTTCGCCCCGGCCGGCGTCGAGCACCGCTTCGAGAACTTCACGGAGGACTTCGCCGTGTGGGTCATGTTCTACGGGCCGGAGGGCGGCGAGTGAGCGTGTCTCTGAAAAACTTCCGGCGCGTCGTGGCGCTCGCGCTCGTCGCCGCGTGCGGCTGCGGCGCGTCGCGCGGTGACGCGGGCTCGCACAACGCCTCGGCGCACAACGCTTCGACTCAGAACGCTTCGACGCAGAACGCGAGTGAAGAGGGGCGCGCGGAGGTCGTCTCAAGCGGCTCGCCCGTGCTCGACCGTCTGGTCGAGGCGGCGCTTGAGAGGACGAAACATCAGGTGCGCTACGACCCGACCTACTTCCGCATCCCTTACCCCGGCGGCGACGTGCCGGCGGAGGTCGGCGTCTGCACGGACGAGGTCATCCGCTCGTATCGTAGGCTCGGCATCGACCTTCAGCGCGAAGTCCACGAGGATATGCGCTCGAACTTCCGACTCTACCCGCGCAACTGGGGGCTGAAGCGCCCCGACACGAACATCGACCACCGGCGCGTGCCGAACCTGCGCGTCTTCTTCTCGCGCAAGGGCGAGAGCCTCCCCGTCACCGCGCGCGCGGCCGACTACCGCCCCGGCGACATCGTCACTTGGGACTTGGGCGGGGGGCTCACGCACATCGGCATCGTCGTCGGCGTCCGCTCCGGGCGCGACCCCGAGCGCTTCCAGATAGTGCACAACATCGGCGCGGGGCCGAAGCTTGAGGACGTGCTCTTCGAATGGGAGATCACGGGACACTACCGCTACACCGGACGGCCCGCGCGCTAGGCTGATGAGAGATTCGCTGATGACAGTCACGCTCAAAGAGATCGACCGCTCCAACTTCTACGAGTGCGTCAAGCTCGACGTGCGCGAAGACCAGCGCGAGTTCGTCGCGACGAACGCGTATTCCATCGCGCAGGCGAAGGTCGAGACGACGTGCGCCGTGCGGGCCGTCTACGACGGCGACGAGATGGTCGGCTTCGTCATGTACGGCTTAGACCTCGACGACGGACGCCACTACCTCGGCCGCCTGATGATTGACAAGCGGCATCAGGGCAAGGGCTACGGGCGCGCGGCGACCGTCGAGGCCGTCGAGCGTCTGCGGCGCGAGCTCGGCTGCCGCGAAGTCTTCCTCTGGGTTCACGTGAAGAACGACTGCGCGCGGAGGCTCTACGAGAGTCTGGGCTTCGTGACGACGGGCGAGATGAACGCGAACGGGCACGAGGAGTTGATGCGTCTTGAGCTGAACGGCGCGGCGTCGGGCGACGCGGGAAGAGTGAACGCTTGAGCCTCGAACGATTCGGTTGGGACGAGTTCTTCGCCGAAGGGTTCGCGCCCTTCGCGGCCGACGGCCTAGAGCCCGCGCGCGTCATCCTCCAGCACAACAAAATCTATTTGCTTCAGGCCGAGTCGGGCGAGACGCAGGCCGAGGTCGCGGGCCGACTGCGCCACGTGGCGCGCGGCGCGGCGGAGCTCCCGGCCGTCGGCGACTGGGTCGCGATCAAGCGGCGGCCCGAGCGCTCGACGGCGACGATTCACGCTGTTCTGCCGCGCCGCAGCAAGTTCTCGCGCGTCGCGGCCGGGACGCGCGGCGAGGAGCAGGTCGTCGCGGCGAACGTGGACACCATCTTTCTCGTCGTCGGCTTGGACAGCGACTTCAACCCGCGCCGCGTCGAGCGCTACCTCATCACCGCTTGGGAGAGCGGCGCGCGGCCCGTCGTCGTGCTCAACAAGGCGGACTTGGCGGAGGGGGCCGAGGAGCGTCGGCGCGAGGTCGAGCGCGTCGCGCCGGGCGTGCCCGTCGTTTTGATGAGCGCCAAGCGCGACGACGCGCTCGAAGGCGTCCTGCCGTTCGTCGAGCCGCGCAAGACGGTGGCCTTCGTCGGCTCGTCGGGCGTCGGCAAGTCGACCATCGTCAACCGGCTCGTCGGCTCGGAGGTACAGAAGACGCGCGAGGTGCGCGCGTCCGACGACCGCGGCCAGCACACGACGACGCACCGCGAGCTGCTCGCGTTGCCTTCGGGCGCGCTCATCATCGACACGCCGGGTATGCGCGAGCTGCAACTGCTGGTGAGCGAGCGCGGGATGCGCGAGACCTTCGAGGAGATAGAGGCGCTGGCCGGCCAGTGCCGCTTCGGCGACTGCCGTCACGAGGGCGAGCCGGGCTGCGCCGTCCGCGAGGCGCTCGCGACGGGCGCGCTCGACGCCGAGCGTTTCAGCAACTACCTCAAGATGCGTCAGGAGATGCAGCACCTCGCCGCGCGTCAAGACCCGCGCCTCGCGCGCGAGGAGCGCGAGCGCGCCAAGCGTCTTTCGCGCGCCGTCAGTCAGGCGCTCAAGCGCAAGGGCAAAAGCTGAACGGCCGCCCGCCGCCCCTCCGCGCGGGAAAATAAATAGCAACCGAGCCCCCGCCCGAAACGTCACACACTGAGTCGCTGCCCGGCCGCTTGCGTGCGCTTCCGTCTAGAAGCGGCGCGCGGTTTGTGAGAATCTCTCCCGTCTGATACTAAAATAGCGTCCGGACAGCAAACCCCCATCTCCCAAAGAAACAGATTTCGCACGGGCCGCGCCCTCCAACCCCCGGCCCGCTCGCGGCGGACGCGTCTTGCGCCCGCGCACGGAAATTTTTAACAAGGGAAGACGATGAGAAAGCACCTCTTTATCCTCGCGCTCGCCGCGCTCTCGACACTCTCCGCCGGCGACGCCGCAGCGCAGACGACTTCAACCCCGGACGGCGCGGCGGCCGCACGGCCCGCTCAGTCGCAGCACCTCATCGGCGAGGTGACGAGTCTGGACGCGCCCGGCGGACGCGTCGTCCTGCGCACGGACTCGGGCGCGGCAGTCGCCGTGCGCGTCGATGAGAAGACGCTCTACCGGCGCGTGCCGCCCGGACAGACGAGTCTCGAACAGGCCGAGCGCATCACGGCGGAAGACCTCAAGGTGGGCGACCGCGTGCTCGGCCCCGGCGGCGCGACGCTCGCGGCGGACGCGGCCGCGCGGCAGGTCATCGTGATGGCGCGCGAGGCCGTCGCGGCGCGGCGCGAGCAGGAGCGCGACGACTGGCGGCGGCGCGGCACGGGCGGGCGCGTCGTGGCGGTCGACGCGGCGAAGCGCGAGATAACCATCGAGGCGCGGGGGCGCGAGGGGGCGCAGGCGGTCGTCGTCGCGCCGGCGGCGGGCGCGCGGCTTTTGCGCTACGCGCCCGACTCTCTGCGCCCGGCCGACGCCGTGCCCGGACAGTTCTCCGACATACGCGTCGGCGACCAGCTTCGCGCGCGCGGCGAGCGGGCGGCCGACGGCTCGCGCGTCGCGGCCGATGAGGTGATTACGGGCTCGGTCACGCGCGTGTCGGGGCGCGTCGAATCCGTTGACGCGGCGCGCGGGGAGTTGACCGTGCGCGGCGAGCAGGGCGGGGAGACCATCACGGTCGCGGTCGGGCAGAGGACGACGCTGCGTCGCATCCCGCGCGAGACGCTCGAAGAGCTTGCGCGCGAGCGCGAGGAGCGGCGCGCGCGGCGAGAGGCTTCGGGCGAGGGCGCGCATCGCGCCGAAGGCGGCGAGCGCCGCGGCCGACGCGGCGACGGCGAGCGCCGCGGTGAAGGCGCGCGGCGCGGCGACGGCGAAAGGCGCGGGGAGGGCGAGCGTCGCGGCGGCGGACGAAACTTCCAGCAGATGTTCGAGAACCTGCCGGCGGTCACGCTCGCGGAGTTGAAGAAGGGCGACGCGGTCGTCGTCACGGGCACCACGTCGGCGAACGCAAGCCGGGTCACGGCGGCCTCGGTCGTCACGGGCGACGCGGAGTTCTTCCGCCTCCTCCAGCGTTTCGGGCGCGGCGGCGGCAGAGGCGGCCCCGACAGCCCCGGCCTGCCCGGCGACATCATCGGCGGCAACACGGGCGGCCGCGACCAGCCACAACAGCCGCCGCGCTAGATTTAAGATTTCAACTCTCGGATTTCAGATTTGAGATTTCAAATTTGAGATTCGCTGGACGAGTGGGGGAAGGGAATGAAAAGTATCTTCGGAGGCGCGCGTGCGTGCCTCGCGCGCGCTCTCGCGCTCTGTCTGTTTCTGTCGTTTCTCGTCGGCGTCTCGTCCGTCGCGGGGGCGCAGCAGTCGCTCGGCACTCTGCGCGGTCAGGTCGTTGACACCTTCGGCGGCGTCATCATCGGCGCGACCGTGACGGCGACCGACGCCGCGGGCGTCGAGCGCACCGCGACGACCGACGACGAGGGCCGCTACGCCATCGCCGGCCTCGCGCCCGGACGCTACACCGTCCGCGCCTCCTCGCCCGGCTTCGACCAGTACGAGAACACCGAGGTCGAGGTCACGGCGGGCGACGCCAGCCGCCTCGACGTGCTCCTTAACGTGGCGGTCACGGAGGAAGAGATTACGGTCACGGCCGAGGCGCCCGTCTCGTCCGACCCGGAGTCGAACGCGGGCGCAATCGTCCTGCGCGGCGAGGACTTGGACGCGCTGCCCGACGACCCCGACGACCTCTCCGAAGCCTTGCAGGCTCTGGCCGGCCCTTCGGCGGGCGCCGAGGGCGAGGCGCAAATCTTCCTCGACGGCTTCTCGGGCGGGCGTCTGCCGCCGAAAGAGTCGATCCGCGAGATTCGCATCAACCGCAACCCCTTCTCGGCCGAGTACGACCGCTTGGGCTACGGCCGCGTCGAGATTTTCACCAAGCCCGGCACCGACCGTCTGCGCGGCCAGACCTTCTTCAACTTCACCGACGAGAGCCTGAACTCGCGCTCGCCGTTCGCGCGCGAGCGCGCGCCTTACCAGTCGCGACGCTACGGCGGAAACCTCTCCGGCCCGATAATTGAGAAGAAGGCGTCGTTCTTCTTCGACTTCGAGCGGCGCGAGACCGACGACAACGCCGTCGTCAACGCCATCGTCTTGGACTCGGCGCTCAACCCGGTCGAGTTCAACGAGTCTATCTTGACGCCCGTCCGCCGCACGACCTTCAGCCCGCGTCTCGACTGGCAGCTGAACCCGACCAACACGCTCGTCTTCCGCTACACGTACGAGCGCGCGAACCGAATCAACGAGGGCGTCGGCGGCTTCAACCTGCCGGAGCGCGCCTTCGACTCCGAGTCAACGCAGCAGACGATTCAGCTGACCGAGACGGCCGTCATCAACCAGCGCGTCATCAACGAGACGCGCTTCCAGTACACGCGCGAGCGGCGGCGGCAGGAGGGCGGCACGCTCGCGCCGACGATTCGCGTCAACGAAGCCTTCACGTCGGGCGGCGCGCAGGTCGGGCTCTCGCGCGACGACGAAGACCGCTTCGAGCTTCACAACCAGACCTCTTGGGCCGTCGGCAACCACTCGCTCAAGGCCGGCGCGCGCCTGCGCCACGCGCGCATCACGGACGTCTCGCAGCAGAACTTCGCGGGCACGTTCACCTTCGCCACGCTCGAACAGTACCGCGCCACGCTCGCGGGCGAGGAGGGCGCGCGCCCGACGCAGTTCTCCATCACGGGCGGCGACCCCGTGGCGCGCATCTCCGTCACCGACTTCAGCCCGTTCGTCCAAGACGACTGGCGCGCGCGACCCGACCTGACGTTGTCGGCGGGCCTCCGCTACGACGTGCAGCGCAACATCGACTCGGCCCTGAATTTCGCGCCGCGCCTCGCCTTCGCGTGGGCCCCGGGCGCGGGCGGCGCGCAGGGGCAGCAGAAGACCGTCATCCGCGGCGGCTTTGGCGTCTTCTACGACCGCTTCAACGAGGGGCTGCTCCTCCAGTCAGAGCGATTCAGTGGGGGCGGCACGCAGCAGTTCTTAGTCACCTCGACGACCGAAGGCGGCGCGGCCGCCCTCGACCTCTTCCCCGTCGTCCCGACCATCGCGCAACTCGAAGCCTTCTCCGTCCCGCAGACCCTGCGCCGCATGGCCGGCGACTTGCGCACGCCCTACACCTTGCAGACGGCCCTCAGCTTCGAGCGCCAACTGCCTTACCGCACGTCGCTCTCCGTGAGCCTCATCGCCGCGCGCACGCTCCACGTCCTGCGCTCGCGCAACGTCAACGCGCCGCTGCCGGGCACGGGCGCGCGCCCCCTCGCCGGCGTGGGCAACGTCTTCCAGTACGAGTCGAGCGGGCGCTTCAACCAGCAGCAACTCATCGTCAACTTCAACAACCGCTTCAGCCGGCGCTACTCGTTCTCCGCGAACTACATTTGGAACCGCGCGCGCAGCGACACCGACGGGCCGAACACTTTCCCCGTTAACCAGTACGACCTCTCGGGCGAGTACGGCCGCTCGCTCCAAGACATACGCCACCGCTTCACGCTCTTCGGGACGATAAACGCGCTGCCGTGGGGCGTGCGCTTAAACCCCATCTTCATCGCCACGTCGGGCCGCCCCTTCAACATCACCGTCGGCCGCGACCTCAACGGCGACGCTCTCTTCACGGAGCGGCCGGCGTTTGCGACCGACCTCGCGGACGCGGGCGTGCGCGTGACGCCCTTCGGCGCGTTCGACGTGACGCCGTCGCCCGGCCAGCAGATCATCCCGCGAAACTTCGGCACGGGCCCGTCCTTCTTCAACCTGAATCTGCGCGCGAGTAAGACCATCGGCTTCGGCGACGTGGTCGAGGGCGGCGGAGGCGGAGGCGGGGGACGCGGCGGCGGCGGCCGACGAGGTGGCGGTGGCGGCGGAGGCCGTCGCGGCGGAGGCGGCAGAGGCGGCAGAGGTGGCGGTGAAGGCGGCGAGGCCGTGAACCGTCGCTACGGGCTGACGTTCTCGGTCAACGTGCAGAACCTTCTCAACAGCACGAACGAGGGGACGCCGGTCGGAAACCTCAGCTCGCCGCTCTTCGGCCAGTCGGTGACGACGGCCGGGCGCTTCGGGCGCGGCGGCGGCGGCGGGGGCGGGGACACGGCCGGCAACCGGCGCGTCGAGCTGCAACTGCGCTTCAGTTTCTGAGCGTAAAACGAAAAGCCGCCGCGCGTGCCTCAAAATACGCGCGGCGGCCTCCCGTCCAAAAGTAACGCAGTCACAGGGGAGGTTGATTTTGACGCCTCCCCGCGCGCCCGTCAAGGAAACTTAGGCGGGCGCGCGCGTCTTTATCGGTTCGTGTTGCGGTTGTTCGCGTTGTTCGAGTTCGAGTTCGACTTGTTCGCGTTGCCGTTCAGGCCCGACACGCCCGACGTGTTCTGGTTGCCGTTGTTGTTGGTGACGACCGCCTGATTCGACGGCGCCGTGTTGGCGTTCTGCGGGACGTTGGCGTTCGTCGTGACGGCGCCGTTCGAGTTCGCGTTAGCGTTCGCGTTCGCGCGGTTCGTGTTGGCGTTCGCGTTGTTCGTGTTCGTGTGCGAGTCGCCGCCGCAGGCCGCGAGCGACGCGGCCAGCGCCGACGCCGCGAGGAGAGTCTGTATCCGTCTCATTCACTATCCCTCCGGTAAACGATTAGACGAGCTTCGGGCGCGCGGGGTGATTGAACACGCCCGCGCGCCCCGAGAGTTTAGAGCTTAGCGGTAGACCTGCTCGCCGCGGTTGTTGCGCCACTCGCTCTCGAAGTACTCGGCGTCCTCGTCCGAGCGCGCGTTGACGCCCATCAGGATGCCGCCCGAGCGGACGCCCTCGTCGTACTGCTTCGCGCGATCCTCCGGGATGCCGGAGCCGATGAGCGCGCCGATGAGGCCGCCGGTCGCGCCGCCCGCGCCCGCGCCCGCGATGCCGGCCGCGATCGGCCCGGCGATGAGCAGGCCGACGCCGGGCAGGGCCACGCTCGTCCCGATGGCCGCGATGGCCGCGAGCGTCGCGCCGACCGTGCCGCCGATGGCCGCGCCCTTGCCCGCGCCCTCCCAAGCCTTCGTGTCGAGTTCGGACTTGTTGTCGTCGTCGTCGTCGTCAGAGAAATACTTCTTGCGGGTGTCGTCAGACATCACCATGTTGAAGTCGTCGTTGCTGTAGCCGCGGGTGTTGAGCGAGCCGTAAGCGCGCTCGGCGCTCTCGCGGTCTCTGAAGAGTCCCGTAACCATGCGTGAGCGTCCTGTCGTAGCGCCAGTGTTTTCCGCCATTCTCCTGTGCCTCCTAATTGTTCGTCGATTAAAATTTTTAGAGTGTACGGTTTCCGTATCAACTCCGTGTGTTTCGTAGGTACTCAAGCAACCCGCTTGCCACAGCGGCAGGGTGAGGGCGGAAGTATGAAAAATGAAGGACTTACGGGAGGTTGAGGGCGGAAGGTCGAGAGTCTAAAAAAGGGGCCGCGC
>DASQDT010000260.1:0-5289 GCA_035634035.1 Pyrinomonadaceae bacterium | reverse complement strand
ATTTGCGTCCAGTCGGCGACGCGCCGGTCGTCGCCGGGCGTGAATTTGAGGACGGACTGCGGCGAGGGCGGCCGGGTCGTCGCGGACGGCCGCGCGCGCGCGGCGTCGCGTCGTTGCACGGTCTGCGCGGAGGCGTCGAAGTGCGGCGCGGCCGCGAGTAGCAGGGGCAGCACGAGCGCCGAGAGGCGAGGTAGAGCTTGATGCACGGAGACGGCCTTTCAACTGAATTGGACAGGGATGAGCGGGGCGCGCCCGCCGCCGAGTCTAGCACAAGCGGCGGCCTCGCGGCGCTCACCGGGAAGCTCTGGCTCTGGTGGTCGCTCGCGGCCGCGGGCCTGCTGCTGCTCGTCTTCGGCCCGCCCGCGATTCTCATCGCGTACCTCGCTCGGCGGCGCGAGTGGGTCTACCCGTGGGCCCTGTTCGGGGCGCGCGCGTGGCTCATCTTGAGCGGCGTGAAGGTTCGGGTGAAGGGGCGTGAACGACTCGACCCGCGGCGCTCTTACGTCTTCGTCGCCAACCACCGCTCGTTCCTCGACACGGCGACGCTCTTCGCCCACCTCGGGCGGCGCATCGGCATGATCGCGAAGAAGGAAGTTCTGAAAGTGCCCATCCTCGGCTACGGCATGGGCTACGTCAACATCCTCGCCATCGACCGCTCGAACCGCGCGCGCGCCATCGAGACGATGAAGGCGGCGACCGACCGTCTGCGCCGCGGCGTCTCGTTCGGCGTCTTCGCCGAGGGCACGCGCGCGCGGCCGCGCCAACTGCTCCCGTTCAAGAAGGGCGCGTTCTACATGGCGGCCGAGGCCGGCGCGCCCGTCGTGCCCGTCGCCATCAAGCACACGGACGAGTTGATGGGGAAGGGGACGGGACGCGCGCGACCCGGAACACTTGAGATGGTTCTGCTCCCGCACGTCGAGACCGAGGGCCTGCGGACGGACGAGGAGATACGAGAGTTGTCGGAGAGGGTCAACGCGATGGTGGCCGCGGAGCTGAAGGCCGGATGACGCGCGCCGTCGCGTTAGTTTTTTAAACGCGGGTTCGAGGGAGGTAGGGGGACGATGGTTCAATCTTTCGCGGTCGGGACGGTCACGGCGCTCTTGATGGTCGCGGCGAGCGCGGTCGGCTTCTTCTTCATGCTGCTCGCGCTCAACGGCTTCAGCGAGAGGCAGGCGTCGCCGCTGATCGCGGCCTACACCGCGCTCGCCATCTTGTGCGCCCTCGTCGCCGCCGTCGCAAGCGGCTGGGGCGCGAAGGCTCTGGCGCGCGCGGCGAACTGGTCGATGTGGGCCGCCGCGCCGCTGGCGGTCGTGGGCGCGTGCGTCGCCGGCCTCGCCGTCCTCTTCGTCGGCTGCTTCCTCATCCTCCTCGTCGGCTCGTCACTCGTCAGGTGAAGAGGGGCGACCCTCGGCGGCCACTCTTGTAAATAACTTTTTACACGGGCACGTCGTATTCTTGGGCGCGCGGGGTTGTGCGGAAAAGTGGGCCGCGGGTAAGCTCCAAATTCCGAGCCGACGGGCCGAGGAGGTGACTTGTTGCAGGCGACGTTGCAGACAAGAATTGAACAATCGCGGGCGGCGCTCGACGCGTGGGTGCGCGAGGTCGTCGCGTGGCACTTCTCGCCCGAGACCGGCACGCCCTTCTGGCTCGAACACGCGCGCACGCTCGACTTCGACCCGCGCCGCGACGTTCGGACTTACGACGACCTCGCGCGCTTCGGCTTCTTTCAGGACGAGTGGCTGCGCGGGGGGCCGGTGCGCCGGTGGGTTCCGCGCGGCCTCGCGGGCAAGCCCGTCTACGTCTTCGAGACCGGGGGCTCGACGGGCGTCCCCAAGTCGCGCATCAGCAGCGAAGACTTCCGCATCGACTACGAGATGTTCAGCGAGACCCTGCCCGACGAGTTCTTCCCGAAGGGCGCCGACTGGCTCTCCTTAGGCCCGACGGGGCCGCGCCGCCTCCGGCTCGCCGTCGAACACCTCGCGCAGCACCGCGGCGGCATCTGCTTCGCCGTCGATTTAGACCCGCGCTGGGTCGTCAAGCTCCTCAAGATGGGCGAGGCGCGTCAGGCCGAGCTTTACAAGCAGCACGTCGTCGAGCAGGGGCTGACGCTCCTGCGCGCGCACGAGAACATCAAGTGCCTGTTCACGACGCCGAAGCTGTTGGAAGCCTTGTGCGAGAAGATCTCGCTCAGGAAGGCGGGCATCAAGGGCGTCTTCTGCGGCGGGACGGAGATGACGCCGCAGTTCCACCGCTTCGCCGTCGAGGAACTTCTGGACGGCGTCTACTTCGCGCCGACCTACGGCAACACCCTGATGGGCCTCGCCGTGCACAAGCCGCGCCGCCGGCCCGAAGACCCGTTCGACATCATCTACTACCCGCCGTCGCCGCGCGCGGGCGTCGAAGTCGTTGACCCGGACGAGCCCGACCGCGTCGTCGAGTACGGCCGGACGGGGCGCGTGCGCCTGACGACTCTGACGAAAGAGTTCTTCATGCCGCGCTTCCTTGAGCGCGACGAGGCCGAGCGCGAGCCGCCGTGCGACGAGTACCCGTGGGACGGCGTGCGCAACGTCCGCCCCTTCTCGCGCCTGCAAGCGAACGTCGTCGAGGGCGTCTACTAATTTCGCATATGCTACACATTCCCATCCTGCGCAGGGGCGAGCCGTACCGGAGCCTCGACGTCGCGCGCGCCGCGCACCACCGGACGCGCGAGCCGTTCGTCGAAATCAGTCAGGCCAACACGGGGCTCGTCCGCCGCGACCTCCTCGACCAAGAGACGGCGCGCCGCGCGCTCGAACGATTCACCGTCGCCGAGCTGCTCGACATCTCGGCCCGCGCCGCGCGCCACTTCCTCGAAGACGAGCTGCCCGTCGGCGACGACGGTCAGACGCCCGACGACTACGTCCGGCAGGTCTCGGCGACGACGGGACTGCCGCACGCGCTCGCGCGGCGCAACATGGCGCGCGTCGCCGGCGTGCTCGAAAACATGGCGGCCGTCTTGGGCGGACTCACCCGCGGCCTCGACCTCTCGATTCTCGACCGCGGCTACGGCGAGCACGCGGGCCACGCCGTCAGCTTCTTCCCGCGCGGCGCGTCGCTCGGCGTCGTCCTGCCGAGCAACTCGCCGGGCGTCCACGGCCTTTGGGTTCCGGCCGTCGCGCTCAAAGTCCCGCTCGTCTTAAAGCCCGGCGGCGCTGAGCCGTGGACGCCGTACCGCCTGATTCAGGCGTTCGTGCGCGCCGGAGCGCCGCGCGAGGCGTTCGGCTACTACCCGACCGACCACGCGGGCGCGGCCGAAATCCTGCGCCGCGCCGGACGCGGCATGGTCTTCGGCGACTCCTCGACCACCTCGCAGTGGAAGTCAGACCCGCGCGTCGAGATTCACGGGCCGGGCCTCAGCAAAGTCGTCTTGGGCGACGACTGCGCGGACGAGTGGGAGAAGCATCTGGACGTGATGGTCGCGTCGGTCGCGGAGAACGGCGGCCGCTCGTGCGTCAACGCCTCGGGCGTGTGGGTGACGCGGCACGCCGACGAGATCGCCGAGGCTCTGGCCGAGCGTCTGTCGAAGATCGTCCCGCGCGCGGCCGACGACCCCGAGGCGACGCTCGCGCCCTTCGTCGAGCCGCGCGTCGCCGCCTCCATCAACGCGACCATCGAGGGCGCGCTCGGCGCCGACCGAAGCGCGCGCGACGTGACGGCCACGAGGCGCGGCTCTCAAGAGCGTCTCGTCGAGCGCGACGGCTGCACCTACCTTCTGCCGACGGTCGTGCGCTGCGACTCGAAGTCGCACCCGCTCGCCAACCGCGAGTTCCTGTTCCCGTTCGCGAGCGTCGTCGAGGTGAGGCCCGAAGAGATTCCCGAGGCGCTCGGGCCGTCGCTCGTCGTCACGGCGATCACGGAGGACGCCGAGTTGGTACGCCGCCTCGTCTCGTCGCCGCTCGTCGACCGGCTCAACATCGGCCCGGTCTCGACCATGCGCATCGCTTGGGATCAGCCGCACGAGGGCAACCTCTTCGAGCACCTCTACGCGCGACGCGCGCTGCAGCGCGTCGCCGCGTCGGGCGCGTGAGAGTGTCGGCGATGAAGATTCTCTACATCACGGCCGGCGCGGCGAATATGTACTGCGGCAGTTGCCTGCGCGACAACGCTCTGGCGACGGAGTTGATGGCGCGCGGTCACGACGTGGTGCTGCTGCCGATGTACACGCCGACCCTGACCGACGAGCCGAACGTGAGCAGCGGCCGCGTCTTCTTCGGCGGCATCAGCGTCTACCTCGAACAGCACGTGCCCTTCTTCCGCAAGACCCCGGCGTGGCTCGACCGCCTGTGGGACTCGGCGCTGATGCTCAAGCTCGCCACGCGCCGCTCGATTAAGACCGACCCGCGGATGCTCGGTGAGATGACCGTCTCGATGCTGCGCGGCGAGGACGGGAACCAGCGCAAGGAGCTGCGCAAGCTCGTCGAGTGGCTCGCGACGGAAGAAGCGCCCGACGTGATCAACTTGCCTTACACGCTCCTCATCGCTCTGGCGGAGCCGCTCAAGGAGGCTCTCGGACGCCCCGTCTGCTGCACGCTTCAGGGCGAGGACTTGTTTCTCGACAACCTGCAAGAGCCTTTCCGCACGCAGTCGATTGAGCTCATCCGCGCGAGCGTCAGGCACGTCGATTTGTTCTTGCCCGTCAGCGAGTACTACGCGCGCTTCATGCCCGGCTACCTCGGAATCCCGGCCGAGAAGATGCGCGTCGTCCCGCTCGGCATCAACCCGCAGGGCTTCGAGCCGCGAAAGACGAACGAAGGCGACTCATCCGGGCGGCGGCCTTACACGGTCGGCTTCTTCGCGCGCGTCGCTCCCGAAAAAGGTCTGCACGTCTTGGCCGAGGCTTACGCGCGAGCGCGCGAGTCGGGGCGTCTGCCCGCCGGCACGCGACTCGAAGCGGCCGGCTACATGGGCGCGGAGCACGAGAGCTACTTGGCGTCGGTCAAGCGCACTTTGAATGAGCGCGGCTTCGGCGCGGAGTTCAACTACCGCGGCGTCCTCGACCGCGCGCGGAAGATTGAATTCCTGCGCACGCTCGACGTGCTCTCCGTGCCCGCCACCTACGACGAGCCGAAGGGAATCTCCCTAATCGAAGCGATGGCCTGCGGCGTGCCCGTCGTCCAACCGCGTCGCGGCACGTTCACCGAGATCGTGGAGCGCACGGGCGGCGGCCTGCTCGTCGCGCCCGACGACCCGGCCGCGCTCGCCGAAGGCATACTCTCGCTCCACGAAGACCCGGCGCGCGCCGCCGAACTC
>DASQDT010000259.1:0-9674 GCA_035634035.1 Pyrinomonadaceae bacterium | reverse complement strand
GTCGGCCGCGTCGAAGACGGCCTCCTTGTCCTCCTGCAAGTCCTTGTTGTAGGTGAGCGGGAGACCCTTGACGGTCGCGAGCAGCGAGACCAGACGGCCGAAGACGCGGCCCGCCTTGCCGCGCACGAGTTCGAGCGCGTCCGGGTTCTTCTTCTGCGGCATCAGGCTTGAGCCGGTGGCGACGGCGTCCGACAACTCGACGAAGCCGAACTCGGCCGAGGCGTAGATGATGAGGTCTTCGGCGAGGCGCGACAGGTGCGCCATCGCGAGCGAGGCGGCCGCCGCGAACTCGACGCAGAAGTCGCGGTCGCTGACGGCGTCGAGGCTGTTGCGCGTGACCGAGTCGAACCCGAGCGCGCGGGCCGTCTCGGAGCGGTCGACGGCGTAGCTCGTCCCGGCGAGCGCGGCCGAGCCGAGCGGCAGGACGTTCGTGCGCCGCCGCACGTCACTCATCCGCTCGCGGTCGCGCGCGAGCATCTCGAAGTAGGCGAGACACCAGTGAGCCCAGAGCACCGGCTGCGCGCGTTGCAGGTGCGTGTAGCCGGGCAGCACCGCGTCCGAGTGCCGCCCGGCGAGGTCGAGGAGCGCGGCCTGCACGCCGCGCAGGGCGTCCGAGGCGGCGTCGATTTCGTCGCGCAGCCAGAGGCGGAGGGCCGTGGCGACTTGGTCGTTGCGGCTGCGGCCCGTGTGGAGCTTGCGGCCGGCGTCGCCCGCGACGGCGACGAGGCGCGACTCGATGAACGAGTGCACGTCCTCGGCCGCCGCGTCCTCTTCGAAGAATCGCGCGCCCTCCTCGCGGAAGCGCGCGAGGAGCGAGCGCAGGCCCTCGTCGATGCGCCGCGCCTCCTCCGCGTCGAGCACGCCCGCACCTCGCAAGCCTTCGGCGTGCGCGAGGCTGGCGCGCACGTCGGCCTCGAACAGGCGGCGGTCGAGGCCGAACGAGCGGTTGAAGCGCGCGAAGCCCTCGTCGGTCGCGCCGGTGAACCTTCCGCCCCAGAGATTTTTCGCGTCCGACATCGCGTCTGGCGCCCCTCCTCACGTTAAAGACGCCTGAGTCTAGCCCAAACGGCCCAGAAAATCCCGCCCGAAAAAAACGGGCCCGCGGGTTGCCGTCCTGCATCTAAGGTGTTAGTTTATGCATCTATGCATTACTTATGCAAATCTGATGCATGAGAGGCGTGATGGAAAAGCGCAAGCGGCAGGACAAGATTCTGAACTTAATCAGGGCGCGGCGCATCGGGACGCAGCGCGAGCTGACGCGCCAGCTGGAGCGCGCCGGGGTGGCGGCCACGCAGTCGAGCGTCTCGCGCGATCTGGTCGAGCTCGGCGTCGTCAAGAGCCACGGCGTCTACGCCGTGCCGCACGCGGAGGGCGGGGCGGCGGCGCGCGGGCTGCTGAGTCTGGACGCGGCGGGCGACGTGCTCGTCGTCGCCAAGTGCGAGCCGGGGCTGGCCTCGGCGGTGGCGGTCGAGATCGACCGCGCGCACATCCCCGAGATCGTCGGCACGCTGGCCGGCGAGGACACGGTCTTCATCGCCTCGGCGGGCCGCAAGGCGCAGCGGGCGGCGATGAAAAAAGTCTGGGAGCTGTTCGGGTGAAGGGGGGCGAGTTGCCGAAGCGAGAGATAAAGAAGGTCGTGCTGGCCTACTCGGGCGGCTTGGACACGTCGGTCATGCTCCACTGGCTGCGCGCGAGTTACGGCTGCGAGGTCGTCTGCTACTGCGCCGACGTGGGTCAGGGCGAGGAGCTCGAAGGCTTGGCCGAGAAGGCCGAACGCACCGGCGCGTCGAAGCTCTACGTCGAAGACCTGCGGCAGGAGTTCGTGCAGGACTACGTCTGGCCGGCCGTCAAGGCGAACGCCGTCTACGAGGGCGTCTACCTGCTCGGCACATCTCTGGCGCGGCCCGTCATCGCGAAGCGGCAGATCGAGATCGCGCGCGTCGAGGGCGCGGACGCCGTCGCGCACGGGGCGACGGGCAAGGGCAACGACCAAGTGCGTTTCGAGCTGACCTACTACGCGCTCGAACCGTCGATCGAGGTCGTCGCGCCGTGGCGCGAGTGGGAGTTCAAGGGGCGCAGCGACCTGATGGCCTACGCCGAGCGGAACAACATCCCGGTGACGGCGACGCACGCGAAGCCCTACTCGACCGACCGCAACCTGATGCACGTCTCCTACGAGGGCGGCATCCTCGAAGACCCGTGGGCGGAGCCGCCCGCCGACATCTTCCAGCTGACGAAAGCGCCCGAGGAGGCGTCGGCCGAGGCGCAGTACGTCGAGATAGGCTTCGAGCGCGGCGCGCCCGTCTCGATTAACGGCGAGCGGATGGGCGCGGTCGCGCTGCTCGCGGAGTTGAACCGCGTGGGCGGCGCGCACGGCGTCGGGCGCGTCGACTTGGTGGAGAACCGCTTCGTCGGGATGAAGTCGCGCGGCGTCTACGAGACGCCGGGCGTGACGATCCTGCACGCGGCGCACCGCGCGCTCGAATCCATCACGATGGACAGAGAGGTGATGCGGCTGCGCGACCAGATGAGTCTGAAGTTCGCCGAGAGCGTCTACTACGGGTTCTGGTTCGCGCCCGAGTCGGAGCTGATGCGGCGGACGATTGACGAGACGCAGGCGGCGGTGACGGGCGACGTGCGGCTCAAGCTCTACCGCGGCGGCGTGACGGTCGTCGGCCGCCGCTCGCCCAACTCGCTCTACAGCGAGCGGCTCGCGACGTTCGAGGCCGACAACGTCTACGACCAGCGCGACGCCGAGGGCTTCATCAAGCTCAACGCGCTGCGCCTGCGGACGCGCGCGGCGAACAGGTAGCGGGGAGGACGAAGATGGAACAGACGTGGGGCACAGAGGTGTTGGTGGTCGAGGTCGACAAGACGGGGTCGGCCACGTCGCCGCTCGGGTTGGCGAAGGTGCTGGCGGTCGCGGGCGCGGAGCGCCGCGCGCGCGTGGGCGACGCGGTCGTCGTCCGCGCGCTCACCGACAGCGCGACCTACGGGCAGCTCGAACTGCCCTCGGGCCGTCTCGCCAAGATTAACCCCGGCGACGTGGTCGCGGGCGTCTTGGGCTGCCGGCGCGCGCTCAAAGGCTTCGTCGGCGACGTGCCCGAGACCGTCAAGGCGGGCGACCGCCTGCACCTTCTGAACATGGGCGGCGTCATCGGCCGCTGCACGGGCCACCACTCCTCCCTGAGCGACGCCATCGAGGTCGAGGTCATCGGCTTCGTCTACGACGAGGACTCGCGCGCGCGCAACATCAAGGACGCCGCGCTGCCCCTGCGCGAGCGTCTGGGCGAGACCGCGCCGCTCGTCGTCGTCGCGGGCGCGTGCATGAACAGCGGCAAGACCTTCGCGGCGGCCGAGGTCGTGCGGCGCGCGACGCGCGCGGGCCTGCGCGTCGCGGCGGCGAAGCTCTCGGGCGTCGCGTGTTTGCGCGACACGCTCAACATGGCCGACCACGGCGCAATCGCGACGGCCAGCTTCCTCGACGCCGGCCTGCCCTCGACCGTCGGCGTCGGCGACCTCGCGCCCGTCGCGAAGGCCGTCTTGGCGCGGCTCAACGAGGCGTCGCCCGACCTCGTCGTCGTCGAACTCGGCGACGGCATCCTCGGCGGCTACTCGGTCGAGTCGATCTTCGAGGACGACGAGCTGCGCGCGGCGACGGCGGCACTCGTCTTCTGCGCGTCCGACTACGTCGGCGCGTGGGGCGGCATCGAGCTGTTCCGGCGGCGCGGGATGGAGGTCGACTTGGTCGCGGGCTCGGTGACTGATTCGCGGATGGGCGAGGAGTACGTCGAGAGCGAGCTGGGCGTCCCGGCGGCGAACGCGCGGCGCGACGGCGCGCGACTGTTCGAGGTGGTCAGGGCGAAGGTCGAAAGCCGAGTTGAAGAGAGGGCCGAGGGCGAGCGGGTCGCGGCCTGAAGGGCGAAGGCTACGTGATGAAGGAGCGAATCAAGGTCGGCATCTTCGGCGGCTCGGGCTACGGCGGCGCGGAGCTTCTGCGCGTCCTACTTTTTCATCCGAACGCGGAAGTCGCCTTCGTCACCGCCAACGAGCACGCGGGAAAGTCGGTCGGCGAGGTTCACAAGAACCTCCGCGGCTTCACCGCGCTTGAGTTCGCGCGCGCGCCCGAAGATTTGCGCGAGCTTGAACGGCTCGACTGCCTCTTCCTCGCGCTCCCGCACGGTCAGGCGCTCGAAGTCGCGCCGCGTCTGCCGCCGAAATTGAAGGTCGTCGACCTCTCGGGCGACTTCCGCCTCGACGACGCTTCGGAGTTCGCCTCGGCCTACGGGCGCGAGCACACGGCAGCGGAGTTGCAGCGCGAGTTCGTCTACGGGCTGACGGAGCTGAACCGCGAGAAGATTCGCGGCGCGCGCCTCGTCAGCAACCCCGGCTGCTTCGCCACCGCCACGGCGCTCGCGCTCGCGCCGCTCGTCGCGGGCGGACACCTCGTGGGCCGCGTCGTCGTCGACGCCAAGACCGGCTCGTCGGGCTCGGGCGCGAAGCCCGCCGCCAACACGCACCACCCGCAGCGCGCGAACTCGTTCTACGCCTACAAGCCGTTCACGCACCAACACGTCCCCGAGATCGAGCAGACCTTGCGCGCGGCCGGCGACTGGGCGAGCGAGCTCGTGTTCATGACGCACTCGCTCCCGGTCTCGCGCGGCATCTTCGCGAGCGTCTACGCCGAGACGCGGCAAGAGTTGACGGCCGACGACGCGCGACAGCTTTTCGCGGACTTCTACGCCGGCAGCTTCTTCGTCCGCCTCGTCGAAGGCTCGCCCGACATCAACTGGGTGAAGAACTCCAACTTCTGCGACATCGGTTTCGCCGCGCGCGGGCGGCAGCTCGTCGTCTTCTCGGCGATAGACAACCTCGTCAAGGGCGCGGCCGGTCAGGCCGTCCAGAACATGAATTTGATGTTCGGACTCGAAGAGACGACGGGCCTCATGTGGGCCGGGGGGAATCCATGACCACGGGGGCGGCGCTCACGTTCGAGTCGGTCGCGGCGCGCGAGGACGAGTTCCAGCTCGCGACGTACAAGAAGTTTCCTTTCGCCGTCGAGCGCGGGCGCGGCTGTTGGGTCGAGACGAGCGACGGCGCGCGTTACCTAGACCTCTACGGCGGCCACGCCGTCGCGGCGACGGGCCACTGTCACCCGCGCGTCGTCGCCGCCGTCAAGGCGCAGGCCGAACAACTGCTCTTTTATTCAAACCTCGTCTACTCGGACGTGCGCGCGCGCGCGGCCGAGAAGCTGGCGCGCGTCGCGCCCGAAGGTTTGGGCAAAGTCTTCTTCTGCAACTCGGGCACGGAGGCCAACGAGAACGCCATGCGTCTCGCGCGCCTCAAGACCGGGCGCGAGCAAGTCATCACCTTCGCGGGCGGCTTCCACGGCCGCACGGCCGATTCCATCAGCGCGACCTTCCTCGGCAAGTACCGCGAGCTCGGAAGGCCGAACGTGCCCGGCCACCTGTGCGCGGAGTTCGGAGATATCGGGTCGGTCGAAAAGCTCGCGGGCGAGGCGGTCGCGGCCGTGATGCTTGAGCCGATTCAGTCGATGGCCGGCGTGCGCGAGGCCGCGCCCGAGTTCTTCGCCGCGCTCCGGCGTCTGTGCGACGAGCGCGGGATGCTTTTGATTTACGACGAGGTGCAGACGGGCGTGGGCCGGACGGGCGAGTGGTTCTTCGCCGGGAGCGAGGCGGGCGCGCGCGTCGTGCCCGACATCGTCACGCTCGCGAAGGCTCTGGGGAGCGGCGTCCCCGTCGGCGCGTGCCTCGTCGGCGGGGGCGTGGCGGCGGCCGTGAAAGAGAACGACTTGGGGACGACCTTCGGCGGCGGGATGCTCGCGATGGCGGCCGTCGAGGCGACGCTCGAAGCGATTGAGTCGGACGCGATGGTCGAGAACGCGCGGCGCGTCGAGCGCCACTTGAGAGGGCGTCTGGACGACGTTCAGGGCGTCGCCCGTTTGCGCGGGCGCGGGCTTCTGCTCGGCGTCGAGTTCGTCGAGGCGTCGGCGGCCGGCGTGCAGAAGTCTCTGCTCCGGCGCAACGTCATCACGGGCACGTCGAGCGACGCGCGCGTGCTCAGACTTCTTCCGCCGCTCTGCCTGACAGTCGAAGAGGCCGACTTCTTCGTCGCGGCGCTCGGCGAGAGTTTGCGCGAGCTACAAGGATGAGACACTTTCTTTCGACGGCCGACTTTACGCGCGAGGAGCTTGAAGCCCTCATCGAATCCGCCGCGCGTTTCAAGCGCGGCGAGGACGCGTCGCGCACGCTCGCGGGCCGCTCCGTCGCGCTCGTCTTCTTCAACCCCTCGCTCCGCACGCGCGCCTCGATGCAGGTCGGCGTCTACGAGTTGGGCGGCAACGCCGTCGTCCTTGAGCCGGGCGGGTCGAGTTGGACTCTGGAGCACCGCGACGGCGCGGTGATGGACGCGGACAAGACCGAGCACGTCGCCGAGTTCGTGCGCGTCCTCGGCCGCTACTGCGCGGCAATAGGCGTCCGCACCTTCGCCGCGCTCCGCGACTGGAAGGAGGAGAGGCAAGACCCCGTGCTCGCGGCCTTCGCGAAGTATTCCGAGGTGCCCGTCATCAACCTCGAATCCGCGATGCACCACCCGTGTCAGGCTCTGGCCGACATGATGACGGTGCGCGAGAAGTTGGGCGCGGGGCGCAAGCGAGTTCTCCTGACGTGGGCGTGGCACCCGAAGCCTCTGCCGATGGCCGTGCCCAACAGCTTCGCGCTCGCCGCCGCGCAGATGGGCCACGACCTCGTAATCGCGCACCCGCCCGGCTACGAGCTGGACGAAGACCTCGTGCGCGAAATCAACCGCCGCGCCTTCGACGCGGGCGGGCGCGTCGAGCTGACGAACGACGCCGACGAAGCCTTCGACGGCGCGCAGGTCGTCTACGCGAAGAGTTGGGGGAGTCGGCATTTTTACGGCGACGCGGACGAGGACATCGAGGAGCGCGCGCAGTACCGAGGGCTCTGGACGGTGGACGAAGGGAAGATGGGCCGGACTGACGCGGGAATTTTCATGCACTGTCTGCCCGTCCGCCGCAACGTCATCGTCGGCGACGCCGTCATCGACTCGCCCGCCTCGGTCGTCATAGACGAGGCCGAGAACCGGCTGCACGCGCAGAAGGCGGTGATGGCCGAGCTGTTGGGTGGCGAGCGATGAGCCGGGAGAGACTCGATTTGCTGCGCGAGGCGCTGCCCTACATCCGGCGCTTCAAGGGCAAGACCTTCGTCGTCAAACTCTCGGGCAAGGTGACGGAGGAGCGCGAGCAGCTCGTCTCTCTGGCCGAGGAGCTGGCGCTGCTCCATCAGGTCGGCATCCGCATCGCGGTCGTCCACGGCGGCGGCAAGCAGTTGACCGAGCTGGCCGCGCTGCTCGGCCACGAGCAGACGATAATTGACGGGCGGCGCGTCACCGACGACGCGACGCTCGACATGGCGAAGATGATCTTCGCCGGCAAAATCAACACGGACATCTTGGCCGCGCTCCGCCTGCGAGGCGTCGAGGCCGTCGGGCTGTCGGGCGTCGACGCCAACATCATCCACGCCGCGCGCCGGCCGCCGCGCGAAGTCCTGAACCGCGAGACGGGCGAGAGCCGCGAGGTCGACTTCGGGCACGTCGGCGACATCATCGAGGTTGACGACCGTTTGATTCGAGTCCTGCTCGAACACGACTACCTGCCCGTCATCTCCTCGCTCGGCGCGGACGCGGAGGGCAGCGTCTTTAACATCAACGCCGACACGGTCGCCGCCGAGATCGCCGTGCGACTCGAAGCCGAAAAGCTCATCATGCTCTCGGACGTGGACGGCATCCACCTGCGCGCGGGCGACCCCGCGACGAAGCTCTCGCGACTGACGGCCGCCGAGGCGCGCGCGCTCGTCCGCGACGGCGCGGCCACCGGCGGCATGATTCCGAAGCTCCAATCCATCGCCGAGCTTTTGGAGCGCGGCGTCCGCTCGGCCCACATCATCAAAGGCTCCGCGCGCAACGCGCTCCTCTCCGAAGTCTTCACCGACGAGGGCACGGGCACGATGGTCGTCGGCTGAGTAAGGAAAAAGTAAAAAGGCAAAAAGGCGAAAGGACGAGGGCCATCGTGCCCCTCGTCCTTTCGCCTTTTAACTTTTGCCGTCGGCTTCAGTGGCCGTGGTTGCGCAGGCGGATGAGCTCTTCGACGCTCGGCCGGTCGTTGCGCTCGCCCTGAACGCGGCGGACGAAGGAGGCTGTGACGCCGTGGTTGCGCAGGCGGACGAGCTCTTCGACCGAAAGCCCCGTGTAGCCGAGCGCCTTCATCTCGCGTATGAAGGAGACCGAGACGCCGTGGTCGCGGAGGCGCACGAGCTGCTGAAGCGGAAGCTTCTGGTAGCCCTCGGCGCGCAGCTCGCGGATGAAGGAGACGCTGACGCCGTGGTCGCGCAGGCGGATGAGCTCTTCGAGCTGCGTCACGTCGTAGCCCTCGGCCTTAATCTCGCGCAGGAACGAGGCGCTGACGCCGTGGTCGCGCGTGCGGACGAGTTGCTCGGGCGTGAGTCGGCCGAAGCCGGCCTCCTGAAGCTCCTTGATGTAGCCGAGCGTGACGCCGTGGTCGCGCATCCGCACGAGCGCGTCGAGCGAGTCGAGCTTGTAGCCGTACGACTTGAGCCCGCGGATGTAGTCGAGGCGGACGCCGTGGTGCGCCATGCGGACGAGCTGCTGGACGGTCGGCCGCTCGTAGCCTTGCGAGCGCAGCTCGTCCAAGTAGGCGAAGCCGACGTCGCTCATCGCGAGCGAGAAGAGGTCTTTCTCCGTCGGGTCGCCCGTGACGCCCTGCCGGCGCAGCTCGGCGGCGAAGGCCGGGTTGCGCACGAAGGTGTAGTGGCCCGAGCCCTTGCCGTTGCGGAACCAGCCCTCGCAGTCGAGCGTGCCGGCGTCGCGCTTGAGTTGGAAGCGGACGGGCGCGCCCGCGGGCGAGGCGACCTGCTCGCGCGTCAGTCCCGTAATCTGGTCGAAGGTCAGGGTGAAGCCCATGTTCCAGTTGCTGTAGCCCCGGTGGTCGCCGCCCTCGGTCTTCCTGTCGCTGTAATTGATTTGGACGTGGACTTTCTCCTCGCCCTGCCAGAACTCCATCGTCCACTGGCCCTCGAAACGCTCCTGCGCCGACGAGTCAGCGGCGGGCGCGGGCGGCGTCGCGACGTGGGCGCGCGTGCGCGTGACCGTCACGGCGGCGCAGGCGGCGACGGCGAGGGCGAGCGCGGCGGCGGGGAAGATTAAGAGCTTGCGCGTGGCGCGCGGGGGTTGCGGGTGGGCGTCGCGTTGCTTCATTTCGTGACTCCTGTTCTATTATCGGTTTGGGCGGCCTGACTTTGCGCTCTCGCGGGCGAGAGGCGGACGAAGGTTGTCGGTCTGCAAACTGTAAACACCGCCGCGCGCGTGTTTGTTGCAAATATTTTCGGATGGGCGCGAGACGAAGAGAAGTGACGCGGGACGGGCGCGCGGGCGCGTCGGGCCGCGACGCGGGCAAGGCCCTCGGCGACGCCGTCGCAGCCGTCGGCGACGCGGGCGGCGCGGCGCGTCGGCCGCGAGCTTCGGCCTTCGCGGGCGCGCTGCGGCGCGAGTGGAGGCGGCGCGGGTGGCCCGAAGCGGGCGCGCGCGCGGTCGTCGCCGTCTCGGGCGGGGCGGACTCG